>REED01000140.1 GCA_007695225.1 Gemmatimonadales bacterium
ACGAAGCTCCAGAGCGCGGCCCCGGCGGTGTCAAAGTCTCCACTCGTCAGCTTGATCCAGAGCTGGAGCCCCAGCCCCGTCCATGCGGCGAGGGCAATCAGGCCGCGGAAGCCCCGCTTCAGACGATGATCCACGGGAGGACGGCAGGAAGAAGACGGCGCATGGCAGGCGGCCCGGGTTGAAGGTAAGGCAGTGTACGCCGGGATGGCCGGTTGCACCATGGTCAGCGCCGCGAAGTGGCTCACTGCCAGTGGGCGGAGTGCCTCGCGGACCATCTCGCTCCGGGGCCTACCGGTGCGGGCGGCCAGGCGGTCGAGCTGCTTCCCAACTCAGGGAGGAGTATAAACTTGTGCGCCGTTACAATGCATTCCCTTGCCAATTCGTTGTAGTTATACAACAATTCATGCCATGACTCCACGCGCCCCCCGATCCGAATCCCGCCCGATCCACAACCGCCTGGCCGTGCTCCGGGCGGAGCGAAGCCTCTCCCGGCAGGAGCTGGCCGACGCTGTCGAGGTCAACGTCCAGACCATCGGCTATCTGGAACGGGGCGACTACAACCCCAGCCTCGACCTGGCACTTCGCCTGGGCGAGTACTTCGGCCTCCCGGTGGAGGCCATCTTCTCGCGGGAGCCCTTCCGGCCGCTCAGCGAGCAGCTCTACACGCCAACTCCGGACTCCCGATGACGATGACACCGCTTCGACCCGGCCTCCGGGCCCTCTGCCTGACCGTGACGGCGGCGGCGCTGACCGCCTGTTCGGCGCACACCCCGGTCCTGGACCCCGCCGCGGACCCGGCCCCGGTCACCGCAGCGGCCTCGCCCCTGGCCCCCGAGCTGGCGCTGGCCACCTTCGATTCGGTGGCCCGCCATGTGGAACGCACCCACTACGACCCCCACATGGGAGGGCTGGACTGGGCCGAGATCACGGCCCGCCATCGGGCGACCGTGGACGACTCCACCGACCGGCTCACCCTGTACCGGATCATCACCGACCTTCTGGCCGAGCTGGAGACCTCCCACTACACCCTCCTCCCTGGCGACTGGATGGGCGAGGCTACCGCCGACGCCCCTGACGCGGAGGCCGACACCAATCTCGAGACGGGGATCGATGTGCGACTGGTGGAAGGCGCCGTCCGCGTCACCCGGGTGGCTCCCGGGTCGCCGGGGGCCCTGGCCGGGCTGGAATCCGGAGACGAGATCGTGGCCCTGGACGGGGTGGATGTGGCCGCCGAGGTCGCCGGATTGGTGGATGCGGGGCGCGCCCCCGCCCCCCGGGACCGGGCCGACGAGCTCCAGCGCCTGGGGCTGGTGGCAGGGCTGCGCTACCGGCTCCAGTATCCGGCCTCGTCCGAGCCCATGGAGGTGACGGTGGCCCCCGGGCGGGACGTCCAGGTGACCCCTGCCCCCTCGGCCACCCCGCGGATGGGCTTCGGCACCCTCCTGCCGCCCATGGCGGTGGAAGTCCGGGCCTCGCGGGTCGCCCTCCATGTGGACCCGGGGGGGGAGCCCGGTTCGTCCGCTTCCCCCTTGGCCGAACCGGATCCGGGGTGCGCCGGAGTCCTGGCCCTCTCGGCGTGGCATCCGGGGATGATGGGCCCCATGGAGTCGGCGCTCCAGGAGCTCGAGTCGTGCCGGGGAATCGTGCTGGACCTCAGGGGGAACCCGGGGGGGATCCTCGCCCTCATGGTGCCGACCGCGGCCCAGTTCATCCAGGAGCCGGGATCGCTGGGCTCCCTCCGCACCCGGGACTCGGAGATGCACTTCCGGGCCACCCCCCGAATGGTTCGCTCCGACGCCACTCGGGCCCCGGCCTTCCCCGGACCGGTGGCCATCCTGGTGGACGAGCTGAGCATGAGCACCTCCGAGATGTTCGCCTCGGGGATGCAGGCGTTGGGGCGGGCCCGGATCTTCGGGGTCCGGACCCCGGGCATGGCCCTGCCGGCCCGGACGCTCCCCCTCCCCACCGGTGACTACCTCATGTTCGCCTTTGCCGACTACACCGATGGGGCAGGCCGCCGCATCGAAGCCCGGGGCGTGACGCCGGACACGGTCACCCCCCTGACCCGGGAGGCCCTCCTTCTGGGCCAGGATGACGCCCTGGCCGTGGCCCTGGAATGGATTCGCCAGACACCGCCGGACCACCCCGATCCCCTCTCACCCTCAAGGAACTGACCCATGCACGTACGAACTCTCCGTCCCCATCGCTTCCTGCCGGCCCTGGCCGTGGCGCTCTCTCCCATTCTGCCTGCCGGCGAGGTCCAGGCCCAGGACGCTGCGTCGGACCTTCCCGAGGCCCGGACCCTGGTGGACCGCCACCTGGACGCCCTGGGAGGACGGGATGCGGTCCTGGCCCGAATGGGCGGAAGCATGACCGGGCGCTTCGAGATGCCCGCCGTTGGCCTCGCCGGAACGCTGAGCTCGGCCTCCCGGTACCCGGACCACCGGGTGATCCACATCGAGATCCCCGGGGTGGGGGAGATCCTCTCGGGCTACGATGGTGAGGTCCTGTGGTCCATGGACCCGTTCAGTGGCCCGCGCATCCTGGAAGGTTCCGAGCGGGTGCGGGACCTGGAGCAGTCCAGCCGAGGGGCGCTGGTGCGCGATCCCGAGGCGGTGGAGTCCCTGGAGACGGTGGCGCTGGCAGAGGTGGAGGGGCAGGCCTGCCATCAGGTCCGGGTGGTGTGGCCCTCCGGGGCCGAGAGCATGGACTGCTACAGTGTGGACACCGGCTTCCTCCTGGGCACCGTAAGCTCCACCGAGTCGCCCATGGGGGTGATGGAGGTGGAGACGATCTACCAGGAGTACCGGGAGGTGGGGGGCGTGACCATGGCCACCCGCACCCTTCAGCGGATGATGGGACAGGAGCAGATCCTCGTCTTCGAGAGCTACGATCCCACCCCGCCCTCCGATGACCGGTTCATCCTTCCGCCGGCGGTGCAGGCCCTGACCGGGGGCGCCCGATGAAGCGCCTCCTGGTGGTGGCCCTCCCCCTGGTCTGGATCGCCATGGCGGTCCTGGTCTGGGGCTCGGAGGGCCCGCCTCCCACCGCCTTCCTCCTGGTTCTGGGCGCCGTCTCGGTGGGGCTTTTGGCGGCGCTCATCGTGGCGACCCGGAATGTGGCCAACGCCATGGACGCCATAGCGGACGAGCGGGACCGGGCGCGCCGGGACCATGCGCACCGCCTCGCCTACTGGTTCCTCGCCTTCCCCGTGGGGATGGCCGCCGGGTTCGCAGCCTCCCGCCTGGAGCGCCTGGCGCGGGGAGGGGATCCCATCGTGTTCGAGGCCGCCGCGGTGCCGGCGTTGGCAGTGGCCATCTGGGGGGCCGTTCTTCTGTGGGTTGCCGCCCCCTCGGTGATCCTGGCCTGGACGGAGCCTGCGCCCCTCACCGACGATTCCGTGGGAGAAGAACCGGTGCCTGGGAGGGCGTGAGGGGGAGGCTGGCAAGCCCTGGGTGCCTGCGGCGCAGGGGCACCCAGGGCGGCTCAGCCGCAGAGAACCTCGTTCTTCAGGATTCGGGCGGGGGGGGACTCCCCACCGTTTGTCAACTCGCGCATGCGGCGGCTCCAACCGCCGC
>REED01000102.1 GCA_007695225.1 Gemmatimonadales bacterium
GCGGGCTCGGGGAATTCCTCTCCCTCCCCTTTGGACCCGTTCCCCCCTGGGCCGCCTCACGTCTCCTCAGGGCGCTCACCCAGGAACCGGGCGTTGCCGGGAAGGAGTGGAACCTGGCACTGGATGACATCGAGCTCTGGAAGGCCCGGTCCCTAAAGGAAGACGGGGAAAAGCGCCACGAGGAGAAGGCACGAGACTTCCGCACCCGTCTCGATGAGCTTCTCGCAACCCGGAGGTTTCCAGGCGACCCGGGAATCCCGGCGGAGGAACTCCACGAGCGCTGCCAGTGGGTCATCGACGCCCTCCAGCCCCGCGTCCACCGGGACCGCCTCGCGGCCGCCGCCGCCCAGCATGCGCTGGAAATGCAGGCGCTGGCCCTCGGGAAGGGGGTGCTCCCCCGGACCATGGTTGAACGGATGCTGGATTCCGTCCTCGGGATCGGAAGTCCCGCCCCGGATCGGCCTCCAGAGGCCGCTCCCTGGAGAGTGGTCCGGTCTCCCGCGCAGCTGACCGGTCCCACGGGCACGGTCCTCTGGTGGGACTTCTCGGACAACGTCGCCTCTCCGGCCACCTGGTGGAGCCGGCCGGAACGGGAGGCGCTGGAGAGTCAGGGAGCTGAATTGGAAGCTCCACGGCTTCGGCGCAGGAGAGAGGCCGCCGGCTGGCGGCGGGGACTCCTCCACGCCCGGGAGCGGCTTCTCCTGTTCCACTCCGCACGGCGGTGTGGCGAGCCATCAGGCCCCCATCCCCTCTGGGATGAGATCCGCTATGCCGCAGGAGTCCGGCCAGGCGCTCCCGACGCCGGGGAGATCGAGGAGGCGCTCCGCCGGGACTGCAGGGAACTGATGGTCGGAGGTCAGTGGAAGCTGGGGGGAAGGCAGATGGAGCTCGAGCCTGTGACGGCGATGGGCCCGGAGGAGCCGGTAGCGAAGCATCGCATCGCCCCGGAAACGATTCGCGGCCACAGGACCCTCTCCTTCTCCCAGATGTCCAAGATGATCGGGTGCCCCATGAGCTGGACCCTGGGGACCACCGGGCTTGGTCCGTCTTCACGCCGGGAGATCCCCTCCGGCTCGAGGATGATGGGGAACCTCTGCCATCGGGTCGTGGAGGACCTGTTCAAAGGTGGACATCGCCAGTGGACTCCTGAGGGGGCGAAGGAGCGGGCTGGAGAGCTCTACGATGGGCTGTTGGGGTCCATGGCTTCCGAACTCCTTCTGGAAGGCCATGCCTTGGAGCGACAGCGATACCGGGAGGCGGTGATGGAGGCCGTCCAGGCCCTGGTCACCGCCATCAACACGCATGGGTTCCAGGTGGAGGCCACCGAGGCCCCGCTGGTGGCCACGCGGGATGAAGGCGAGGGCGTTCCGGATCCCGAATGGCCTGCCGGATGCGATTCGTTCCGGGGGAGGGCCGATCTCCTTCTCCGGCAACCTGATGGCCAGCGCTTCATCCTGGACCTCAAGTGGAGCGGCTCCTCCCGATACAAGCGGGACGAGGTGGAGACCGGGGAGGCCCTCCAGTTGGCGGCCTACACCTGGATGCTCCGGGCCTCCGGTGGGGGAAGCGGCGAGGTCCATGCTGGATACTTCATGCTGGCTCAGGGCGAACTCCTGACCCCCGACGATCCCTTTCCACGGAGTCCCTCGGACCCCGAGGACCCCCTCGAGGAAACCTGGCGCGGGGGCGTCAGGAGCTGGAACTCCCGGTGGAGAACCCTGACCGGGGATGGGGTTCTGGAGGCCACCGGGATCACCGAGGAGCTCCGGGCCCGTGCGGCCGATATGAAGCCGGAGAAGGTCCAGGCCGAGCTCCGGGAGGCCGCCACAATGTCGGGGGAACTCTACGTCCGGCCGCCCTGCGGCTTCTGTGACTTCCCCGCTCTCTGCGGGCGCGTGGGGGTGGACCGATGAAGGACGTGAAGCTCATCAACGCTGGAGCGGGGTCCGGAAAGACCTTCGAGCTGACCTCCCGGGTTGCCGAGGCGCTGGAATCCGGCGTCGAGCCGGAAACCCTCATGGCCACCACCTTCACCATCCGGGCGGCCTCTGAACTCCGGGAGCGGATCCGTCTGAATCTCCTGGCACAGGGTCGGTCGGAGGAGGCGCAGGGGATCTACGACGGCTTCATCGGGACCCTCCACAGCATCTGCGGACGCCTCCTCACCGAGTACGCCCTGGAGGCAGGCCTCTCCCCCGCCCTGGATGTGCTCCCTGAAGAGGATGCGGAACACCTCTTCCGGAGGGCCACCACCGACGTGATTGAAGAGCGGGCCCGCGACATCGAGCCGGCTGCGCGGCGCCTCGGATACGACGGTGGAGGCACCGGATACCAAAAGCGGCCGGATTGGCGGAAGGCGGTGCAGGAGGTCGTCTCGGCGGCACGGACGAACCTCATCGACAGGACCTCCCTGGAGCAAAGCGCCGACGCCTCCCTCGAATCCCTCTTCGACCTTCTGGGGCCGGAGGGACACCGGAACCTCACCGATCGGTTCCGGCGGGCAGTGGATCGGACCGTGGCGGACCTGTCCCAGGTCGAGAATCCCATGAAAGCCACCCAGGGCGCCGTGTCGACGCTCCAGGAATTGGCCCAGGGGCTGAAGCGGCCCGACAGGCTTCCCTGGGCCGATTGGGTGCGAACGTCCAAGCTCTCCGTGAACAAGGCAGAGGAGGCGATCGTGGAGGAGGTCCGGGAGATCGCCGCGGGAGTGCTGGGGCACCCCGATCTTCGGGACGATCTCCGTGTCCTGGTCCACGGGGTGTTCGGCTGCGCGGCGAAGGCGCTGGACTCCTACCAGGGCTTCAAGCGGGAACAGGGGCTCATGGACTTCGTGGACCAGGAGCGACAGGTGCTGGACCTGGCCCGGGACAACCCGGCCTTCCGGGTGGCGCTGGGCGACCGCTTGGCCCAGATGATGGTGGACGAATTCCAGGATACGAGTCCGATCCAGCTCGCCCTCTTCCTCAGACTGCACGACCTTGCGGGCAGCTCCGTCTGGGTGGGGGACCCCAAACAAGCGATCTACGGCTTCCGGGGCACCGATCCGGAGCTCATGACGGAGATCACCCGCCGGATTCCCGAACCCGCCGCCCTTCCCTTCTCCTGGCGATCGCGAAAGGGGCTCGTGGACTTCTGCAATGCGGTCTTCGCCGAGGTGTTCCAGGAGTCCGACAAGAACCCCGTGAGCCTTCAGATCCCGGAGCAGCGTGGGGAATCCGCCCACGGAGGCTGGGTCGAGGCGTGGAACTTGTCCGCCCGGAACATCAACGACGAGGCGTCAGCGCTGGCGGCAGGGGTCGCGAAGCTCCTCGCTCGGCAGCCGGGAATCAGGCCCGGCGATGTGGCCATCCTCTGTCGGACCCATGACGATCGGAAACTCCTCGCCACCGCACTCGAGGCCCTGGGGATCCGGGCGTCGGCCTCCCGTGGATCCCTCATCGACACCCGGGAGGGGCGTCTCGCCCTGGCCGCCCTCCAGTACCTCCACGACCCCGAGGACACCGTGGCCCTGGCCACCATTGTCCGGATCTCAACCGCTGGCTCGGGTGGTCCCGGATGGCTCCA
>REED01000226.1 GCA_007695225.1 Gemmatimonadales bacterium
ATGACTCCCTCCTCCCCCTCCCCCAACTCCGACCGGATCTCGCCGAAGTGGTCGCAGATGAAGGAGTGCCCGTAGAAGCTCTGTCCCTCCTCCACTCCGGTGCGATTGGCCGCGACCACGGGGACGATGTTGGAAACGGCATGCCCCAGCATCGCCCGCTGCCAGAGGTTCCGGGTGTCCAGCTCCGGCTCCTCTGGTTCCGCCCCGATGGCGGTGGGGTAGAACAATAGGTCCGCACCCATCAGCATCATGGCTCGGGCGCACTCGGGGAACCACTGGTCCCAGCAGATTCCGACGCCGAGGACCCCGAAACGCGTTTCCCAGACCCGGAATCCGGTGTTTCCGGGGCGGAAGTAGAACTTCTCCTCGTAACCGGGGCCGTCGGGGATGTGGCTCTTCCGGTAGACCCCCTGGATCCGCCCCCCCTCGTCCACCAGCGCCAGGCTGTTGTAGTAGTGGGGGCCATCCCGTTCGAAGAAGGAGGTGGGTATGACCACTCCCAGGCGCCCCGCCAGCGCCTGCATGGCCCCCACCACCGGGTGCTCCCCCACCGGGCGGGCCCTGGCGAAGAACTCCTCCCGCTCGTGACGACAAAAGTAGTACCCTTCGAAGAGCTCGGGAGGCAGGATCACCTGAGCTCCGAGGGCGGCCGCCTCCTCCACCAGCTCCGAGACCCGACCGATGTTGGTGTCCACCTCGTCGGTGAGGGCGAGCTGAATCGCCGCCACCCGAATCTCCTTCACCTGGGAACCGCTCATTCTCCCCTCCGATCCGGGAGCTCCCGCACCCACGCAGGCTCCTGCTGGGTGATGCAGTGAAATGATCCTCCTCCGGTGAGGAGGTTCGGGGCCTCGATCCCCACCACCCGCCGCCCGGGAAAAAGGGGGGTGAGGAGGTCCAGCACCTCTCCATCGTAGGGGGTCCCGTAGACGGGGACGACCACAGCCCGGTTCCCGATGTAGAAATTCATGTAGCTCGCCGGGACCACCCGCCCCTCGCCATCGGTGACCCGCCCAGGCGAGGGAAGTTGGACCACCTGAAGGCCGCTCCCCTTCAACAGCCGGGCGGCGTCTTCGTAGACCTCCCGGTTCGGGTCATCTCGTCCGGAGGGGGACATGGTCACCACTCGCCCAGGGGCCACGAAGCGGGCCAGGTTGTCCACGTGCCCGTCGGTATGGTCGTTGGCGAGCCCCTCCCGTAGCCAGACCACCCGGTTGATCCCGAGCGTCCTGGCCAGGAAGTCCTCCGCGTCGCTCTGGGTCCATCCCGGGTTTCGGTTGGGATTCAGGAGGCATTGTCGGGTCGTGAGGACGAGCCCCGTGCCATCCCCGTCGATGGCCCCTCCCTCGAGGATCCGATCATGGCGCACCAGGGGGACCTTGGCCATCCGAGACACCTGCTCCGCCACCTCCCGATCCCCCTCCAGCTCGTACTTCCCTCCCCATCCATTGAAGTCGAATCCCACCGCCTTGGGGGCCCGCTCCCGGTCCCTGGTGAAGATGGGGCCCGTATCCCGGAGCCAGATGTCCCCAAAGGAGGCCTCCAGGAGTTCGGCACCGGTCCCCGCCAGGAGCGCCTCCGCCGATCCCCTCGCCTCCCCTCCCCTCACGAGGACCCGCAACGGCTCCCCGCGAGGGGCCCCGGTTGTGGGATCGGGGTCGGCGATGGCTCGGGCAAAGGCAGCCACCTCCTCTCGGGCCCCCGCAAGGGACTCCTCCCAGAGCTCCGGATGGCTCGGCCACGCGAACCAGACGGCCTGGTGGGGGCCCCATTCGGGAGGGGGTGGAAGCGGGGGGAGGTTCATGGCCGGGGGGGAGGTGCTGGAGAGAGGGATGAAGCGGTCCAGGTGACGCACGCATGCTAGCCTCGGACCTTGCCGTCGCCGCCCCGGTCTCGGGCGAATCGAGAACTCAAATACCCAGTGGTGGGGAGAAGGCAAAGTTAGGAGGCGGTTCATGGCCAGGCAACCGAGGGCGTGGGGGGTTGCTTGAGGAGCTGCGCAACGGTGCCAAGACAAAGCCCGCGGAGGTTCGCCCAATCCTCAGGCCGAGCGCCCCGCCAGCTCCCGGAGCGCTGCCACAAGGTGGGCCGTGTGGTCGGGGGTGGTGTGGAGCGCGGGGGTCACCCGCACGCAGTCCCCCCGGGCCAGCCCGGAGCGAGCCACCGTGAAGATCCGGAACTCTTCCAGGAGGGTGCGGACCACCGCGGCGTTCCCCTCCGGTGAGCCATCCCCCCGAAGGCGGAAGCTGGTGATGGCCCCCACGAGGTCGGGGTCGTCGGGAGTGAGGATGTCCACCCCCTCGATCTCCCGGGCCGGGAGGACCCAGGTGTCCCGCAGGTAGCGGAGCCGGGCCGCCTTCCGCTCCACTCCGATGGCGTCCTGGAAGTCCAGCGCCACCGGGACCGTCATGAGGGTGGCGAAGTCCATGGTCCCCACCTGGATCCGGCTCTCGATGCGCTCCGCCGCACCCAGGCTCCCCGGGACCCGGTCGATCCCCCCCAGGGCGTCGCGGCGGATGTACATGGCCGCCACCCCCACCGGGGCGCCCACCCACTTGTGCAGGTTCACCCCCACATACGGTGCCCCGAGTTCCGGGATGGACAGGGGCACCTGGCCGAAGGAATGGGCGGCGTCCACCACCACCTCCACCCCCCGCTCCCGGGCCAGGGCGTGGATCTCCCGGACCGGGTGGAGGAGCCCCGTCTTGTTGTTGGCGTGGGTGAGGAGGAGGAAGCGGGTCCGGGGGTGGGCGTGCAGCGCCTCGCGGTACGCGTCGAGGATCCCCTCCCGGGAGGCAGGCTCTGGAAGGTCCAGGGTGGCCACCTCCGCGCCGTGCCGTAGCGCGAGCCCCCGCATGGCCTCCTGCATGGCCGGGTAGTCCAGGTCGGCGTACATCACCGTGTCGCCGGGTCCCACCCCGTTGTACTGCAGGATGAGGGTCTGGAGGGCCTCGGTGGCATTGCGGGCGAAGACGATCTCCCCCGGATCCACCCCCAGCGCCGCCGCCGTCTGCTCCCTGGCCTCCTGGGCCATGGCGGGGAAGCGGGTCCGGGCGAACCATGCGTTCTCCCGGTTCACCCGGTCCACGTTCTCGTGGTACGCCGCCAGGACCGGCTCGGGCATGGTCCCGAAGAAGCCCCCTTCCAGGTTCGTGACCTCATCGGTCACCCGGTACCGTCGGGCGACTTCCCGCCAGTACGCCTCGTCCCGGACCCCGCGGTCCCCGGAGGCGCCTCCGGGATGGTGTCGCGGGAGGGAGCCGGTGGGGTCGGGGCCCAGATCCAGGGCCAGGGGACGGGGGGCGCCCTGACCGTGAAGGGGGTACGCCAGGGTCGCTGCCGAGAGCGCGGCGGCGCGGCGGAGGAAATCGCGGCGGGAGGGCATGGTAAGATCCTGCGTGGGAGGAGCCGGAACACCTGCGGTCGGAGCCCCGGCGGATCAGCGGCTTGGCACATGGGGTCCGTCATCCCATGCCGGGTGGTGCCCATGCCGGGTGTTGCTTGTACCCGGGCCGCCAAGCGCTAGAAGGCTGTTGAAGAAGTA
>REED01000091.1 GCA_007695225.1 Gemmatimonadales bacterium
CCTCCGGAGCGGCGATTTCCTGGATGTGGAGACCCACCCGTCCATCACCTTCCGGAGCCGGCGGGTGGAGGGTTCACTGGAGAGCTTCCAGGTCACGGGAGACCTGACCATCCGGGGAGAGACCCGGGAGGTCACCTTCGAGGCCGAGAAGCAGGGGGGAGGCACGGATCCCTGGGGAAATCAGCGGCTGGGTTTTCGGGGCGAGACGAAGGTGAGCCGGAAGGACTTCGGCCTCACCTGGAACCAGGCCCTGGAGACCGGCGGTGTCCTGGTGGGAGATGAGGCCCGGATCATTCTGGAGATTCAGGGCGTCCGCGCCGAGGGGACCGACGAGGGCTGACCCCCCTCCTGGATCCTCGGGGTTCAGTTCGAGGGACTGGACCGGGCGCCTCCGACGGACTTCTCCGTCGGAGGCGTTCCCGCGTCCAGCCCTCCCCGGGAACCCCATCGCCGACGGGTCCCCCTCCCCCTCCACCAGACTCCGGGAGGAGGCTAGCTTTGGCCCATGGCCAAGCTCAATCCCAACTCCCCCCGCTCCCCCTTCCCTGCCATCCTCAGCCTCCTTTTCCTCAGTCTCCTTGCGGGTTGCGGGGAGCAGGAGGACTGGTCGCCCCTGGACGGTCCCTGGGACCCCAACCATCCGGACGCCGAAGCGATTCTTCAGGCGCCTGCCCCGGATGCTCCCATCGATGTGGAAATGGCCGAGGCCGGGGAGCGGTGGTATCGGGTCCGGGGATGCCTCGCCTGCCACCGCCTGGATGACGAGGATGTGGTGGGGCCGTCCCTGAAAGGCATTACCCTCCGTCGGGAATACGACTGGTATCGGGCCATGGTGTTGCGTCCCGATTCGATGCTCCAGAACGACCCCATCGCCCAGGAACTCCTGGAGATCTACCGGATCCCCATGCCCAGGCAGGGAGTGGACGATCTTCGGGTGCGGGCCATGTGGGAATTCCACCGGCAGTTGGACCGGGAGGCTTTCTCCCTGGAAGGCCGTTGAAGAGGTAGGGGGGCCACCGGGTCCGTGGGTGGGCTGCCTGCGGGGTGCGCCGCCTCAGGTGCGGGCGACCACCCGTGCCCCTGCAGGGGCTCCCTCGCCGTAACGGGCCTCGATGTAGCGGAGGAGGATCCCCTTGAACTCCCCCACCAGCCCGTCGCCCTTGAGGGTGGTGTAGTGCTCCCCGTCCACGTAGACCGGGGCCTTCGGCTCCTCGAAGGTCCCCGGAAGGGAGATCCCGATGTCCGAATGCTTGGACTCGCCCGGACCGTTCACCACGCACCCCATCACCGCCACCTGGAGTTCCTCCACTCCCGGGTAGCGCTCCCGCCATCCCGGCATCTCCTCCCTGAGGTACCCCTGTATCTCCTGGGCCATCTCCTGGAAGAAGGTGGAGGTAGTTCGCCCACACCCGGGGCACGAGGTGACCTGGGGCTCGAAGCTCCGGATCTGGAGGGACTGGAGGATCTGCTGGGCCACCCGGACCTCCTCGGTCCGGTCCCCGCGCGGTTCCGGGGTCAGGGACACCCGGATGGTGTCGCCGATTCCCTCGATGAGGAGGGGCGCCAGCGCCGCTGCGGAGGCCACGACCCCCTTGGTCCCCATCCCGGCCTCGGTGAGCCCCAGGTGCAGGGGGTAGCGGGAAAGGGGGGCGAGTTGGCGGTAGACCGCCACCAGTTCCGGGACCTCGGAAACCTTGGCGGAGAGGAGGATGGCGTCCTCCGGAAGCCCGGTGACCTGGGCCAGTTCGGCAGAGCGCATGGCGCTTTCCACCATGGCATCCCGGAGGACGGCCGGGGCATCCCTGGGCTCCGGGAGGGCGGCGTTCCGGTCCATGAGCTCGGTGAGGAGATCCTGGTCCAGGGATCCCCAATTCACCCCGATCCTGATCGGCTTCCCATTCTCCACCGCGATGGAGACGATCTTCTGGAAATTCTCGTCCCGTCGCTTCGTCCCCACATTCCCGGGATTGATGCGGTACTTGGCCAGGGCCTGAGCGCACGCCGGGTATCGGTCCAGGAGGAGGTGACCGTTGTAGTGGAAGTCACCGACGATGGGTGTGTCCAGTCCCAGGTCCCGGAGCTGTTCCACGATCTCGGGTACCGCCTGGGCGGCGGCGTCGTTGTTCACCGTGACCCGGACCAGTTCGCTCCCGGCCTGGGCCAGCGCCGCCACCTGGGTTACCGTCCCCGCCACGTCGGCAGTGTCGGTGTTGGTCATGGACTGAACCACCACAGGATGGGCGCCGCCCACCTTGACACCGCCCACATCCACTTCCAGGGTGTCTCGCCGCTTCCAGATGCTCACCAGGGACTCCGGTACAGGGATGATGCAGGAACCGCAGGGGGGCCGCCCTTCCCTCCCCTAGCGAATCACACCGGCCAAATTCGTTTCGGGACCCGTGAGCCACGACCCGTCATCGTACCGGCAAGATGGGAAAATACGAAAGCCCCCGAACCCCTCCAAGGTTCCCTGGGGGAAACCGCCGGAAACGGAAGGGCTGGCGAGGAACCGGGGAATCCTCACATGTTTCCTCAGAGCATCTGCCCTTTTCCATGAAGGAGTCCTGTATGTTGAAGCGCTGTCCGGCGGGCCGCCGCCTTTGGGCCCTGGCCCTCCTCGCCCCTCTTGCGGCCTGCGGGGGAGACGAGCTTCCGGCTCCGGCCGCCGAGACGGCACCCCCTCCGGCGGCAGAGGCCCCGCCTCCGCCCACAGAGATGATGCACGCCACCATCGTCCTGGATGAGGTGAACAGTTCTGGTGTGTCGGGTGAGGCCATGGCCATGCATTCCGACGACGCGGTGGTGGTGATCCTGGATCTGGACGGGCTTACCGATGAAGGGGAGTACGCCGCCCACATCCACATCGGAAGCTGCGCGGAGGGTGGACCTGTGGCGGTGAGTCTCAACCCTGTCCTGGGGCTGGCGGACGGAACCGGCACCTCCACCACCACCCTCGAGGCCGATGAACTGACCGAGGGTGACCCCCACTTCATCATGGTCCATGGCGAGGGGGGCACCCCCATCGTCTGCGGGGACCTGGAGGGACACGGCCGCTGAGATCCCTGCCGTTCCCGACCTCGGCGCTCACTTCAGAGGATGCGATGACATGACCCTGACGCCTGCGTTCAGTCCCGCATCTGGAGCGGTCCGCCTTCTTCCGCTCCTTCTCTTTCCGCTGTTGCTCCTCTCCCCCCAGGCTACCGTCCTGGGCGCCCAGTCGCCGGAGCGGACCCAGGAGCAGGGGGGGGAGGAGGAGGAGCCGGCTCCCTCCTCTCTCACAGTTCCCGCCGAGGGAGAGCTCCAGGTGGATCCCGAAGCCCGCTCCATCCGCCTGCTCGCCTCGGCGCAAGGCGGTTCCTTCCTGAACTCCGTTCCCCCGGACCACCAGTACCACGCGCTCGTAAACGATTCGGGGAGTGCGGCAGCCAAGTCCCTCTTCGTGACCCAGGTCTCCGACCAGGAGATCGCCCGGACTCTGCGTGAGATGGGCGCCGAGGATGGAGGGGGTGTTCCGCTGGCGGCCTGGAACCTCCGCTGGGTCCCCCTGGTTCCCCAGCCTGCCGCTCGGGTGCAGGGCTCCAACATCCAGGTTTCAGTGAGTTGGGAGGGTGCCCCTCGAGACTATTCCCTCTCCGAACTCCTCCAGGATCCCGGAGGTGAAGGCATCACCATGCGCTTTGGAGGAAACGAAGAGCATGATCACGAATGGGATTCGGGATGTATCATGTGTCTCTTCTCCTGCCCCGGCGGGGTGATTTCCAACGCCTCCTACAGCATCCGGGACCACCAGCGAGGGGCCACCTCCTTCGAGCCGTCCGATGAATTCCCCCCCGATGGGAGCGAGGTGGTGATCACCCTCACCCTGGGACCGCCGGGATAGCATCCAGAAACGGACGGCCTCCCCGATCTGCCGGCAGCCAGCATCCCCGGGGGCTCGCCGGATCCCTCGCCAGGGAGTCGGGTAAACCGGGGCCGCGGTGGGGATGAGCCCCGCCGGTGGCACCCGAGCAGGGAGACGATATGTCGGACGTGAAGGCGACCGTGCTGAAGGATGGACCCCTCAAGATCGAAGGCCCGATTGAACTGCTGGATGCCGATGGGAGCCCCATCGAAACCCGGGCCGGGAAGGCGATCTTCCTCTGCCGATGCGGCGGATCCAAGAAGAAGCCCTTCTGTGACGGAACCCACTCGAAGATCGGGTTCGCCGGCGCCGAGGCGGCGGTGGCGGCGGTGAGCGGCGAACGAGGCGAAAGCTGACGGAATCGAGGTGAGAGGCCGGGCCCGACCTCCGGAACCGGGTCCCCTGGAGTGATCCTCGGGGGTCGGCCCCCTCTCCCATGACCCTGATTTTCAGGTCACCCCTCCAGGATCACCCGGATGTCGGGATCCAGGTCGTGGGGAGCCTGGTCCCGGGTCACCAGGGATACCACGAAGAAGACCAGGAAGGACGCCACCAGGGTCACCCCCGAGACCGTCACCCCGGCGGGGAGGGCGACCCACCCGAGGCGGGCCCCCACCTCCAGCCCCACCGTTCCCACCAGGCCCGTGCTGATGGAGGCCACCGCCCCCGCCCGGGTGGCTCCCGACCAGTTCATTCCCACGGCCAGCGCCGGCACCAGGGTCGAGGCGAAGAGCCCCCACCCGAAGATTCCAAGGAAGGCCACAAGGGTCCCGGAGAACTGGGCCGCCATCGCAGCCAGGAGGGTGATGGCCACGGTAGCCAGCCGTCCGCTCCGGAGCGGATCCGCCACCTTCACCCCGAATGCGGTGGGGATGTCGTGGGCCATGGCCGCCGCCCCCACGTTCATGAACGAGTTGAGGGTGCTCATGATGGCGGCCACCACCCCGGCGAAGACCAGGGCGGCCAGTAGGACCGGCGTCCGCTCGAGGAGGAAGAGAGGGGTGGTCCGGTCCGGGTGTGTGGGCGCCGGCAGCTCTCCCAGGAGGACGCCCCCCTTCACCGCCATTCCCACCCCGAAAAAGAGGAGTACGGTGAGGGAGAGGGCGAGAGCGGAGAGGAGGGGGTACCACTTGAAGGCACCCGGATCCCGGAGCATGTAGAACTTGTGGAGGACGTGGGGCTGCCCCAGGACCCCCATGCTGAAGACGAAGAGGAAGGAGACGGCAGCCAGGGGGTCCAGATGGCCCCAGGGCCGGAGGAATCCCGGGTCCCCTGCCAGGATGGCCTCCGAGAGCCCCCCCAGTCCCCTTCCCAGGGGATCCATGGCGAAGAGGAAGACCAGGACCGACGCCGCCGCCATGACCGCCCCCTGCAGCACATCGGTATAGATCCCCGCCCGGATCCCTCCTCCGGCGGCGTAGACCAGGGTGACGCCGGCACCGATCCAGATCCCCAGGGTCAGGGAAGTGCCCAGCACCGCCTCCAGCACCCACCCCATGGCCAAGACGTTGGTGGCCATGTACCCCACCACCGCCAGGAGAACGGAGACGCCGGCCAGCCCGTGGGCGACCGGGGAGCGGTAGCGGGCCCCGATGGCGTCGGGAAGGGTCATCACGTCCCGCACCTCCGCCAGCACCCGGAGCCGCTTGGCCAGAACCCAGGCCCCCACCGCGTTGGTGATTCCGGCGGGGAGGATGATGAAGAGAGCCCCCAGTCCCACCTGGTAGAGGAGCCCCGGCCCGCCGATGAAGGTGAAGCCGGAGAGGGTGGCGGCCACCGCCGAGACCGAAAGGGCCACCAGGCCGATTCCCTTCCCCGCCAGATAGAAGTCCCGGGCATCCCGGGTCATCCGTGTCGCCCAGGCCCCGATGGCCAGGACTGCGGCGAAGTAGAGGAGCATGGCCCCCAGGACCCAGGGCTCGGCGAACCCCGGAAGGGGCACGGTCTGTCCCAGCCCGGCCAGGATCACGACGATGCCCCTCCAGGGGGAGGCCGCTCCCGCCCCCCTGCACCGCGCTCCGCGGCCTCCTGTGGGGTCTCCCGTCTGGCCCCCGGCTCCGTGGCCGCCTCTGTCGTGGCCGCCTCTGTCATCGCCGCCTTCGCCCGGGCCGTGAGGTCCGCCATGGCCTCCTGCTCCAGCCCGGTGCCCTGGAAGGTCCAGGCGTAGACCAGGGGCACCACAAGCAGGGGGAGAAGTCCCGCCCCGTAGAGGAGGAGCGCCGCCGGGAGGGGCAGCCCACCAAAGAGCCGGTCACCCGCCCCTGCATCGGGAAGAAGGAAGCCCGACCCAATCCCTCCCACCAGGAGAATGAACACGATCCCCAGGGGAAGGAGGAGGCGTCGGGCCTCCGGACTCTCACCGGCCCCCAGGAGGGACACCGCGAGAAGTGCGGCCACGCTTCCCACCAGGAGGGCCCAGGCACCCCACATGGGGGGGACGGCGGGAATGAACGCCGACAGGTACCCCAGCCCCACCAGGGTCAGGGAGGCCATCAGCGCGACGAGGCTGGCCCTGCGGGACATGATGGAGGCTTCCTGGGTAAGTGGGGTACCGCGCACGAAGCCTTCCACGCTAACCTCCACACCCCATCCTCCTCTACCCCACCCCCTGGCACCCATGGCCTCCAGACCCGGTTTCTTCGAGCAGGTCAACCGCACCTTCGACGGCGCGGCGCGCCACCTCTCCCTCCCCCCGGGCCTCCTCGAGCAGATCAAGTCCTGCAATGCGGTCTACCACGTGGCCTTCCCCCTGAAGCGGGATGACGGGGAGATCGAGGTGATCCACGGATGGCGGGCCCACCACTCCCAGCACCGCCTCCCGGTGAAGGGGGGGATCCGGCTCTCGGACCATGCGTCGGAAGACGAGGTGACGGCGCTGGCCGCCCTCATGACCTACAAGTGCGCCCTGGTGGACGTCCCGTACGGGGGAGCCAAGGGGGGCATCCGGGTGGACAAGGAGGCCTATTCGGATCAGGAGGTGGAGCGCATCGTCAGGCGTTACATCTTCGAGCTGGTCCAGCGGAACTGCATCGGCCCCGGCGTAGACGTGCCAGGGCCGGACATGGGGGTGGGGGAACGGGAGATCTCGTGGATGGCGGACACCTATCTGGCCCTCTCCCGGGGCGAACTGGGCGCCGCCGGGGCCATCACCGGCAAGCCCGTCTCCCAAGGGGGGGTCCGGGGGCGGGTGGAAGCCACGGGACGGGGGGTCTACTTCGGCCTCCGGGAGGCCGTGGCACAGGCGGAGGACATGGCCGACCTGGGCCTCTCCCCGGGGCTGGACGGGAAGCGGGTGGTGATCCAGGGGCTGGGGAACGTGGGCTTCCACGCCGGGAAGTTCGTCACCGCCGACGGCGCCATCGTGGTGGGAATCCTGGAGCGGGAGGGCGCAATCTACGATCCGAAGGGGCTGGATGTGGAGGCGGTCCGCGCTCACAGGGAAGGCGGGGGCTCCATCCTGGAGCTGGACGCCACCGAACGACTTCCGGCATCGGAGAGCGCACGGGGACTGGAATGGGCATGCGACATCCTGATTCCCGCCGCACTGGAGAGCGTCATCACCGAGGAGAATGCCCCCCGGATCCAGGCGAAGATCATTGCCGAGGGCGCCAACGGGCCCACCACCGCTTCCGCCGCCCAGTATCTGGTGGAGCGGGGCATCCTCCAGCTTCCGGACCTCTACCTGAACGCCGGTGGGGTAACCGTCTCCTACTTCGAGTGGGTGAAGAACCTCTCCCATGTCCGCTTCGGACGGATGGAACAGCGGTTCAAGGGGGCCACCACGAAGAAGATCCTGGACGCCGTGGAGGGCCTGGTGGGGAAGCCATTCGAAAAATCCCTTGTGGATTCCCTGGCCGTGGGAGCCAGCGAAGAGGACCTGGTGAATTCGGGATTGGAGGAGACCATGGTCTCGGCCTTCCACGAGATCCGGGAGGCCGCCCATCGCCTGGAGACCGATCTACGGACCGCCGCCTTCGTGGTTTCCATCGAAAAGGTGGCCACCGCCTACCGCGAGCGAGGCATCTTCCCCTGAGGGAGGTCGAGGGAGGGAGGGAGGGAAAGGATCCCCCCGGCCCTCTGCGGGTTACTCCTTCCTGTTCGGACCCCCCGGTCCACATGGGACCACCCGATCCACACATCTGAAGCTTCGACAGGGAGTGGCACGATGGCACTGCATTCTTCCCATGGCGCCCACGACGGTCGGCCCGGTCGTGGCCCGGCCCCCCGCCGTCCCGTCCGGTCCGCCCGATCCGCCCCTGCCCCCGTATCCCGCGGCCTTCGCTGGACCGCCCTGGGACTGGGGGCGCTGGTGGGCCTCCTGGCCGCAGGCACCCTTCTGGGCCAGGAGCCCGTCTTCCACGGGGAGGATCACGCCTACCGGGTGGTGACGGTGGCCGACGGCCTGCAGAACCCCTGGGGGATGCAGTTCCTCCCAGGCGGGGACATCCTCCTCACGGAACGTCCGGGGCGGGTCCGGCTCATCCGGGATGGGGCCCTCCTCCCTGACCCGGTGGCGGACCTCCCGGAGATCGGCGCCGGCGGGCAGGGCGGCCTCCTGGATATCCTCCTCCACCCGGAGTTCGGGACGAACCGCTTTGTCTACCTGAGCTACGCCAAGCTCCGGGCGGACGGGGAGCGGACCACGGCCGTTGCCCGGGGAAGCTGGGACGGCAACCGGATCACCGGGATCCGGGAGATCTTCGCCGCCGAGGCGTGGAGCGACCGGGGCGCCCACTTCGGGGGGCGGATGGTCATCGACGCCGACGGGTACCTCTTCCTGGCCCTGGGGGACCGGGGATACATGGATGAGTCCCAGAACCTCCGGAACCACATCGGAACCATCCTGCGGCTCCACGACGACGGCCGGGTCCCCTCCGACAATCCCTTCGTGGGTCGGGAAGACGCCCTGCCGGAGATCTGGACCTACGGGAACCGGAACGGACAGGGGATGGCCATCCACCCGGAGACGGGGGAGATCTGGCAGAACGAGCACGGCCCCCGGGGCGGAGACGAGATCAACCTGGTGCGGCCGGGGCTGAACTACGGCTGGCCCGTCATCAGCTACGGGATCAACTACGACGGCAGCGTCCTCACCGAGCACACCCACATGGAGGGGATGGAGCAGCCGGTCCACCACTGGACCCCCTCTATCGCCACCTCGGGGAAGGCATTCTATACCGGAGACGCCTTCCCCGCCTGGCGGGGGAGCATGCTGGTGGGGGGGCTGGCGGGAACCCAGATCGCCCGGGTGACCCTGAACGGCCACAGCTACGTGGGCGAGGAGACCCTCCTGAGCGACTACGGAGAGCGGATCCGAGACGTCCGGGACGGCCCCGACGGCTTCATCTACGCCCTGACGGAAAACCGGGCCGGGGAGCCCGTGGGGAAGGTGATCCGGCTGGAGCCGGCGGCGCACGACTGACGGGCCGAAGCCCATGAACGAGGCCCCCCGGCAGACTGGGGGTATCGGAAACGGAGGGGGTGGGATTCGAACCCACAAGTCCTCCGTAGTGAGAGGCTCGGGATGCATCATGGGGAATCCGGGCGATCTCCCCGACAGTCGGTCCAGGAATCCCCGAACCCTGGATCAGACCATGGACATCCCCGACCTCGCAGAATTCATCACCCGCCTCCCTCCCGGAACAAAAGCCTCCTTACTCACGGTCGAGATCCCGGCGGCTTCAGCCGACCGGGCCATCCCCTCTTCAGGTACGTCACCGACGCCACTCCCGGCCCAGTCCGCCGACCGGGATGCGGCGCCCCCGCGGTACGAGGCTAGGCCGGCGGGCGCGGAAATGCTCGCGAAGAATGAAGCGGGGCCCCTCCTGTCCGCGGGGCGGACACGGAACCGATGGGGACGTGCAGCGGGCGCACTTGGTGACGCAAGCGCCTCCCCCCCAGCCCATGCCTGCATCTTCGCTTCCCGCGAAGCGGCATCAGACTGGGCGGATTTGGACCGAGGCGGTGCGCCGGGCACCACGGAAAGCGCACCCGCAGAAACATCGAGGTTCACGCCGGAGTCGAAGCTGACTCGCCGACCCTTCCGGCCTGCCTTGAACTGGCCCGGTTCCGTCCCATTCCCCGGGGGTCGCTTGGCGAATCACCGTATGAGGCGGGCACGGCCAGGATGCCCGGGTGACAGGTGTGGCCCTCGCCCATGTAAAAAATACCCGGACGCGTCCGGTTTCCCGTCATTTGACTTCCATTTGCCTATTCCGTAGGGTGGGAATTTCAATGTCTATCGGCGACAATGAACGGAAACTTCAAGGGATCGCAAGGTGATGGCTGGTGCGTTTCGCGACGATGCGGCCCCGGCGGTGGGCCATGGGGGTGGTCCCAGGACCGCCCCCCGCACACTCATCCTGCTGAACCGGGCGTCCGGCGGGGACCGGGAAGCCGTCGACCAGCTCTTCGAACTGACCTACGAGGAACTCAGGTCGCTGGCCCGGATCCAGCGTGGACGGTGGACGGGGAACGCGACGATGAGTCCCACGGTCCTCGTGCACGAAGCCTATGGAAAGCTCGTGGAGAGTGATCACGTGTCGTGGAAGAACCGGGCCCATTTCCTGGCCGTGGCCTCGAGAGCCATGCGCCAGGTCCTGGTCAACTACGCGAGAGACTGTTCCGCCCTGAAGCGAGGAGGCGGAACCAGACCCATCACCCTCGAGCGCGCGAACCCGGTCGCACCGGAGGTCGCCGAGGAGGTCCTGGCCCTACACGCGGCGCTTTCCCGTCTCGAGGCTATGCATCCTCGGCGCTCCAGGATCGTGGAGTGTCGGTTCTTCGGAGGAATGACGGTCCCCGAGACCGCCGAGGTCCTCTCGATCTCACCATCGACAGTCGAGCGGGAGTGGAGCGCTGCATCTCTGTGGTTGCGCAGCGAAATCACCGGATCGTCCGGTTGATACGCGTCAGCGTGGACTTTCCGAGGGAGGCTGGGGATGTCTGAGGGTGAACGGAATGGACGCGAATCCAGACCCCGCCCACCGAAAGCAGACTTGAGCGACCCGCCCGCGAGCGGGGCCGGGGCCGACGAGGCGGACGAATACTTCCGCGGCCTTTCGGTCCGCATGGGTGGTCTCTTCCACCTCGAAGGGGAGGGAGGCCCGGAGCTGCCCGAGAGGCTTGGACCGTACCGGGTCCTCCGCTTCCTCGGCGAGGGTGGCATGGGATCGGTCTACCTGGCCTGTCGCGAGGATCGCGAGTTCGAGATGAAGGTCGCCCTCAAGCTCCTTCATCCTTACCTGGCGCTCGGGTCCTTTCGCCGCCGCTTCCGGGCCGAACGCCAGATCCTGGCAGATCTCTCGCATCCCGGAATCGCCTCCCTAATCGATGGCGGGGTTCTGCCGGGACAGGTTCCCTACCTGGCCATGGAGTACATCGAGGGCGATCCCATCGATCAGTGGTGCGATGCGAGGGAGCTTTCGGTCAGGAACCGGGTCCGACTCTTTCTCCAGGTCCTGGAGGCCGTGTCTCACGCCCATTCCCGGCTCGTGATCCACCGGGACCTGAAGCCAGGAAACATTCTCGTCACCTTCGACGGGAAGGTGAAACTCCTCGATTTTGGCGTCGCCACCGTCGTGAAGCGTGGCGCGGTGGAGGCCGACAGGCGGATCGCCCTGAATCTGGACCAGGCAGAGCGACCGCTGACCCCGACCTACAGCAGCCCGGAGGAACTGCGGGGCGAGCCAGTGAGCGCAGCCTCGGACGTCTACTCGCTGGGGGTTCTGCTTCACACGCTCCTGGTGGGCGCCGCCCCCTCGGATTTCGAGGGCTCCTCGGTGGCGGACCTTCTCTCTCCTGTGCACGATTTCCGTGTGACCCCTCCAAGTGTTTCCATGCGGAGGTTGGCGTCCGTGGGATCTGCGGGCCCCGGTGGGTCACCATGGACCGCCATCGATGCGGCTCGGAAGCGCGGACGCTCTCCCCGAGGCCTGGCTCGGGAACTCGCCGGCGACCTGGACCTGATCGTGGAGGTAGCCCTGCACCCGGATCCTGCTCACCGGTACTCGTCGGTGGACCAGCTGTCCGAAGACCTGAAGCGATGGCTCGACAGGCTCCCGGTGCGGGCACGCCCACCAACGCGCAGGCACCGCCTTGCCCTCTTCGTTGCGAGGCATCGAGCTGGAGCCATGCTGGGCTCGCTGGCGGCGATCCTCCTCGTTGCGATCACGGGGCTCTCGCTGCACTGGTCGGTGGAACTGCGGCAGTTCGCCTCGTCTCTCGAGGATGAGAGAAACCGGGCCCAGTCGGAGGCTCGGCGGGCGGACGCATCGCTCGGGTTCCTGCAGGATGCCTTCGCCCTGGCCGATCCGTCCGAGACCGGGGGTGAGGACGTGACGGCCCGGCAGATCCTCGAGACCGCCGAGCAGCAGGTGTACCGGGAGATGGGTGCCCACCCCGAGGTCCAGGCCGAGCTCCTCTCGGTCATGGCCGAAGTGTACATCAGGCTCGGGCTCTCGGCCCGTGCCGAATCGCTCGCCGACGATGCGATCCGCCTTCGCGAACTGTCGGTACCCGGAGACGCGGCGGGCCTCCTGCGCAACGAGCTTCAACGTGCCTTGGCCTGGCGAAACACCGGGCGTTCGCTGGAAGAACGCCAGGAGGAGCTCGGGAGAATGGTCGAAGTATCCCGTGGGGTGCATGGCTCGATGAGCCCGGAAACCGCCCTCATCCTCAGGCACTACGGGAACGCGCTTCGGGAGACCGACACCCGGGAGGCCGCGTTTCAGGAGTCCCTCTCGATCTATCGGTCCCTGGCGGGCGATTGGCGAGCCGAGATTGCAACCACGCTCCTGAGCTCGACGCACGGCCTCCTCCCCCTTCCGGACCGCGAGGAGCGAATCAGAGAGGCGCTCCGCCTCCGAATAGACGTTCTGGGCGAGGACCATCGCCAGGTGGGAACGGCCTACAGCGACCTCGCTCTCTACCTCGAGCCCACCGATCCGGTGGCGGCCATCGGGTACATGCAGACGGCCCTCGAGATCCACCGTGGCGCAGCGGGCCCCCACCACACCACCACCCTCACGCTCCTGAACAACCTGGCCGGACTCCATCGGGACCAGGGCCAGTGGACCGATGCCGAGCCCCTGTACCGCGAGGTCCTTGCCGCGCGGAGACTCCTGCAGCCCGACGAGGCGGTTCGGCTCGCCTACCCGAAATACGGGCTCGGATTCGTGCTGCTCGAGATGGGCGGGGCGGCCGAGGCCGTGCCACTCCTTGCGCAGGTGGAGGAGACGTTCGGGCTGAGCGACGGCCGTGGAAGGGCGGCAGCCATCGGGCTCGCCAGGGGCCAGATGGCCATCGAGGCCCGGGAAGCCGCCCAGGCCACGGCCCGCCGCCTCCAGGCCGCGGCCATCGAGGCGGGGGACACGGCACGGGCGGACGCCGCAGCGGAGCTGCTGGTGGAACTGCTGGACGGCGGGGTGATGGAAGAGGTGCAGGGGTAGCAGGGGGGACCGGGCCGAAGGGGGGTGTTGCCGTCCCCCCTCCGACCCGGCGAATTCATTCGCCCCCGATCCTCACGAGTTGCACTGGATACATTCCCCCCGATACTGGGTCGAAGGTGCCCGACAGCGTCTCCTGGTTCACCGCCGCGGCATTGTTGATCCCAACGATTCTCTCGCCACCCAGGAACTGCATGGCCCAGACGGCCGTAAGTCGTTCGTTGAACCACCTGCTGTTCCCCTCCAGAAGCGAGTAAGTCCCGGGAGCCCAG
Source organism: Gemmatimonadales bacterium (assembly GCA_007695225.1). Classification (GTDB taxonomy): domain Bacteria; phylum Gemmatimonadota; class Gemmatimonadetes; order Longimicrobiales; family Gaopeijiaceae; genus T3Sed10-66. The sequence continues at coordinate 13,620 of REED01000091.1, forward strand.
GTGAAGGTTCCGGAGATGTCGACCTCGCCCTCCGCATGCTCGATGTCGAGCAGCCCGACGTAGTCTCCCGTCCAGACCTCGCAGACCCGCCACTGCCCCGCCACCGTCGCGGGAACGCCGGAAGGCGCATCCTCCACCGTTAGCGATGCGGATCCCTGGGCCGAACCGGCCGATGCGGTGATCTGTACGGAGCCTCCACTGTAAGTGGTGACGGTCCCGAACTCGTCCACCGAAGCCACGCATGCATTCGACGTCGACCATGTCACCTGGGTGTCACCGAGCGTACCTCCGAACTCGTCGAGGACCTCTGCAGTGAAGCTCAGGGTCGACAATCGGGCGGCTTCAGCCGTCGCCGGCATCACGTTGATGGTCGCCGGCTCCGTGACCCGCACGACGATGAAGTCGAGGCCCACCAGTCCATCTGAGGTTTCCGCCCGCGCCGCGACGGTATGGACGCCCGCCGAAAGGCCTTCAACCGTGATCGTCGAGCCCGTGCCCAGGATACCGTCGCGGCTGGAGATCCATTCGAATGTCACATCCACTGCAGCTCCGCCCATCGAGGCGGAAGCCGAAAAGGTGATGGACTGGTTCTCGCCCACCGTGATCCCCTGCAGGGGCGAGGTGATCTGTACGTCGAGGGCGGAGGGGAGGTCGTACTCCTCGAGGGGCGGCCTCTGGGTAGTGTCGATCTGGCTTCGGGTCAGCGGAGGATTGCATCCGCCCATGCCCCCGTCGGACCAGACGGACGCGCCGATTTCGTTATAGCCGGTACTGCAGACAAACCACGAGTCTCGCTCGAAGATCGTGCGGCTCGTGCTCCGGAAGTTGACGTGGAACACGGAGATTTGGACACCCTCGAGAATGCGGCTGTTCCCGATGAGATCGAGGAACAGGATCGGAAACGCGCCCTGGTGGAAGTTCACCCCGGGACCCACGTTCGTGATGATCAGGTTCCGAATGGCGAATTCGTTCTCGAGTTCCTGCGTTTCGGCACCGAACATGATGGTGCGGTGTTCGTTTCTCGCCCCGTAGCTCCCGGTCACATCACCACCGATCCAGAGCCGCCCGCCGTCCAGGCCGGGTTCGCGAAACGCCCCCTGGAAGTCGACGTTGCCGTAGACCACGATCCGGTCGTCATCCATCATGATCAGGCCTCCGTCCCCCTCGGTGACGAGGTTACCCCGCACGGTCAGGAGGCGTCCCCGGTCGGCCCGAAACGATCCGTCGAGGATCCGGAAATCTCCCCGGACGGTAACGAATTCGTCCTCGAGGGTGGCGTCATCGCTCATGACCACGACGTCCTGGTAAGGCACGTGGGGAATCGTCTGCGGCTGCAGGATGTCGATCCCCTCGCCGGTGAACACCGTCGTCGACACCAGGTAGGGGTGCCCGCTCCAGGAGAGCCTTCCCCCGATCCGGAGTTCATCTACCGAGACCGGTCCCCGGATGAGGGCCGAGTTCCTGACACTGAGCGCGCTTCCTCCCGAGATCCGCGCACCGACCCCCTCATCGGCCCAATTCAGGAACTCCGCCCTGACGTTGGACTGCAGCATGAGTTCGGTGCTCGTGTTTCCGAGCGTCAGGGCATGGAACCCGGTTCCGGGGACGTCCGGCTCGTCAATGGTGATCAGCTGGATTCCTTCCCCGCTGAAGAGAGTGCGGTGATTGCCCGCCGTTCGGAAGGCGGCGGCCTGACCCTGCATGAAGTTGCCTCGCAGCTCGAGGGTCCCCGCCTGCAGGGGGGCTTCGCCAGGCCAGGGCGCGGTGAAGTTCGCATTGCCATGCACGATGACCCGGCCCAGCGTCTCGGTCATCAGGATGCGCGCGGGATCGGAGCCGGCGACCAGAAGCTCACCCCCGATCTCCATGACATGTGCGCCGACCTGGAGGGTCGGGCTGTTGCCGACCAGGAGCACCCGTCCGTCGACATTGACGTTCCCGCTCAGGACCGTCGTGCCCTCCTGGATTCCCAGGTTCGGAAGGCTGCCCACGAGGCTGCGGGTGCCGGGTCCGAACATCGTCACCGTGGCGCCACCCTCGCTGGTGAAGGTGCCCTCGGAGACAATGGATCCGTGGACGCCGATCCCGACGCCGACCATCTCCAGACTCGCTCCCTCCCGGATCGTGAGATTCCCCACATCAGCCGGCGAGGTGATGCGGGGGAAGTGCTCCACATCCGCCAGGATGAGCGCGGGCGTGAACTGGTCCGGTACGCGGCCCGTGCCCGCCCAGTTCGCAGGGTCGTGCCAATCTCGCGGGTCAGGGGATGCACCTCCACTCCAGAGGGAGACTTGGTCCACGATCGACTGGGCTTCATCGAGCAGGACATATCCGCTGAAGCTCGAGAGCGTGGCAGTTGCCGTGCTCTCGCCGACGTCGACCGCGGTGGGCTGCGACGTGGTCGACCCGTCGACGTTCAGGCGATGGATCTCCAGTTCCTCCGGGTCGGTGTCCAGGGGCAGGGTGCCGCGGTCGAAGGCGAGGACCAGGGAAACCGGCGTCACGAACTCAAGCCCCGATGGAGAGAGGAAAACCGATGTCCCCGGGACCGCGAAACCGCGGTCCCCAAGTGCGGGGTCGGCCTCCGGAGAGATCCCGATGGTCGTTTCCTCGAGGAGGGCTCCCGCAGGGATGATCAGAACGGCCCGGATCTCCCCGTTCGAATCGAGGAGGATGACCTGGCCCCCCTCGGGCCCCAGGACGGCCGAGGCTCCATCTTCAGGATCGGGGTGGGAGGCCTCGTTGACGAGGTACGCCGGGGAGGTGTGATGCACCCAGGTCGAGCGACCCTGCCCGGAACGGGCCATCCCGTCGGCTCGAAGCCACGCGTCCCCTTCCCCGAGCCCGGCCTGGGCCCCGGTGAATTCATCCTGGCTGAGTTTGATGCAGGCTGCCTGCCCGTCGGCGTCACCCCGGACCGACGCCAGCCGGGTCCAGACCGTGACCCCCTGTTCGTCCGAGGCCTCTGCGTCGCGCAGGTCGAAATCGAAGCTGAAGAGGTCGGTGCCGAACCCGCCGTCAGCGAGCGCAGGATCGCTCCATGCAGCACAGATACCAATCCCATCCTCCATCGAGACAACATCGAGGGTGGGGGCCAGGTAGCCATGGATCGAGCTGCCTCGGGCCTCGAGGTGGGACGCGAGAGAGAAAGCGGCGTGGCCAGGTGGCGAGGAGGCGTCCTCTGGTCCGAGGGGCTCCTGGGCCATCTCGCAGGAGGCGGTCAGGACGATGAGCCCGAGCGCCAGGGTCCCTGCGAGCCATTGAAGCGCCGGGGCTCTTGCAACGCGCGATCGCGGATGGTGTGGTGAACGGACCTTCGAGGCTGACGACATCGGTGGTGCTCCTTTCCCGGATGAACAGTTTTGGGGCACCTCGACGGAATTCGCTGAATTGATCCTCGTGCGGAGCCCCTCCACCCCTCGAACACCATTCGGGCGGAGAACCCGTCATGGGCGCGGGAGCGGGAAAGAGCCGGGAGTGGGAAAGAGCCGGGAGTGGTGGCGAGGGGCGGTGGGCGGTGCGGGGCCAGGCGCAGGGCCGGAACCCGCCCGGTCTCGCACCAGGGCCTGGGCAAGGAGGACCGCCGTGGCCATGGGTTGCTTGCTGATCTGACGCCACGAGCTCCTCTGGCTTCGGGAGTGTCCGGCTCCGCACCACCGCTTCCAAGCGCTTCCAGCGGGTCGAGAGGGCCACATCTTCACGGACGGAAAGCCCGTCCACACCGCCCACGGGAGGGTCGCCGCTTGACCACGTTTACACACCTATTGACCCGAGCCCCAGCTTCGCCGTCGCCTCTTCCTTCAGACCCGGCAGGACCGAGGAGTACGTGTCAAGCGTGAGTGCCACCGTGCTGTGCCCGAGCCGCTTACTCACGACCTTCGAGTTCACCCCAACCACCACACCCCTCACGAAGGGGCGGTGGTACTCACGTAAATGGGTCTCCAGCAAACCCAGGGCGGTTCATCGCGAAAGGGGATCTCAGGGCAGACACACAGGAGGCACACAGACGAGAAATCGGGGCCACCCCCAAGGGCAGCCCCGATCTTCGTAACGTGTTGTCGTTATTGAAACGGAGGGGGTGGGATTCGAACCCACAAGTCCTTTCGGACGCCGGTTTTCAA
>REED01000162.1 GCA_007695225.1 Gemmatimonadales bacterium
ACTCAAGCCCCACTCTCGTCACCCGATACCTCTCATGAGGAACCTGCCCATGCTTCGCCCCATTTCGTTATGACCCTGCGATCGAGTTTCTCCCCCGAGTGGATGGAAGCCGCCCGGCTGGCGGTGATGCCACGCTTCCGCCACCTCGATGGGGGCCACCCCCTGGTGGAGCGCCTGGTGAATCGAGCGGCGCTGGACTGGCTCCACAGGCGGGGACCGGCGGCATGTCCCCCGATTCCCGGGGGACGTCCATGAACGGCGCACGGGAGATGGTGGATGGCCTCAGGGCCCTGGGATCACCCCCCGAGGTCCATGGGAAGATCGTCCGTGAGTTGGGACGGCCGGACAGCGGATCACGGGACATCGCCCGGGTGATCGCGGAGGACCCGGGGCTGGTCGCACGACTCCTCGGACTGGTGAATTCCGCCCTATACGGGTTGCCCCGGAGAGTCGAGTCCCTGGAGCGGGCCGTCACCATGGTGGGCACCCGGCAGCTCCGGGAGTTGGTACTGGCCACCTCCATCATCTCGAGCTTTGACGGGATCGTCGACGACCAGCTCGACATGCGGTCGTTCTGGAAGCATTCCCTGGCGTGTGGGGTGGGAGCCCGTAGGCTGGCCCTCATTCAGGGCGCGGATCACCCGGAGACCCACTTCCTGGCGGGCCTCGTCCACGACCTGGGTCGTCTCGTCCTCCTCCTGGAGGGGGGCGAGCGCATGGCAGAGGCCATGGAGATGGCCCGGGAGGGTGATCTGCTCCTCCACGAGGCAGAGCGTCTTCTCTTCGGGTTCGACCACACTCAGGTGGGACAGTGTCTCATGGAGCGATGGAAGCTGGGGGCGGACCTGGAGGAGGCTGTGGCCTTCCACCACGCGCCCTTCCTCGCCACGCGGCATCCGGAGATTGCGGCGTCCGTTCACCTGGCGGACCTCTTCGCGAACGCCCTGCGATGGGGAAGCTCCGGGGCCTTCTCGGTTGCTCCCCTGACCCCGTGCGCCTGGACCCGCCTGGGGATTCCCGACGGGGAGGTGGACGGACTGCTGGACTCGATCCAGGAGGAGTGGGGAGAGGTGGTGGAGGTGGTGTTGATGGACCGTCCTCTGGAGGAACCCGCACGTCCCGCAGGGGGATAGGGAAGCGGCTTCAGGGGTGAGGGGGCGGGTAGGGAGAACGCCGAGGGTGGCGAGCCCCCCCCGCGATCGGGGGGGTCAGGCCGCTACTTCGGACCGCGCTTTTCCGATGGGGGTGCGGATCCCGAGGTTGGAGTCCACCATCACGACCTGGCGGGCGATTCCAAGGGAGGGATTCACCACCACGAGCCCCTGGAGGTTCATGGTCGCCACGTCCTCCGGTCCCCTCGGAAGGGTCACGATGGTCAGGATTTCCAGCTCGTTCACCGCACGTGCCTGCATCAACGCGGGGAGACCGGGAGGCAGCGCGAGTTCCGTCTCGGGTGCCGCGACCTTCGGGTCCACCATGAGAAAGGTTGGGGCCCCATCCTCCGTCCCCTGGAGCCAGAAGAAGGGGCCTCCCGCTCTTCGTAGGTGGAACCGCCGGTGCGCCGGAAACCCCGGGAGCCCATGTGGGAAGGTCAGAGGCAGGCCGTCGGGGGCTCCGAGCGGGTCCGATTCCGGCCCTGTCCTGTCCTGGGATTCGGAGCCGATGAGAATGGGCTGGGTCTTGGTGGGGCGGTGCATGGGCGTCATCGGAGATAGTCGGTGAGGTTTACGCTGAGGATTCGGGAGGTGGTGAGGAGGGCCGCCTCGTAGGCCGCTTGGCGACCGGAAAGGCGGGAAATGGCCTCCGCGAAGTCCACATCCTCTGCCTCGGAGCGGATCTCCGCCAAGAGGAGGTCCATGGAGGAAAGCCGGGACTCCTGCGTGTCGGCGCGCGCCATCCGCCCCCCGACCTCGCCCACCAGGAGCTGGATGTCGTCGTGGGCCCCCTGAAGCGAACCCTCCGCCGTCCGGATGCGGTCAGGGTCGTTCTCCCGGAGGGCATCGGCCAGCTCCACCAGGGCCACCAGAGCCCCCGATTCGCCAAAGACCCGCAGGGCGGAGTGGTTGGCCGTCAGGGTCTGTCCAGGTCCGATCTCTACGGGGATGTCTCCTCCGGGGAGGCTCGCCGGCATCGGTTCTCCCGTCGCAAAGGGTGGGGATGCGGCGTCCGTCCCCCCGAAGATGTAGCGCTCCCCGAGTCGGGAGTTCCCGATGTCCCGGAGCGCGGAAAGGAGGCCATCGACCTCCAGGGCCGCCACTTTTCTGGAGGTGGCGTCGGCGGTGCTTCCCGCCTGGGAAAGCGCCACCTCCCGTCCCCGGGAGAGGAGGTCGCCCAACTGCTGCAGGGCCGTGTCCTCCAGGGAGAGTTGGGACTGGACCCGCGACAGGTTCCGGGCGTACTGCCGGTTGCCCTCGAGGGCGCTGTTGGTCCGCATGACCGTGCCAGCCGCCACCGGGTCATCGGAAGGCGTGGAAATGCGCTTCCCCGAAGCCAACTGGCCCGCAGCCCGGTCCATCTCCCTGAGGTTGGACTGCATCCCGTCCAGGGCACGTCTCTGGATGTTGATGTTGGGGATTCGCAAGGGCCCTCCCGTCGTGAAGGTGGGACGTCGGGGGCGCTTGCCTCCCCACGATCCCGCTATAGGTTCCGTAACTCCCTCGTATCGGACGGAGCGTGTCCGGACTTGAGCATCCCTTGAGCGTCCGTCGCCGCCCCCCAAGCCCGGAGTCCACTCCATGGCCACCATCCTCATCGTGGACGACGAGCTCGCGCCGCTACAGGTCATGGAGGAGGGGGTCCGGGATGCCGGTCATCGTCCCATCGCCGTTCGGAACGTGGACGCAGCACTGAAGGTCCTGCAGCGGGGAGGGGTGGATCTGGTCATCTCGGACTACCGGATGCCGGGTACCACCGGTCTGGAGTTCCTGGAGCTCCTGGGGGAGTCCGGGATCGATGTGGGGCTGATCATGGTCACCGGGTACGCTTCCATCGAGCACGCTGTCTCCGCCATCAAGGCCGGTGCGGTGGACTACTTGACCAAACCGGTCCGGACCCAGCAGCTGCAGCTGGCCATCGAGCAAGCGCTGGAGCTCCTTCGACTCCAGGCCGAGAACCGGGATCTCCGCAGGGAAGTCGTGGAACTCCGGAGTGAGCGGGAGATCGTCGGGGAGAGTGAGGCGCTGCGGCGGGTCATCGAGACCGTCCGGACCGTGGCTCCGTCTCGGGCCGCCGTCCTGCTGCAGGGGGAGTCCGGAACCGGGAAGGAGCTCATGGCCCGGGCGGTGCACAACATGAGTGACCGATCAGATGGGCCCTTCATTTCCATCAACTGCGCTGCGCTTCCCGAGACCTTGGTGGAGAGCATCCTCTTCGGTCATGAGAAGGGGGCCTTCACGGGAGCGATCCAGACCGTGAAGGGGGCCTTCGAGCGGGCCCACCGTGGGACCCTCCTCCTGGACGAGATCTCGGAGATGCGCCTGGATCTGCAAGCCAAGCTGCTCCGAGTACTCCAGGAACAGGAATTCGAACGGTTGGGTGGGGGATCGCCCATTCGGGTGAACGTGCGGGTCGTGGCCACCACAAACCGGGACCTCTCCGCCGAGGTAGCGGAGGGACGGTTCCGGGAGGATCTCTATTACCGCCTCAGCGTCGTTCCCCTGCGCGTGCCGCCCCTGCGGGAAAGACCGGAAGACATCCCCGGGCTGGCCCTGCATTTCGCCCGTCGAGCCGCCGGTGATCTGGGCAAGCCGCTCAAGGCGGTCTCACCGGAGGCCCTGGAATTCCTGCTGGGATATGCGTGGCCCGGGAACGTCCGGGAGTTGGCCCACGCCGTGGAGCGGGCCGTCCTCCTGGCTCCGGACGATACCCTGCTTCCCCGGGACTTCGAGGGCATCCGTTTCGGCCTGGCCCTCCCCGAGGCTCCCGGGAGCAAGGCCTACCCCTCTGGGGTGCCCCGAAGCGGAGCATCCCAAGGGGAAGAAGATGGGGAGACGCGTTCCGATGCCGTGGTCTTGCATACCCTGAACCTCTCGGACGCGGAGGGAGTCCTCATCCAGCGTGCCTTGGAGGCGACGGACCAGAACCGGACCCGTGCCGCCGAGCTGCTCGGCATCAACGTACGCACCCTACGAAACAAGCTGAACAGGCCCGATTGAGGCCGGGGCCCGCAGAGGCCGTCCCTTCCAGATCGCCGCCGATCGGAGGGGTTCCCTCGCCGATCCGCAGCTACCCAACGCCGGTTCCTTCGGCACTTCCCTCCCCGGTTCGCCCGGCACTTCCCTCCTAGGACACCCGGAACGATCGCCCGGGCCACCCTTGTCCCACCGTGTCCATCCCCCATGCGTGCTCCTCTCCCCCGAGGGTCGGGCCCGTTCCGTACTGATCGTATAAAGTAATTTCTCACAAATACTTAGGTAACATACGGAATCCTTCGTCCGCCCGCTTTCCCCGCCCTCCGCGGGAGTGGAACGCCCCTTGCCCAACTCTCAAGGCGACGGGCAACACCACTCGAACGCGGAGGGGCGGCATGCTGGGCAGGTTACTTGGGAAGGGGACGACGCCCCACACCCTCCGGGGAGGTCTCGACGAGACCACCCGGGGGTTGAGGGGGATCGCCCATCGGGTGGCCAACGCGTCCACCCCCGGAGCCGCCTCCTTCCAGGATCAACTGGGTCGGGCGGGAGTGGGCGAGGATGCCCCCTCCCTCGAAGACGAGATGGTGCGCCTGGCCGACGGGCAACTCCGCTTCGAGGCGGAAAGCCGAATGCTCCAGAAGATCTATCAGCAGATTCGGACCAGCGTGGGCGGGGGTGGGCGGTGAACCCCGGACGCGTGGGGGCCGGAGGGGTGAAGGGGCTTCTCCTGGGGCTCTCGGCCCCGGCGTCGGGCCTCCGTGCCCAGAAGCTCCGAATCGACACCATCGCACTGAACCTGGCGAACGCGGGAACCACGGCTCCGCCCGGTGAGCAGCCCTACCAGCGGCGTGTGGTGGAGCTGGCATCCCTCCCCCCTGGAGTCGGGGGGAACGGCGTCGCGGTGCCGGCTCGACCGGCCCTCCCGATGCTTCCCCCGGGATTCCGGGTCCATGAGGGGATGGACCTGGGTCGAGTGGGGGATGACGGGGTCCAGGTCGTGGGAGTGACAGAGGATCCCACCGAAGGTCCCCTGGTCTATGACCCAGGTCACCCCGATGCAGACGACCAGGGATACGTGCGCTATCCCAACGTCGACACGACCCGGGAAATGGTGGACCTCCTGGAGGCCCGCCGGCTCTTCGAAGCCAACGCATCGGTGTTCGAGGCCATGAAGTCCGTCCTCCGCCGGTCCCTGGACATCTGAGACCTCACGAGCTCCCATGACGATCCTTCCTACGTCCTCCCCGGTCCTTCCCTACGGCCCCACTGGGAACTCCCCGTCCCCGAGGATGCCTGCTGGGCGAGATCCCTCGGCGGCTCCCCTCCCGTCGCCTCCCCCACTTCGGGAGGACGCGGCGAAGGTGGCCTCGCCGGCGGGTGGTTCCCCGGAAGCCCCAACGCTCGAAGGGAGCGGCCCCCCCCGCGGAGTCGATTCATCCCTCTGGGCGATCCTTACCCGAGAGGAACGAGCCCACTTCACCCGAGCCCGAGAGCTCGGGCCGCTGACCTATGGACGAAAGGCCTCTCCGGACGGAGAGCCTGCGCCCCCGAGGGGCGTTCGACTGGATGTGAGGGTCTGAGGATGGACGGCATCGGAGGAGGGGGGTCGGTCGCCGGACGAGCGGCGTGGGCACTGCAGCGAGCCATGCTGGCCTCGCCCGGTGGGGCGGCTCAGCTCGAGGGAGCAGCCCCAGGGGGCTTCGAGGAGACCCTGAAGCGGATGCTCGGGGAGGTCTCGGAACTCCAGACCGAGTCCCAGGACGCCATCTCGGCCTTCGTTCGCGGGGAGCCTGTGGAGCTCCACCAGGTCATGGCCGCGGTGGAGGAGGCAGGGATCGCCCTGGAGCTCCTCATCGAGATCCGGAACCGCCTCACCGAGGCGTACCGAACCGTCATCCAGATGCAGAACTGAGGAGCCGGCCGACCCATGGTGAAGGAACTCGTGAAGCGAGCAGGCGCGGGGGGGGGCGGCAGCCGAATCCCCCTACTGGCGGTGGGCGTGGGGACGGTGGTGATCGTTCTCGCCCTGGCCCACTGGGCCACCCGACCGGACTGGGTGGTCCTGGTCCAGGGAGGGGGTCCGGATGAGGTCGGCCAGATCGCCGATCGGCTGGACGAGGAGGGGATCGGATACCGTCTCCAGGGGAGGGGGAACGGGCTCTCGGTGAGAGAGACCCATCTGGCACAGGCCCGCGTGGCTCTGGCCAGGAGCGGAATTCCCGCCGTGGGACGACCAGGCTTCGAACTCTTCGATCAGCCGTCCTGGGGAATGACGGACTTCACCCAGCGGATCAACTTCCGGCGAGCCCTGGAAGGGGAGCTGGAGCGGACCATTACCGGGATGCGGGGCGTGGACGCCGCTCAGGTGCACCTGGGGATCCAGGAGTCGGCCGTCCTCCGACGGACCGGAAGGGGCGTGGAGGCTTCGGTGGTCGTTCGTCTGCAGCCCGGGGTGACGGCCGATCGGTCTCTGGCAGCGGGGATCGCCTCGCTGGTGGCCGGGAGCGTGGACGGCTTGGAGCAGGGCAAGGTGCGCATCCTTGACGATTCCGGACGCCTCCTCACCGAGGTGGAGGACGGCGACGAGATGGAGGGTTGGACCGACCGCCACTTCCGTGTCCGCCGGGAGGTGGAGCGCCACCTGGAGCGGAAGGCGGAAGAGCTCCTGGTGACGGTGGTCGGGGAGGGGAACCTGTCGGTTCGGGTGTCCGCAGACCTGGACTTCGACCGGCTTGAGCGGACGGTTCGCACAGTGGAGGCCGAAGGGGCCGCCACCCTGCAGGCGGATCGCTCGGAGATCGTTCCCGGGAACGAGGAGCAGGGAGCCGCGCAGGTCATCACCAGCAACACCTTCGAGCCTACCCGGAGTGTGGAGAGCTTTGCCCGGGCAGGGGCCCGTGTCCAACGCCTTACGGTGGCGGTGGTCGTGGGACACCGGGTCACCGCATCCCCGGAGGGAGAGATGGTGGAGACCCCCCGGGACCCCGAGGAGATGGAGCGAATCGAGGCCCTGGTGGCCCAGGCGGTGGGCCTCTTCCCCGAACGGGGAGACGGGATCACGGTTCTCAACCTCCCCCTCCTGGGGCCGGGGCTGATGGGGCCGCCGGTAGGTGGGATCGCCCCCAATCCCATGGGTGTCCTCGACTGGATCGAGCGCCTGCAGCGCCCCGTCCTGGGGCTCCTGGGCCTCCTCATGGCCTTCGGCCTGGGCTTCTCCGTCCTCCGGAACGTGGCCCGGTCATCCTCCGGAGGCGCCCTCGCCTCCGGCGAATCCAGGGCGGCGCTGGGGTCAGGGGAGGGGGAAGTCGAGTCCGCTACAGGATCTTCGTCGGCGGCCTCCCCGTCGTCGGGACGGCCCCAGACCCTGGGACAGTCGAATGCCGGCGGCGCGCCTGCCCTCGAGGCAGGGAATCTGGACCCGCAGATGACCGCCAAGCTCGTCCGCTCCTGGCTGAAGGAGGCATGAGATGTCCGCTTCCGTCCGCCTCCAGCGTCCCACCTCCCTCCAGGACCTCTCCGGAGCCAAGAAGGTGGCCGTCCTCCTCATGGCGCTGGGCGAAGAGCAGTCGGCAGAGATCGCCCGCTCCCTCTCCCCCGAGGAAATGGAGAACGTGTCCTTCGAGATCGCGCGCCTGGACCAGGTGGACTCGGGGTTGGTGGAGGCGGTACTCAGGGAGTGGCAGGAGATGGGACAGGCGGCCCGCTTCGTGGCTGAAGGGGGCACCGAGTACGCCCGCCGTCTCCTGGTGAGGGCGGTGGGCGAGCCCCGAGCCAACCAGGTCCTGGCCCGGATCGAGTCGCAGCTCTCCGAGACCCTGACCCTGGCTCCCCTCAAGAAGGCGGATGCACAGCAGGTGGCCGCCCTCATCCGCAATGAGCACCCCCAGACCGTGGCCCTCATCGTGGCCCACCTTCCCCCGAGACAGGCCGGTGACGTGCTCCGGGAGCTCTCTCCCGAACTGGGCGGAAGGATCCTCCTTCGCATGGCCCGGATGGAGAAGGTGCTCCCCGATGTGCTCCAGGTGGTGGAGCGGATCCTGGGCTCCGGAACCCAGCTCTCCTTCGCGGAGAGCTCCATGGTGAGCGGCGGCCCGGCGGCGGTGGCCGGCGTGCTCAACCAACTCGTGGGGGGAATGGACCGGGAGCTCCTGGAACGGATGGCCCAGGAGGATCCCGAGTTCGTGAAGAACATCAAGGAGTTGATGTTCGTGTTCGAGGACATCCTCCGCCTCGACGACCAGGTGGTCGCCAAGATCTTCCGGGAGGTGGAGACCCGGGATCTCTCCCTCGCCCTCAAGGTGGCCAGCGATCCCCTGAAGGAGAAGATCCTGGGGGTCATGACGGGGCGGGCCCGGGAGGCCCTGATGGAGGAAATGGAGTTCCTTGGCGCGGTGCGGATGAAGGAGGTGGAGGAGGCCCAGGGGCGGGTGGTGTCGGCGGTCCGGGCCCTGGAAGAGGCGGGAGAGATCGAGATCGGAGGAGGAGATGACGATGTCATGGTGGTTTGACGGACCGGCCAGTCGCCTCCTGAGCCACCCCGAATCCACCGTGATCCGGGAGTGGGACGTGCCGGGGTTCTCCCCCGAGCCCGGGACGGAGCGCTCCGGTGGATCCGGCGACCCCGGGGACGGGGCCGAAGTCCAGGCGGAGTCGGACCGGGAGTTGGCCTTCGAGGAAGGCTTCCGGGCCGGTCTGGAGGAGGGGGCGGCCCGGGAACGGGATGACTGGGAGAACGCCAGGGCCTCCCTCCAGACGCTTCTCGAAACCCTGGACGCCGACACGGCCTCCCGGGCAGAGGTGACGGAGGAACGGGTCCGGGCCCTGGCGCTGGCCGTGGCCCGACTCCTGGTGGACCGGGAACTCCGCCTGGATCCCTCGGAGGTCATCCAGATCGTTCGGAGGGCGCTGGGGGTCTTCCCCACCGAGGTTCCCGTTCGGGTTCGGATGAACCCCGAGGACCTCTCGGCCCTGGTCCAGCCAGCGGAGGGAGCCGTCGCTCCCCCGGCCCTGGGCCGGGGCGGGAGCATACGGTGGGAGGCCGACCCGGAGATGGGTCGCGGCGATGTCTTGGTGGAAGCCCCGGACCGGATCCTGGACGGACGGGTGGTGGCCTGTCTCGAGCGGATCTGGGAGGAGCTTTCCGATGGCTGAATCCATGGTGGAGCTCTCGAACCGGATCTCCCGCGTGCCCCGCTTCCAGTTCCACGGCCGGGTGACTCGTGTGGTGGGGCTGGTGGTGGAGGCCGTGGGCGTGGAGGGTGCAGTAGGCGACCTGTGCCGCATCCACTCCGGAGCACGCGGGGAATCCGTCGCTGCGGAGATCGTCGGCTTCCAGGGGGACCATGTCCTCCTCATGCCCCTCGGCTCCATGGAAGGGGTGAAGCCCGGGGCGGCCGTGCAGCGGCAGAGCCGGAGCTCGGGAGTTCCCTTCGGGGCCGGGCTCCTGGGACGGGTCCTGGACGGACTTGGGAGGCCCATGGACGGGCTGGGGCCCATCGCCTACACCCGGATGGTTCCCATCGCCGCCGAGCCCCCGAATCCCCTCACCCGCCGTCCCATCCGGGACATCCTTGCCACCGGCGTTCGCTCCCTGGACGGATTCTTGACCCTGGGACGGGGGCAGCGGATGGGGATCTTCGCCGGGAGCGGAGTGGGGAAGAGCACTCTCCTGGGAATGATGGCCCGGCGGACCTCGGCCGACGTGAACGTCATTGCCCTCCTGGGGGAGCGCGGTCGGGAGGTCCGGGACTTCATCGAGGGAAGCCTGGGGCCCGAGGGGTTGGCACGATCCGTGGTGGTGGTGGCCACCGGTGACCAGCCCGCCCTGGTGCGGGCCAGGGGGGCCCTGGTGGCCACGGCCCTGGCCGAGGCGTTTCGGGACGAGGGGAAGGAGGTCCTCCTCATGGTGGACTCGGTGACCCGGGTGGCCATGGCGTGGCGGGAGTTGGGGCTGGCGGTGGGAGAACCTCCCACGACCCGGGGCTATCCGCCCTCGGTCTTCGCCCAACTCCCCCGCCTCCTGGAGCGAGCCGGCAACGGATCCCGGGGCGGCATCACCGGGATCTACACCGTCCTGGTGGAGGGGGACGACTTCAATGAGCCGGTGGCGGACCACGTTCGGTCGGTGGTGGATGGCCACGTGGTCCTGAGCCGCAAGCTCGCCTCGGCCGGGCACTACCCCGCAGTGGACGTGCTGGAGAGCACGAGCCGCGTCCGGGACCAGATCGTGGATCCCGAGGTGATCCGGGCCTCCAACCGCCTCCTCGAACTCCTGGCGGCGTTCCGGGAGAAGGAGGATCTCATCGCCGTGGGCGCCTATGAGCCGGGGAACGATGCCCTCCTGGATCGGGCCGTTCGGTTCCGGGACCCCCTGAAGCAACTCCTCAGGCAGGAGGTGGATGACCCCGGGGACGTCGACGATGTCTTCCGCCGGATAGTGGAGTTGGACCGGGCGGCTTCCGGGGAAGGACGATGAAGAGCTTCCGGTTCGGCCTGGCTCCCGTGCTGGCCCATCGACGGCGTGAAGAGGAGAGCCGCGCCCAGGAACTGGCCCGAGCCCAGCGCTCCGCGATCGAGGCCGGGTCCGCTCGCCGCCGGCTCGAGGGGATCCTGGACGGCGAGCGGCAGGCGTTCTCCGGGGCTTCGGTGGCCGGTCGTGCGGGCGCCCTCCGGAACCACATCGTCGTTCTGGACCAGCTTCGGGCCCGGATCGAGGATGCCGCTTCCCGGGAGGCGGAGGCCCGGGAGGAAGTGGTGGAGCGGGTCGTGGCTCTCCGTGAGGCCTCGCGGCACCGGGGAGTCCTCTGCCGTCTCGAGGACCGGCAGAGGGGGGAGTGGCAGGCGGAGCGGAAGCGTCGGGAACAGGATGTGTCAGACGAAGCGGCCCTGACCCGACACTTCCGGGCCCGGCGCGAAGAAGGGAGCCGATGATGGACATCCTGTCCACACCGACGGGGACTCGGGCCACTTCGGGTTCGGGCCTCCGGGATCCCGGAGCCCAGCCGCCGCCCGCCCACTCGGCGACGGGGGGAGGCTTCCTCCCGTCGTTCCTCCGGGCCCTGGCGGCTGGGGGGCCAGATGAGGGCTCAGGAGATCCCGGGACGCAGGGGGGCATCCACGGGTCTGACGCATCCTCTCGGGCATGGGAGGAAGGTGCGGCGGCACGGCTGGGTCTCGGGGAGAGACCGGCTCCGCGTTCGGCTTCACCGGACCCCCAGGAGTTCGTGGGTTCGGGAGTGGAAGGGGAGGGCGTCCGAGATGTGGAGGGGGCTCCCGGGGAGCCCTCCCCGGGAGCCGGCCCGGCACCACCCCTCAGGAATGTGGAAGGGGTACACCCCGAACTGATCCGACGGGTGGAGCGGGTGGTGGAACGGATGTGGAGCGAATACGGGCACCGGGTGGAGGTGGTGGAGGGGCATCGCTCCCAGAGCCGCCAGGACCAGCTCTTCGCCCAGGGCCGCACCGCTCCTGGGCCGAAGGTGACCTGGACCCGCAATTCGGCCCACACCCGGGGAGAGGCCGTGGACGTTCGGATCGACGGAGGGTGGGACGACCTGGAGGGCTTCCGGCGTCTGCAGGTGGTGGCCCGGGAGGAGGGAATCCGGACACTGGGAATGAAGGACCCCGGGCACCTGGAGCTCCCCGGAAGGGAATCCGTCCATCGGGGCGGAGTTCCCCACGCCCATGCCCATGCCCATGCCCATGCCCACGGGTCGGAGGACCCAGGCGCGGGACACAAGGGAGAACGAGGGGACGCGGTCCGCCTCGGCCCGCCCCGCGTGGCCCCTGTCGCTTCGGTGGCCCGGGTGGCCGCCGTGGCCAGACCGGGGGCCCCCTCCGCAGCCAGTCCGGGTGCGACCCCGGCGGTCAACCCCGGCGCCCCCGCCGTGTCCGGTCCGGGGTGGCCCCCAGCGACGTCCTCCCCCTCCGCGTCGACGGGCCCCCTCTCCGGAGATGCCGGCCTCACGACCGCCTCCCTCCAGGCATCCGGCCTCGGCGCACGGGCCCGGGCCGAAGGGACTGAGGAGGGTTCGGGGCACACCGGGTCCGAACGGATGAGCCGCGACGGCTCGGGGACCTCGGGCCCTCTATCCACGGGCTTGGAGCTCCCCCAACTCCGGGGGCTGGGGGGACTGGAGGCTTTGCCCCTTCGCGTGCCCGCCGGCGCGGGTCCTGTCTCGGAAGTGGGGCAGGCCTCCACCCTCCTCCGAGCCGAGCAGATCAGGGCGATCCAGGCGGCTTCGGCCCCTGGAGGGAATCTCCATGTGGACCTTCGAAACGTCGACGGGCTGGGAACGGACCTGCACCTGCAGATGAGGGGCCGCGGCGTTTCCGCGGACATCGGGAGCCGTGATCCACTGGATGCCCGGGCCCTTCGCCTTCGCCTCGGAGACCTCCACACACGCCTTACGGACCGGGGGCTGGAACCCGAGCGGCTGGGGGTTCGGTGGGTCCCCAACGAGGTGGCCGGGACCCGAGATCCCGATCGGGGGGACGGCCATACGGCCCGAGACGGCGGTGGTGAACCGGGAAGGCAGCGCGATGGAAGCGAACAGGGACGGTCACAGTCCGACCCCGAGGATTCGGGAGCGGACGCGTTCCTCCATGATCTGGAGAGGAGGCGTGATGATCACTGATGTGGGAGCGTTGGGAGCAGGGGCCATGGGGCTGGGTCCCCCGGAGGCCTCTCGAGGCGTGGGGGGAGCCATGGGGAAGGAGGAGTTCCTCCAGCTACTGGTGGCTCAGTTGAGCAACCAGGATCCGCTCAATCCCATGCAGGCGGAGGAGTTCGCGGCTCAGTTGGCCCAGTTCGCCCAGGTGGAACAGCTCATCGAGCTGAATGCCACGGGGAAGATGAATCAAGCGGCCATGACCGCCCTGGCGCTGGCCCAGAACAATGCCACTGCTGCCCAGGTGCTGGGCAAGGAGGTGTTGGCCGCCGGGGAGGGGTTCACCATCCCCGAGGAGGGATCTCCCCGGATCACCGTGGCCGTGGGGGGGGAAGGCGGATCCGCCACCCTCGTCATCCTGAACGCCGCCGGGCAGGAAGTGGGAAGGGAGAGCCTGGGGTTCCTGGCCTCAGGGCGGCATGACCTGGAGCCCGGTCGTTCCGTGGAGGGACTGGAACCGGGCTCCTATCGATATCGGCTCGAGGTAATGGACGGCGACGGCGCGCCGGTGCAGGTCCAGACCTTCACCCGGGCGCTGGTGGAAGGCGTACGGTACGGGCCCCAGGGTCCGGTCCTCCTGGTGGGGGGGGAGGAGATCCCGTTGGGAGACGTGTTGGAGATCGTGGAGCCCGCCCGGTAGAGCCGGAGTTGCGGGACCCGTTGAACACAAACCAGAGAACAGGAGAGATCAGACCATGATGCGTTCCATCTTTTCCGGGGTTTCGGGCCTCCGGAACCATCAGACCCGCATGGATGTCATCGGGAACAACATCGCAAATGTGAACACCGTGGGCTTCAAGGCGAGCCGCGTGACCTTCAAGGAGGGATTCGCCCAGATCCTCCAGGGGGCGAGCCGGCCCCCTGGGGACACCGCCGACGTGGCCGGTGGCACGAACCCGGTCCAGGTGGGGCTGGGGATGAACATCGGCTCCATCGACCTCCTCTTCACCCAGGGGAGCCTGGAGTCCACCGGCGTGAACACGGATCTGGCCATCCAGGGGGATTCCTTCTTCATGGTATCGGACGGAACCCAGCAGTACTTCACCCGGGCCGGGAACTTCCAGCTCGATGCCAACGGACGCCTCGTGGCGGCCACCAACGGGTTCGTTGTACAGGGGCGCCTCGCCGATGACAACGGCGTGCTGGGGGATCGGATCCAGGACATCGTCCTGCCCTTCGGACAGAAATCTCCCGCCCGGGCCACCCAGGAAGTCACCTTCGCCGGGAACCTCAACGCGGAGGCCGAGGAAGGGACCGTGCGAGAGACCACGGTCACCGTCTATGACCGGATGGGCGTGGCCCAGCGGGTCACGGTCTCCTTCGAGAAGCAGGCGGGGACGCCGCCCACGTGGAACTACACGGTGGACACTCCCGGCGGCACCGTGGTCTCCGGGGCTTCGGGCACCCTGACCTTCGACGGAGAGGGGCGCTTGGCCGATCCTCTGCCCACCGATCCCTTCATCTTCACGCCGGACAGCGGCGCCGACGACGTGGAGGTCGTCCTGAACTTCGGCCAGGAGGGAGGGCTCGCCGGGCTGACCCAGTTCGCCGCCCCGTCCACAGCCGTGGTACGCGAGCAGGACGGCTTCACCATGGGGGACCTTCAGCGGTTCTCCATCGACAGCACGGGAACCGTCTTCGGAGCCTTCTCCAACGGGGTGACCCTGGTGCTCGGACAGGTGGCCCTGGCCGATTTCAACAACCCCGCCGGGCTGGAGCGGGTGGGGGACAACCAGTACGTGGTCTCCCCCAACTCGGGCCAGGCCGTCATCGGGTTCGCGGGGGAGGGGAGCCAGTCCTCCATCACCGCCGGGGCCCTGGAGATGTCCAACGTGGACCTGGCCCAGGAGTTCACGAACATGATCACGACCCAGCGGGGCTTCCAGTCCAATGCCCGGGTGATCAGCACCTCCGACGAGATGCTCCAGGAGGTGGTGACCCTGAAGCGCTGACGTCGAGGGGTTCCTGCGAGGGAGCCTGGGTCGGGGGGGGGCGTAGTGTCGCGCTCCCCGGCCGGCTTCCCGTGGACGGTAGACCGGTCCCCGGGGGGGGGGGGGGGGGGGGTTGTGGGGGGGGGGGGGGGGACCGGTCGTTTCTTCCCCTCCTCTCCTCCCTCCTGATGCCCGAAGCTCCCGGCCGCTGACATACATTCCCATAAATGCTTATGTAGCAAATATATAGCTTGGTTGGTATCGGCTATGTGATCCCTGGTATGCCCCCTGCACTGGGAGGAGTGCGTCGGACCGATGGGTGTGGTCTCCCCAGGGAGCCTCCCCCGGTCCTCATCCTCACTTGCAACGGGGTCCACGCGTCATGGAAGAAACAGCGGTCACCGGGTCCACGGTTCAGGAGGGGGAAGCCCCGGAGGTCCGGGCGGTGACCGATTCGCCGGTGGCCGAAGTGGACGCGAATGGTCTGGAATCCACCGGAAACGCCCCGTCATGGGAGGCGGGTCCCACCCGTCCCTACGACTTCCAGCAGCCCTCCCGCATCTCCAAGGCGCAGCAGCGCTCCCTCCGGGCCCTCTACGGGTTGGTGACCAAGGGGATGGAGGGATGGTTCGCCGGGAGGGTGAGGGAGTCCATCTCCATGGAGCTGGACAGTGTGGATCCCCTCACCTTCGGTGAATTCACCCTGGGGCTTCCCTCGCCCTGCGCCTCCTATATCCTCTCCCTCGCCGAGGGCGACCAGACCCCTGCGGTCATAGAGATCGGGCGGGACTTCGCCTTCTTCATCGTGGACCGCCTCCTGGGCGGGGGCGGCGCCCTGGATACCCCGGTACGTCCCCTGACCCTGGTGGAGCGCGCCGTGGTGCAGATCGTGGTGGAGCGCCTCGCCCACCAGCTCCGAGAAGCCTGGCACGACTACGTCCCCATGGATCCCCGGGTGGTCGGGTTCGAAGCGATTCCCGAGATGCTGCAGATGACAAACCCCGACGACCCGGTCTTGGTGGCCCGCGTTCTGGTGTCGGTGGGGGACGTGGCCTCAACGGTCTTCATCTGCCTCCCGTTCCCGGCTCTGGAGAAGTTCTTCTCGGGGGTTTCGGGGCGCCGTCTCACCACCCCCCGAGGCACCCCCGGAGAGCGACGGGAGGAGGAGGGCAGGCTCCTGGAGCACATCCGCCGGGCCGGGCTCACGGTATCCGTCCACCTCCCCACCTTCAGCGTTCCCCTGGGTGTCCTCTCGGAGTTGAAGAAGGGGGACTTCCTGGCCACCGGATTCACCCCGGATGCGGAGCTGGAAGTCCGGGTGGCCGGAGTGCCCCGGTATACCGGCCGCGCCGGCCGCGAGGGCGACCAGCGGGCGGTGCGCATCACCGACGAACGATCCGGGGTTCCCGGGTCCCTCGACCACTGACCGATCCACCCTCTCCGGGCGCAGGTCCGGAGTCCGATTCCCGAACTCAGGAAGAGTGACATGACCCACGAGCGAGAGGACGCCCCTCCGGCCTTTGACGGTGCGGGGAACGGATCCGCCGGATCCCCGGGCCGAGGCGGCCGCGATCATCCCGGTTCCCAGGACGCTTCCGGGGGGGGAGCAGGGCTGGCCCTCCTGTACGACCTCCCCCTTCCGGTCTCGGTGGAGCTGGGGCGGACCCGCCTCCCCGTCCAGGAGATCCTGGGGCTGGGCCGGGGTTCCGTGGTGCAGTTGGATCGCCTGGCCGGCGAGCCGGTGGACCTCTTCGTGGGGGATCGGAAGTTCGCCCAGGGAGAGGTGGTGGTTCTGGGTGAGCAGTTCGGGGTCCGGATCACCCGAATCCTCCCGGCGGGCGGCCCCCTTCCGGGTCAGGCGGGTTGATGGGAACCCTGGTTTCCGTGGGTTCCGCCACCCTCCTGGTGGCCGGGATCATCCTGGTTCTCTCTCACCTGGCGCGCCGCCGGATGGAAGCGCCCCGACGTGGAGGAAGTGGGGATTCCGAGCTCCGCGTGGTGCGTCGGGTGGGGATCGGACCCCGCCAGGGAGTGGCCCTTCTGGAGGTGGGGGACCGCCGCTTCCTCATCTCCTGCGGAGACGGGGGAGTGCGCTGCCTGGGGGAGGTCACGGGTCCCCACCCCCCCGCCGCTGCGGGGGGTCCGGATCCGTTCCTTGCCTCTTCTCTTCCCGGTTCCCAGGGATCGACGGAGCTCCGGCGGACCCCGGAGCAGCCTGCGCTGGGACAGGGGGTCCCGGGGTGGCTCCGCAGGGCCCTCCACCTGGCCGGGGTCGTGCTTCTCCTGTGCGCGACGCCTGCCCTCTCCACGTCGATGGGCGATGCGGCCGGGCTGGTGGCCCAGGTGGCGGGGGAGACCGGGGTGGAGGGAGGCGGTCTACCCCAGATGGAGCTCCGCCTGGGCGGCGAGGAGGCCGAGGGCGGACTCCGGGTGAGCGGTCCGGTGGGGGCGGTGCTCCTCATCGGGTTCCTGACCCTGATTCCCACCCTCCTTCTCCTCATGACGAGCTTCACCCGGATCCTCATCGTCCTGCATCTCCTGAAGCAGGCGTTGGGGGCCCAGGCCGCTCCACCGGCCCATGTCCTCACCGCCCTGGCCCTCCTCCTCTCGGGGTTCGTCATGGCGCCCACCCTCGCCCAGGTGAACCAGGAGGCCCTCTCCCCGTGGATGGACGGCGAGATGGACGAGGTGGAGATGCTCCAGACCGCGTCGGTTCCCCTCCGGGAGTTCATGATGCTGGCCACCCGGGACGAGGACCTGGGGCTCTTCCTGGACCTCTGGGGCGAGCCCGTTCCCGAGGAGCTGGAGGAGGTCCCCCTCATGGTGGTGGCGTCGGCCTTCGTCACCAGCGAGCTCAGGACGGCCTTCCAGATGGGATTCGCCCTCTTCCTCCCCTTCATCGTCATCGACCTGGTGG
>REED01000060.1 GCA_007695225.1 Gemmatimonadales bacterium
CCAGCGCCTCGACGAAGTCGGGATCGTAGGACTCCACGTTGAACTCGAAGTTCAACTCAAGGCTTCGGGGATCCCAATTGGCGGAACCCACCAACCCCCATCCGCCGTCCACCGTCATGACCTTGGAGTGATCGAAGGGCCTCCCGGTAAGGAAGATCCGGACGTCCCGCTCCAGGACCGCCGCCCAGTTCGCCTGGGAAGCCCACTGGACCAGGGCAAGATTCCCCTCCTCCGGCAGGTAGACCTCCACCTCGACCCCCCGCATGGCCGCCACCCCCAGGGCATCCTGGATGCTGGGATCCGGAATGAAATAGGGGGTCACCACCCGGACGCTTCGCTCCGCCGTGGCGAGCGCTCCCAGCAGGATGGTCTGCAGCTTCCCGTAGTTGATGTCCGGCCCGTCGAAGATCCCCCGCGCCACCACGTCGCCCACCTCCGTCATCCTGGGAAACCACGCATCTCCCCGAAGTCGCTCGCCGGTGCTGGCATACCAGTCCTCGGCGAAGATTTCCTGGAACTCGGCCACCGCGGGACCCTCCATGCGAACTTGGAGATCCCGGATGGGGTGGGAGGGAGCCTCCGCCACGATGTGGCCGTGCCGAATATTCATCCCCCCGGTAAACCCGATCCGTCCGTCCACAACCAGGATCTTCCGGTGATTCCGGAGATTGAAGTAGGGCATCCGCCAGGTGAATAGCTCGGGGTGGAAGCGAGCCACAGTGATTCCCGCCCGCCGGAGTTCTCCCACCATGGAGGGCCTGGAGTACCGGGCACCCACGGCATCGATGAGGACCCTTACCTCTACGCCCCGAGCCACGGCTCTTGCCAGGGTATCCCGAAATCGTAGCCCCGCCGGATCATGGTCGAAGATGTATGTGCACAGGGCGACGGTCTCCCGAGCCTCATCGATGGCCTCGATCATGGCCGGATAGGCCTCATCTCCATTGACCAGGATCCGGGCGTCGTTCCCGGCAAGGAGGGGGCGCCCCGACACCCGCCCGGCCAGGCGGGCGATGGAGGCCAGATGGGTGTTGTTGGGGGCCAGAATCCCTTCAAGCGCCGCGGCGGGAAGGGGCGTGACCTGCTCCATGAGATCCTGCGAGGCCTCGTCGCCTCGGATGGCCTGGGCCCGACGCTGAACCCGGTTGACCCCCAGGAGGAGGTAGAAGAATACGCCAAGGGCCGGGGCCAGCCAGACCAGACCGACCCAGGCGATGGCCGACGAGGAGTTGCGTTTGGTAAGGACGACGTGTACGGAGGTTGCCGCGGGGACGATCACGGCCATGGCCGCCAGCATTACCGTCCAGACGTCCAGCATTACGCCTCGTCTTGGTTGTTCATGGGTACTCCATCACTTGCGTAAACTGCCCCGCCAGCTTGGAAGATCAACCGGTCCTCCCGGGTGGTGCCAGTCCCCTCTCCGCCCCGGACCGGTACCTCGGGGCCCCTCCCCTCGGTCTGGACGCCGGCCTCGGACTGGGCGAAGGTGAGGATCAGCCATTACGAGCCGTGCCCCGTCACCTGAGCGCCCCGACTCCCCATGCCCCACATCGTCCACGTCCCCTACCCGGAGCGCGAATGGCCATGCCGACGACGATCCGGCCACATGGGTGGGGCCTCCGGCTTCCGCCTCTTCCCGGCGGGAATCGTCCTGCTGACGGCCTTCCTGACCGCCCTCGTCGCTACCCCCCGGGACAGCCAGGCCCAGGTCATCCTGAATACCGAGCGCTTCCAGATGGCGGAGGTGGAGGGATTTCACCTCAACGGCGACCTCTCGGGTTCCGTGCAACGAGGAAATCGGAAGATCCTCAACGTCTCCAGCTCCGGGATCGTCGGATACAGCCACACCCGGCACTGGCCGCGCCTCATCTTCGGAGGCCGGTTCCTCCGGGATGATACCAGGTCCATCCTGGATCAGCAGTACATCCAACTCCGCTACTCCTACCTTCTCACGCCCCGAGCCCAGACCTTCCACTTTGTCCAGGCCCAGAAGAACGAGACGCTCCTGCTTAGGAGCCGCTGGCTTCTGGGTTCGGGGCTTCGGTGGACCTTCGCCGAGACCGACCAACTCCTTATCGCGGCCGGTACAGGCATCATGGGCGAGTGGGAGCGCCTGGATCCGGGGAGGGTCGGGCCCGATGATTCGGTGGAGCTCGATGCCCTGAGAATGGCCAATCTGGGCGTTCTCCGCTGGACGTTCGCCAGTGGCGCCCGGCTCGTGAACATTAGCTACGTGCAACCGGACCTGGGGAGTTTCTCGGACCTCCGACTCCTGAACGACCTGGGGCTATCGGCTCCGGTCACGGACTGGGCCCGCCTCAGTGGGTCCCTGGAGTGGCGGCGGGACACCCGCCCCCCTTCCACCCTGGAACGGGATGACCTGACGATTCGGCTGGGGCTTTCACTGGACATCGGGTAGCCCGCCGCCGGGCAGGCCCATCGACCATCGGCGACCTCCGTCAGCCCACGCGAAGCTCCCGTAGCGCCTGACCGGCCGCGCTCCGAAGCGCCTGAACCATACCGGTCACGTGGTCGGGGCCATCGGGAGACCCGCCGGCAAGGAAGGGATCCATGACGGTGCTCCGGAGAATCACCAACCCTTCCTTCCCCCCGGCCTTCCAACTCTCCATGGATCCCAGTCCCAGATCGGCCAGGACAGGCTCCATGGCCCCGTCGTACATTGGCGTCTGGAAGCGGGTGCGCGTCAGGATGTATTGGGGCTGAGCTCCCGGTTCGCTTAGGCTCATGCGGGCGTAGATCCCCTCGTTCAGGGCATTCACCTCCTCCAATGTGCTAAATCCGGGGTGGGTGAGCACGAAGCAGATGATATTCAGGTCCGGGTCGGGCAGGCGGATGAGGCGGAAGGGACGAAGGTCCGCCTGTCCCAGGGCCCGGTAGAGGATGCGGGCTCCGGCCACCGTCCGCTCGATGAGGTATCCGTACCCACGTTCATCCAGGGGAAGGACCTTGTGGGAAAGCCACACCGAGGCTGCCGCCGCGCCCGGTTTCGAGCCCTCGAAGACGTAACGCCCCAAGAACAGGTCCTCGGCCGACCCGAGCCCCTGGGTGGGAAGCAGATAGGGCGGATCCACCGACACCAGCTCCCGGGCCCGCCGATCCCGGAAGACGATGGCACCCGCCGGATACGGGATGTACCCGAGTTTGTGGGGGTCGATGGTGACGGAGTCCGCCTCGGACAGGGCTTCCATTGAGCGGACCCACTCCGGGGATGGCCAGGGCTGCCCCTCCTCAACCTCCGGCGATAGCGCCACCGACGCCCGGATCTCATCGGCGGTGCGGCGCCCGCCGTCCCGGTTCCAAGTCACCGACGCGGCGTAGCCTCCGTAGCAGGCATCGGAGTGGATATGGAAGCTCACGCCAAGCTCCCAGCGCGCCCGCTCCCGGACCGCCAGCACCTCGTCCAACCGGTCCATGGCGCTCTCCTCGGTGGTGCCGCAGACCGAGATGCAGGCCAGGAT
>REED01000030.1 GCA_007695225.1 Gemmatimonadales bacterium
GTGGATAAGAACGGGCGCATGCCCCCAGAGGCGGGGATAGCTCCGGGGGAGGCCCTCAAGACGACCACCCCGCCGTGCCCCATCGGGTTCAGCCGCCCCCGGGCCGGAGGACGGGGCGCCGGGGGCGGCGCGTCAGGTCCGGTGCGCCAGATCCGGCACGTTGGGAGCGGCGCGTCAGGACCCACTCAGCGTGCATATCACGACCGGCATCGGGGCCGGAATGGGCCCCCGGCGGTGGAGTGGGGTTTTCAGATGAAAGGCGCGAGGACCCTCAGAATCGCGCCACCAGAGCGACCTGCATCTGACCATCCCGATTCGTCCGCGCTCCTCGGTCCAGAGCCCCGGAGTCGTATTCGGTGAGTACGGAGTAGCGTATGGCCAGCACCTGCGTGAGGTCGTAGGAGATCGCGTTGCGGTTGGAGAGGGTGAAGTTCCCGAAGGAGTCGAAGACCGGTCGGTAGGACGTGTTGGAGTCGAGGGCCAATCGATCGGAAAAGAAGGTGCGGCGAACCCTGAAATCTGAGGAGATGCGGGCTACGTTCAGGTCGTCCACGGGAAAGTCGTCGGCGTCGTCCCGGGCGAAGGTCCGTTCCGCCTGGATGGCCATGGCGAACTCGATCCGATTCCGACGATCCCGCTCGGAAATGAGGCGAAGCCCCGTCCCGGCGTTGTAACGCAGGGCGATCCGACGCTCGAAAGAGGACTCCAGCCGACCGGAGACGAAGGGACGAAGGCGCTCCGTGGGGCGGAAGTCCAGGGAGGTGTTGGCCACCCAGGATCGCCGATTGATCTCCCGCTCTCCGTCTCGGTTTTCCGCCTCTCCGTAGGAGAACCGGAGCTCCGTGGCCGACTCGAAAAGGGAATCGGCCCGCTCCACCTCCGCCCGGGTGGTGAACTGCACCTGCTCTCGATTCCCGAAGAAGAACGACCCCCCCAGTTCGCCCTCGGCCTTCCATTCGTCAGATCCTCGAGACTCCTGGCCCTCCCCGGTCATGGGAAGCAGAAGACTCAGTGCCGTCGCCAGGACCGCGCCCAGGAAGAGTCCCCTCCTGCCCGTCACGCTGCCCGTCACGGCCCCGTCTCGCCCGTTGGAAGGGCGGTGGGATCCTCTTTCCAGCTCCGGTACTCGTAGGCGGTCCAGCGAAAGAAGACCGCGGTGATGGCCACCCAGAACACCAGCATCCCTGGAATCCACATGATGAGACCCCCCAATCGCTGGTCGTCCAGGGGTGTGAGGGAGGTGATCCGGGGTGCGGCGGCGTACCACGTATAGAGGACCTCGTTGGAGAGGGTGATGAGGGCCGAAACCACCGTCCCCGGGATTCCGAAGAGGAAGATCCAGCCCATGAGGAGGGGGCCATTGGGGATGCGCTGGAGTTCCTCCACCGGATTCATGACGGGCCACCACATCATCACCGCAACGGCCATGAAGCTCAGGTGCTGGATGATATGCACCGTGTGGTCCATCAGGGCCAGATTGTACCACTGGGGCAAGTGCCAGAAGATGAAGACCACATTGTAGGCCACGAAGGCCACCACCGGATGGGTGAGCCCCCGTCCCATATGATAGACCCACCGCGCCTTCAAGGCCTTCCGTATCAACCACGAGGGGAGCCCGTAGATCAACAGGGGCGGCATGAGGAGCATCAGGAGGAGATGCTGCACCATGTGAGCGGAGAAGAGATATCCATCCGCCCATTCGTGGAGGGGACCGTTGAGGGAGAAGAAGATCACGGCCACAGCCGCCACCCACGCAACCTGTTTGCGCAGGGGCACCGGTGAGGGTGCCAGACCCAACCTCCTCCGGGCAGGCCCGATCGCCAGGAAGTAGGCGCCCAGCAGGTACAGGCAACCTATCAGGATGCTGGGAAAGACCTCGAAGCCGTGAAAATCCATGATCTCAAATGAAAGAGCCGGAGGTGCCGCTCAGGCGGCCTTCTCCGGCTCGTACACCGAAAAGGCGGGAGTTGCCCACCCTCCTCGTCCCACAACCTTCTCCTCAGCCACCACCGGCCCCGTGCTCACAGCCGTCCCCGTCCCCACCCTGAGGCATGGCCGCCGCCAGCGACCTTCGAGCCGTCGCGACCGGTGGGGTGGGAACCCCGGGCTAGAGGCTCAGGGCCATCCGGGGAAGGACGTGGTACAGCACCAGCAGTGCGCTCACCATGAATACCGCCAGGATCACCCCTGACATGAAGAGCCAGGTCAGGGCCTTGTGGTCCATTTTCAGGTGCATGAAGTAGAGGACCACCAGGATCACCTTGGCGGTGGAGAGGATCACCAGGATGGGGACCTCCACCGCCTCCAGCGCCTCGATGTAGAAGACGGCCACCTCCACGAAGGTGACCACGGCCAGGATGACACCAATCCAGATGTACCCGGCTACCGAGGAGTGGTCCTCCCCGGGCCCTTTGGCGGCGTGGGCGTGATCTCCGCTCTGCGCGCTCACATCAGTGCTCATTCGACGGTCCTCAGGGAATGAGGTAGACGAGGGTGAAGATCACGATCCAGATGATGTCCACGAAGTGCCAATAGAGCCCGGCGACCTCCACCTGCTCCGCCTGGGGTGCGGCGATCTTCCCCCGGTGGATCCGCCAGGCCAGGATCCCCATCCAGATCATTCCGAAGAAGACGTGGATCTTGTGGGTCCCGGTCAGGACGTAGTAGGAGGAACCAAAGGTACTCGAGGTCAGGGTCAGGCCGTACCCGATGTACTTCTGGTAGCTCTGGAACTCCATCACCAGGAACCCGGCCCCCATGGCGATGACCACCCCCAGCCAGAGGATGGCCAGATTCTTCCGGGCGTGCTGGAGGTAGTGGAGTGCCAGCACCATGGCCAGGGAGGAGAAGAGGAGGATCGTGGTGCTGATGGTGGTATGGATGACGTCGAAGATCTCGGCCGGATAGGGCCCCACCAGGGCCGTCCCCTTGTACACCATGTAGGTGCTGATGAGGGTGCCGAAGAAGAGGCACTCCGAGGCCAGGAAGGTCCAGAACCCCAGCTTGAAGTTGGAGACGCCGGTGTTGGTGGCGTGATGATCTGCCGCGGCCGCGTGCGCCATGGCTCAGTGCCCCTCCGGAAACGCGGGCTCGAGGCCCCACATCAGGGTGCAGAAGAAGACCGGGATGATCCCCAGAGCGATGATCCACCAGACCCCCGTCATCACCAGTGCCCAGGCAAGGGTGATGGAGGCCGCCAGGAGGATGGGCCAGTACGACGGGTTGGGCATGTGGGGCTCCTCCTTCGCCTCGCCCATGGTCACCGCCAGGATCTGCTCCCGCTCACCGGCGTTCCACAGGGGTTCCCGACTCTGGACATTGGGGAGTTCCGGGAAGTTGTAGTGGTGCGGCGGAGAGGGGATGGACCACTCCAGGTGAGGCGCATCCCACGGGTTGGCTCCGGCCTTCTCACCACTCCGCCAGCTCTTCACGATGTTGACCACCATGATGACCGCGGAAACGGCGAAGATGAGGGCGCCCACCGTGGCCAACTGATTGTAGATCGCCACGTTCAGGTCGGCGGAGTAGGTGTAGATCCGCCGGGGCATTCCGAAGAGCCCCGAGAAGTGCATGGGGAAGAAGGTCAGATTGAAGCCCACCATGGTGGTCCAGAAGTGCCACTGTCCCAGCTTTTCGCTGAGGAAGCGGCCGCTCACCTTGGGGAACCAGTAGTAGAGTCCCGCCCAGAGCCCCATCATGGCCCCTCCCACGATCACGTAGTGGAAATGGGCCACCACGAAGTAGGAGTCATGCTGCTGCAGGTTCACCGGGGCCGAAGCGTGCATGATCCCGGAGAGCCCTCCCACGGTGAAAACAGCCACCAACCCCACCGAGAAGAGCATGGCGGTGGTGAAGCGGATGGAGCCACCCCACATGGTCGCCAGCCAGTTGAAGATCTTCACCCCCGTGGGGATGGCGATGATCATGGTGGCGGCCACGAAGAAAGAGTCGGCAATGGGTCCGAGCCCCACCGTGAACATGTGGTGGCTCCAGACCCCCCATCCGATGAATCCGATGAGGATTCCGGCGTAGACCACGATGGGATACCCGAAGAGGGGCTTCTTCGAGAAGGTGGGGATCACGTCCGAGATCACACCGAAGGCCGGGAGGATCAGGATGTAGACCTCCGGGTGGCCAAAGATCCAGAAGAGGTGCTGCCAGAGGACCGGGTCTCCACCCATGGTGGGATTGAAGAAGACCGTCCCGAAGAGGCGGTCGAATCCCAGGAAAATGAGGGCCACGGCGATCACCGGGATGGCCGTGATGAGCAGGAAGCTCGTCACGAAGGTCATCCAGGTGAACAGCGGCATCCGCATCATCTTCATCCCGGGAGCCCGCATGTTCACGATGGTGGTGATGAAGTTCACCCCTCCCGCGATGGATGCGATCCCCAGAATCGAAAGACTGATGAACCAGAAGTCGGTGTTCACCCCCGGAGAGAACTGGGAGGAGGTCAGGGTGGCGTATCCCACCCAGCTGGCGTGGGGCGCCGCACCGACGAACCAGGAAGCGTTGAGGTAGATGCCTCCGAAGAGGAAGATCCAGTACGAAAGGGCGTTCAGGCGGGGAAAGGCCACATCCCGAGCGCCGATCTGCAGGGGCACCACGTAGTTGAAGAAGGCCACCGCCATGGGCATCGCCACCAGGAAGATCATGGTGGTGCCATGCATGGTGAAGAGCTGATTGTAGAACTCCGGAGAGATGAGGTTCTGCTCCGGGTTCATCAGCTGAAGGCGGATGATCATGGCCTCGATCCCGCCCACGAAGAAAAAGATCGTGGCGGTGACGAAATACATGATGGCGATCCGCTTGTGATCGACCGTTGTGATCCAGCTCCAGAGGCCCGTCTCCTCCCCGTGGGAGGTCCCGTGAACGGGGCTCTGCTCCGTGGCTACCGAAGACATGGACTTGATTCCTGGCTTGGGGCGCGGCGCGGGAAGACTACTTGAGGCTCAGGAGGTAGGCCGCGACGGCCTCGACCTGATCGTCGGACAGGTTCGTAGCGGGCCAGTTTCCACCGGGATAGTTTGTCCCGGGCATCGCGGCTCCGGGTTTCATCCCGTGGGGGTCCCGGATCCAGCTCACCAGGTTCTCTTGATTGTTCTCCCGGATCCCGGCGGCGAGCGTGGTGCGTTGTCCGAAAAGGGTCAGGTTCGGACCCAACAGTCCCACTGCGCTGGTACCCTCGATGGCGTGGCAGGCCACACAGGTG
Source organism: Gemmatimonadales bacterium (assembly GCA_007695225.1). Taxonomy (GTDB): domain Bacteria; phylum Gemmatimonadota; class Gemmatimonadetes; order Longimicrobiales; family Gaopeijiaceae; genus T3Sed10-66. Next base: position 5,213 of record REED01000030.1, read on the forward strand.
CTCTGGTTGAGAAAGATGTCCTGGCCCAGGGCCACCCGGGGGTCTTCATCCGGTGGAGCAAGAGCCTGCCATTCCTGGATCCAACCCTGGAACTCATCTTCCGTCTCCACCAGAACCCTCATGGCCATGAAGGCGTGGGCCTCTCCGCAGAACTCTGCGCACTGTCCCATGTACAGGCCCGTCTGATTCGGCGTGAAGAAGAGCCAGTTGTACTTGGGTTCCTGGCCGTCAGGGACGGCCACCACCGGATTCACGTCGCGCTTTCCGCCCAACTTGGGCACCCAGAAGGAGTGGATGACGTCGGTCGAGCCCAGTCGGAGGCTGACCGGCCGATCCACTGGCAGGCGGAGTTCGTTGGCAGTGGTGACCCCCTCTTCCGGATAGTGGAACTCCCACCAGAACTGGTGTCCGGTGACCTCCACCATGAGGGCATCCTCGGAGAGGGGGCGCTGAGTGGCGAAGACCGCTTGGATGGTGGGAATCGCGATGGCCACCACGATGAGGGCCGGACCCACGGTCCAGCCGATCTCCAACCCCATGTGCCCCCGGATCTGCTTGGGCTTGGGGTCTCCGGGGCGGGCCCGGAACTTCACCAGCACATACGCCAGAAGGACCCAGACGACCGCAAGGATGAGCATCGTCCACCAGAAGATGCTCACGTAGAGCGAGTGGATGATCTCCGCGAAATCGCTGTGCGGGTTGATGGTCGACTGCGGGTATTCCACGCCGCATCCGGCGAGGAGAAGGATCAGGGAAAGGAGAGCTCCAGGAAGGGTCCACCCCCGGAGAACGTCCGTCCTGGTCGGCGTGATCGGCTTCGCGTGCATATGGGAAACCCCGCTCAGACAGGGCTCGGGATCGAGTGCGTCCCCTGCTGTCGCGGATTCAGCACCCATGGGGGTGACGAACCCGGAGAAACAGGGAAGGGTGTGGTCGCCCCTCGGGCGGCCGGTCAGGTGAGGGACTCCAGTGTAATGGCCTCATCGATGAGCATCACCGGGATGTCTTCACGAATGGGATAGAGGAGCGCTCCATCCTCCCGGACCAGTGCTTCCGTCAGCGTCTCGGTGACGGTGTCCCCTCCCCGGGTCCGGACTTGCCCGGCCGTGATTGCCCGGTTCACCCGCTCCAGCAGACCCTTGTCCGCCAGGCGCACCGGAATCCGGGATTCAGGACAGACGAGGATTTCCAGCAGGTCCGGATCCACCATCGACAATCCCTCCAGCGGTGTCAACCGTGTCTCCACCCCGGTATCTGGCCCCATGGCGGGCCTCCAGTTGGGGGGGGAGCCGCCGGGAAACGTTCCGGGATGGGGGAAACTTTTCTTCAATAGACCGCCTAAGTTAGCATGAAGCTCAACACTGCGCGACCCGAGCCCCACGCCCTCACTTCCGGCCCCTTGAGACCCATGACCCGACTTTTCCAGACCACCCTCGTGGCCCTTCTCCTCGTGGCCTGCGGAACCGATCCTGAAGGCGCCGCGCCCCTGAACGACGGCGCCGCCGGCCTGGCCGAGGACGGGCCCCGTCCCCCCCGCGGCGAGGCCTGGGTGATCTTCGGTTCCGATACGGTTCAGGCGGAAGTGGCGGCCACGGCCCGGGAGCGCGAACGGGGGCTCATGGGTCGCACCGAGCTGCCCGACGGCACCGGAATGCTCTTCGTCTTCGACGAACAGGGCACCCGTCGCTTCTGGATGCGGAACACCGTCATCCCCCTGGACATCGGGTTCCTGGATCAGCGGCAGGTGCTGGTGGATGTCCAGCAGATGGAGCCCCTGGACGAGGAGTTCACCGAGTCCCGGGCCCCCGCCATGTTCGCCCTGGAGGTCCCCCAGGGATGGTTCGAAGCCAAGGGGATCGAGCCGGGAGCCCAGGCTCGGGTGATCTTCGGCCGGCGCTAGAAGGCTGTTGACGCCGGCGAGGGCGTGGAGAGGCGACGGTAGCGGGAAGTCAGCCCTTCCCCGTCAGCGCATCCAGAAGGGCCTCCATGTCGGCGGCCACGTTGTAGACGTGGGGCGAAATCCTCAGTGACTCTCCCCGGACCGAGACCTGGACATTGCGGGCCTCGAGGGCCTCCCGAAGGCGGTGGACCGACCCTCCCTCGGGCATCCCAACTCCCAGGATGTGGGGCTCCCGCCACTCCGCCTCCTCCACCCGGAATCCCAATGCGAGGAGCTCGCCCACGGCAGGAGTGGTCAGCCGTCCGCAGGACCGGGCGATCTCCTCGGGAGTCCAGACCAGGAGATGGCGGAGCGCCTCGCTCAACATGGGAAGGAGGATGAAGTTGCTTCTTTCTCCCACGTCGTAGCGGAGGGCGCCGGGCTGGTAGGCTTCCTGGTAGTGGACCAGCCCGCCGAAATCCTCGCTGCCCTGGCGAGCGATCCACCCCTCTTCCAGGGGAACGCCCCCGTCGAAGCGCGGGCCGAAGTACCCCAGAGCCATGGAGTAGGGGCCCAGGAGCCACTTGTAGGCTGCACAGATGAGCGCGTCGGGCTGGACACGGCCCACGTCGAAAGGGATGGCCCCCACCGACTGGGTTCCGTCCACCACGAAGAGAGCCCCCACCTCCCGGGCCCGGACCCCCACGGCTTCCAGGTCGAAGCGGGTCCCATCAGTCCAGTGGACCGGGGCCACGGAGATCACCGCGGTGTCGCCGTCCACCGCCTCCAGGAGCCGCTGGTTCCATTCCCGCCCCCGGCCAGGCGAACCCACCCCGCCCGAAGGAGGCTCCACCATCCGGAGCTCTCCGCCCCCCTCCGCCGTCAGGCGCATCCAGGCATAGACGTTTCCCGGGAACTGGTCCTTCAGGATGACCACGTTTCGACCCCGGACCGAGCCTGTGTTCCGGGCTGCTACGGCGACGCCGTAGGAGGCCGAGGGAAGGATCGCGATCCGACTTGGGTCCCCGGCCCCGATGAGCCGGGAGAACTGCTCTCGCACCCGGTTGCTGTCGAGGAAGAAGTCCCGGGGCCCGATGTGGTGGGGAGCCCGCTTGGACCGGATCCCCCGGATCCCTGCGGCCTCCACGCCCCGGAGCAGGGGACTCATGTAGGCGCAGTTCAGGTAATGGACCCCCTGTGCCAGGTGGAAGGCACCGGCATCGGGGGCGGGGATGGGAAGACGTCCTTCCTCTGAGATCATGTGAGTTAGGGGGAATCGGGGTGGTAGGGACGGGAGGAGAGTGGGAAGCACACGGGCTGCTGACGGGGATCCTTGGAGGATTCCGTAGTCCGCGCAAGCCGCCCAGGGATCCGGAGCACCCGCCGAGCGGCGCCCATGGCCCACCCCCCGGGCTCTGGCTCGGCTCAGGGTGGGGAGTTAACCTCAGTAGGGACATTTTCTGTCGTCCCGTCGCCACCGTGCAGTTCCGCCTGGCCCCGGAGGTCTTCATGAGTTTCCGCACCAATCCCGACCGCATCCTGGATTCCATCGATCGGGCCCGTACCCGGGAAGATGACGGCGGAGGGTTCGTGCGGGAGGCCAGCTTCCGGGAGCTGGACACCGAGGTCCCCCCCCCCGACTCCACCTCCACCGAGCGGCTCCGTCGGATCTTCGCCCTGGTGGAGCGGGCCTACACCGCCACCGCCTCCTCCACCGACATGCGACGCCTTGCCCAGCGCTTCCAGGCGGTTGGGGACATCTCCAACCACCACGCCCGGGGCGATGTGTCGGTGGCCATCCACTGGATGGACCACGAACGGGAGGACGACGTGGGCGTGTCCCCCTTCGAGATCCTTCCCAAGCGGCTGGAAGAGGCGAAGAAGGAAAACCGTTCCTCACGGCCGGATGCGAACGCCCTCAAGATCCTCCGGGCCGAACTCCGGAACGGCGTCCTGGGCGCTTACGGGAAGATCGAGCCGCGGATCCGCGAAGCCATCCGCTCCCGGGCCGACCTGGGTCATGTAGCCGTCCGCGTCACCGTGGACCTGCGCCCCGGAAGCTGACCGCACCTCGTTCCCACCGCGGGCCCCTCGAGGGGATGGGAAGTCTTTCTCCACCCATGTCCGCCCTCCGCCCCCGGCGTGTTCTCCTCCTCTTCCTGGATGGGGTGGGGATCGGTCCCGAGGACCCGGAGGTGAATCCCTTCTTCAGGGCCCGTCTCCCCGTCCTGGAAAACCTCCTCTCCGGGAAGCTTCCCTCCCTGGATGCACCGGCGCCCATGGGTCCGGGCACCCGTGCCTTCCCCATGGACGCCACCCTCGGGGTGGAAGGCCTTCCCCAGAGCGGAACCGGGCAGATCTCACTCCTCACCGGCGAGAACGCCCCCCGCATCTTCGGAGGCCACTTCGGTCCGTGGCCCCCCGTGCGGCTCCGCCCCCTCCTGGAGGAGCGGAATCTCCTTCGACAGGCCCAGGAGAGCGGGGCCCGCGTCGTCTTCGCCAATGCCTACCCCGAGGGCTATCCGGGAGCAAGTGACTCCCGCCGGGTGGCGGCCCCTGCCCTGGCGGCCCGCTCCGCCGGACTCCTCACCCGGGACCACCGGGCCCTGGCTCGGCGGGAGGCTGTGGCCAGCGAGATCGTGAACGACGGGTGGCGCAGGGTCCTGGGGCACTTCGGGGTCCCCAGGGTCTCCCCCTGGGAGGCGGGCCAGGTACTGGGTCGAATGGCGGGGGAGGCGGACCTCACCTTCTTCGCACATTTCACCACCGACCTCGCCGGACACCGGGGGGGAATGGTGGGCGGAGTAGAGGCCCTGGAACGGGTGGACGAGTTCCTGGGGGGCGTCCTGGAGCGGCTTCCCGGAGACGCGGACCTCCTGGTGGTGAGCGATCACGGGAACCTGGAGGATGTCCGGGGGGGGCATACCCGGAATCCGGCGCTGGGACTCCGGGTTGGAAGCGGATCGGCTGACGATCCCCCGGATCCCCTTGATCTCACCGAAGTGTGCCGAGTGGTGGCGAGGCTCCTGGGTTCAGGCTGAACCGCCCCCTCCCATCGGCCCTCTCCGGTCGGCCCTCTCCGGTCGGCCCTTGGTCCCCCGCCTGGCCCCTTCCGCCATGGAGAGGCCCGGGCCGGCATCCCATTCTCTCCATGTGGCCTCCTCCAGACGACTTCTTGGCGCGCTCCTGGTCTCCCAGGGAGCCCTATCTGCCTCCCGGCTGGAGGAGGCGCTCCTTCTCCAACGGGAATCCGGTGAGCGCCTGGGGGAACTCCTTCTCCGGGTCGGCGCCACAGGAGAGGCCGAAATCTGGAAGTCCCTTGCGGTCCAGTGGGGCCTCCCCTTCCATACGCCGCCCCTTCTTCCGGAGCCGGCGGCGCTCCGACTCCTCCCCGCTTCTCTGGCCCGACGGCGGCGGGCCCTTCCCCTGGCCCTCACCCCGAGGGAGATCCACGTAGCCCTGGGAGATCCCCTGGATCTCTCCATCGTGGACGAGATCCAGTTCCGGACCGGCCGCCGGGTTCAGACCATCGTCACGCTTCCTTCCGCCCTCGACGCCACGCTGAAGGAGAGGTACGGGGACGGGGTGGGCTCCCCTTCCCCCACGTCTCTGGAGGCTTCCGGGAGCCCCCGGGGACCCCTCGTGCCTCACCCGTCCGAACCCGGGGAGAACGGGGGTACCGGAGACGGATCCGTCGTCTCCCGCCAGGTCGAGGCACTTCTGCGAGAGGCGGTGGAAGCCCGAGCCAGTGACCTCCACGTCGAACAGGGCCGGGAAGGGGTGGTGATCCGGGCGCGCGTGGATGGGGTCCTGAGACAGGTGGCCACCCTGCCTGGAGAGGCGAGGCTCGCCCTCCTTTCCCGCATCAAGGTCCTGGCGGGAATGGATATTTCGGTGCGACGGCGGCCGCAGGACGGCGGATTCCCCTTCCGGCACGGGCCCAGGACCCTCAGCGTCCGGGTCTCCACCCTCCCGGTGGAAGGGGGTGAGAAGGCCGTGCTTCGACTCCTCGACCCCACCGCGATCCCCTCCACCCTGGGGACGCTGGGTCTGGATGACGAGGACCTTAAACGCCTGCGGGGGATGATTAGGGCAGGGCGTGGCGTCGTCCTGACGGCGGGCCCCACCGGGAGCGGGAAGAGTTCCACCCTCTTCGGCGCCCTGGGAGAGCTGGACCGCAAAGGACTGAATATCGTCACGCTCGAGGACCCCATCGAATACCGGGTGGAGGGAGTGAACCAGGTACAGGTGAACCCAAGGGCGGGTCTCACCTTCCCTGCCGCCCTCCGCTCCGTCCTCCGCCAGGACCCCGACGTCATCATGGTCGGGGAGATCCGGGACCGGGAGACGGCAGAGATCGCCATGGCGGCGGCCATGACGGGTCACCTGGTGCTCTCCACCGTGCACACCATCGACGCACCGGGAGCCGTGACCCGCCTCCTCCAGATGGGGGTCGCGTCCCACCTGGTGGCCGGGGGGCTTTCCGGAGTGGTGGCCCAGAGGCTCGTGCGGCGCTGCTGCTCCAGTTGTGGCGGGAGGGGTGGCGCCTGTGCTCGCTGTCACGACGGCTACCGGGGGCGCATCGGGGTCTTCCAGGTCCTCACCATGGATCAATCGCTCCGGGAGGAGGTGCTGAGTGGCGCCTCCACCGGGGAGTTGCGCCGGCGGGCCGAGCAGGGAGGCATGGGTTCCATGGGGGATGACGCCCGTCGGAAGGTGGCGGAGGGAATCACCACTCCCCATGAGGTGAGTCGGGTCCTGTCCCGGGATCCCGGCGCCTCGTCCCCCTGTGGTAGGTGCGGTGGACCCATTCCAGCCGATGGGGTGGGATGTCCCGCCTGCGGGCGGCCCAGCATCCCAGTCTGTGCCTGCGGGAGGCGGCTTCGCCTGGAGTGGCGGTTCTGTCCCGGATGCCTCCGACCGGCCAGGCGACTCCTGGACGAAGGATGACCTTCCTTGCCCCGTGCCTTTCCCCGGACGAGCTTTGCCAGGGCACTGTTGACGGCATCATCGGCTCCTTCCCCGCGACCCGTCCGGGCCCACCCCACACAATGCTCCGATCCCTCTCCCTCCGCTCCCGCCTGATCCTGGCCTTCTTCGTGGCCGTGGTCCTGCCATCGGGGCTCCTCCTCTGGGGAGGCTTCGTAGCCTTCAGGGAGGTGGTGGTGGTCACCGGGAGCGCCGGGCCATGGGGCCAGGTGGCGGAAAGCGGCATCCTCCTCCTGGAGGAGCTGGAGCGGGAAGACCCCCGCCCCAACGTGTTGGAGCAACTGGCGGAACGGCATCGAAGCGAACTCTCCGAATCCGTTCGCTTCTCCCGGATCTATGCCCTCCTGGGAGAGCGGGTCCTCTTCCTGCTTCCCCTGGCGGCACTGGCCCTCCTCCTGTTGGCGGCAGCCGTTGCCTTCTGGCTCGCCAACGCCTTCTCCCGGCGGATCTCCCACCCTGTTGAGTCCCTGGTGGGTTGGACGGAGCGGGTGGGACGGGGCGAGCCCCTCCCGACGCCGACACCGGAAGAGGAATCCGGCGCCCCCGAGTTCAGAAAGCTCCGTCAGGCCCTGCGGCGAATGGAGGGTGAGCTCGTGGAGGCCAGGAAGGAAGCCGTGGAACGCGCCAGGATGCGTAGCTGGACGGAGATGGCCCGGCGCCTGGCCCATGATCTCAAGAATCCCCTGACCCCCATGACCATGGCGGCCCGTGCCGCCGCGCGCGCCAGGGACCCGGCAGCGTCCGCGGCGGGTTCGATCCTCCTGGAGGAGATCCAGCGCCTGGATGAGATGGCCCGGTCCCTGGCCGACTTCGCTCGAGCCCCCGAGGGCCCCACCTCCCGGGTGGAGCTGGGAGAGCTTCTGGAGGGGCTGGCAAGACGCATGGGCCAGGACCCCACCCCGCTTGAGGTCCACCTCCCTCCCGAGCCGGTAATGGTGGATGGCCACCTTCTCGTCCTTGAGCGAGTCGTCAGGAATCTCGTGGTGAACGCCCAGGAGGCGGTCCTGGAGGGGCAAATGGGGCGCTCCGTGACCGCCGGGGTTCCGGACCCGGTGGAGGTGCATCTGACCCGGGAGGCCGGGCATGCGGTGATCCGGGTCCTGGATCGGGGCCCCGGTCTTCCTGCCGGGAACCGGGACCGGATCTGGGACCCCGAGTTCACCACGCGGCGCAAGGGAACCGGGCTGGGCCTGCCCCTGGTGCGGCAGGCGGTGAAGTTCCACGGCGGTCAGGTCACCGCCCTGGACCGGGAAGGGGGGGGGACCGAGTTTCGGATCCAGCTCCCCCTGGCCACCTCCCCCTCCACGCCCGCACCGGAGACCCCTTGAAGGTCCTCATCATCGACGACGAGGGAAACCTCCGGCGCATGCTCCGGGCTCTCCTGGAAGGGGAGGGCTACACGGTGGCCGACGCGGATCGGGGTGACCGGGGGTTGGAGGTGGCCGAGGAGTTCCAGCCCGAGGTGGTGCTCCTGGACCTTGTGCTCCCCGGTGTCTCGGGGTTGGACCTCCTTCCCCGCCTTCTGGATCGCCACCCCGGACTTCCGGTGGTGATGATGAGCGGAGAGGCCACCCTGGCGGATGCCATGGAGGCGACGCGCCGGGGCGCGTTCCACTTCCTGGAGAAGCCCCTTACCCCCGAAGCGGTCCTGGTCACCCTGAAGGGAGCGCTGGAAGTGGGTCGGGCCCGGGACCTGAGCCGGGCACTCCGGGAGGAACTGGGACCCGGTGCTCAGATGGTGGGAACCAGCGCCGCCCTGGAGGAGGTACTGCGAACCATACGGAAGGTGGCCCCCACCGACGCCCGGGTCCTCATCACCGGTGAGAGCGGGACGGGAAAGGAACTGGCTGCCGCAGCCATCCACGGGCTCTCCCCTCGGAAGGGGGGACCCTTCGTCCGGGTGAACTCGGCGGCCATCCCGCGGGAACTGGTGGAGAGCGAGATGTTCGGCCACGAGAAGGGCGCCTTCACCGGGGCGGTGGCCCGGCGGAGGGGCCGGTTTGAACTGGCCCACGGCGGGACCCTCTTCCTGGACGAGGTCGGAGACCTGGGGTCGGAGGCGCAGGCCAAGCTCCTCCGGACCCTGGAGTCGGGGACCCTCCAGCGGGTGGGAGGGCGAGACTCCATTGAGGTGGACGTGCGGGTCCTGGCCGCCACCAACCGGAACCTGCGGGAACAGGTGGAGGAGGGTCGATTCCGGGAAGACCTCCTCTTCCGCCTGGAGGTGATCCCCCTCCATCTCCCCCCCCTTCGGGAGCGGAAGGCAGATATCCCCCTCCTTGTGGCCCACGGCCTGGAACGACTCCGGGTGCGACACGGCCTCCCCTCCCCGCGATTGGACGAGGGAGCCATGGCGTACCTGGAGGAACAACCCTGGCCTGGGAACATCCGGGAACTCCTGAACCTGGTGGAACGCATCGCCATCCTTCACCCCGGTGCGCCGGTGGGGAGGGTGGAGCTTTCCTCCCTTCTTCCGGCGCGGCGGGGCAGCGGCGCCGCCACCCCGGGATATCTGGACGGAGACGCACGGTCGCTCCGTGAGCGCATGGACGATTACGAGACCCTGCTCCTCGAAGGGGCCCTTCGTGCCGCCGAAGGGAACGTGGCGGAGGCCGCCCGTCGCCTCCAGACCGGACGGGCGAACCTCTACCGGCGAATGAAGCGGCTCGGGCTACGGGAAGAGGGGTAGAAACCATCTTTCCTTCGGTTCCGGGCCGCCCCGATGAGCCCGCAGACCCGACGGGCGCGGAGACCCGCTCAGCGCCCGTCCGACAGCACGACCCCTGCGGATCCCTGGACCCGCAGGGACTCTGCCCTCTTTCACCGGCCTCCGGGAGGTCCGCTTGATCCGCTTCCTGACCCCCATCGTGATGGTCCTCCTCCTTCTTCCCCTCCCGGGCGCAGGACAGGAGCCCATTCCGGGTCCGACCCTCCCCCGGGAGGTCAGGGACCAGGTGCTTCAGTTCCTCAATGCTCCCGCCACCCTGCGCCTGCCGGGCGGTGCCAGGATCCCCCTGGGGACCACGGTGGAAGGGGACATCGGGGTATTGGGAGGCGGCCTCCACCTGGCGGGACGGGTCCAAGGGGATCTGGTGGTGGTGAATGGCGACCTCAGGTTGGAGGATGGGGCCGTGGTGGAGGGCGCGGTCCTGGTGGTTGGGGGTCGGGTCGCCGGGACCGAGCTCGCCCGAATCGCTGGGGGCCTCGAGGTGCACCAAGCATCCCTTCGTTACCGGATCCGGGACGACCGGGTGGAGGCCGAGGAGCCCCCCGGGGTTGAGGTTCCCGGATTCCTGGAACAAGACCTGGGTCCTGCCAGGGTCCGATTCACGCTCCGGGCCGCCGGGAACTACAACCGGGTGGAAGGACTCCCGGTGAGCTTCGGTCCGGTTCTGGAGGCCGGGGGTCGCAATCCTTTTCTCCTTGAGGGCTTTGGGATCTGGCGATCAGTGGATGGTCTGGACATCGCCCGGGAGAATCTGGGTTATGCGTTTCGGGCCCAGCAGGGACTGGGTGGAAGTGGGGAACTCTTTCTTGAACTCTCAACCTTTTCCCGCGTCGCCCAGGTGGAGGACCGGGGTCTCTCGGATACCGAGGCCTCCCTGGCGACCTTCATGCTGCGGAGGGACTTCCTGGATTATTTCGAACGGAGCGGCTGGAGTGCGTCCGTGGCGCTCCGGCCCGTGGACCGGCCCATCCGGTTCCAGGCCGAGTACCGGGAGGAGGACCATACCTCCGTCTCCATCCGGGATCCCTGGACCATCCGGGACCAGGAGCGGGCCTGGAGACCCATGGCCGCCATGGCGGAGGGTCCGCTCCGCACCCTGGCACTGGAGGCGGCCCTGGACACCCGGGACGATCTCCGGGAGCCGGCCATGGGGTGGTGGGTCCAGACCCGGCTCCGCCGTGCGGTGGGAGGCGACCTTCGCTTTCCGGCGGTATTCAGGGAAACGGACCAGGGGACCGAGGGCTTCGTTCTCGCCCCTGGGGTCTTCCCCCTGGCATTGGACGGCATGCTGGACCTGCGCCGCTACAACCGGCTGGGACCCGACTCCCGCCTCCATTTCCGACTTGTGGCCACCGGCTCCCTGGATGGGAATCCGCTTCCGCCCCAGCACCAGCTGGCGCTGGGGGGAGAGGGAAGCCTGCCGGCGCACCCACGCTTCTCCCTGGACTGTGGCGCCCGGACCTCCACCCTCTTCCGGAGAGGCGAGGAGGTCTACCCGTTCTATGGATGCGACAGGATCATCCTGGGACAGATGGAATACCACGGCCTTCTTCCCTTCTCCTGGACCCCTGGCGCATCCCGGAAGGAGGAGTGGGAGTGGGGTGCCCTGATGGAACTGCAGCCGGCCTGGACGTTCTTCCTGAATGGGGGTCGGGGTTGGGCCATGGAGGGAGCGCCGGAGCTCGGCCCGTCGGAGGACAGTCCGTTCCGCGCCGACGTGGGCGCCGGCCTTCACCTCGGGGCACTGGGGCTCTACTGGGCCTACCCGCTCAATCGCCGGGACCGTGGTCTGAATTTCTTCGTTCGACTTCAGCACCGGTTCTGAGCCAGGACCCCGCCGTGGCCCGGCTCGCCCTCCTCCTCGCCCTCTTCCTTGCGGCCGCCCCCGTGGTCGCCCAGGAACGCGTCCCACCCCTGGATCTTCGGATGCAGGAAGGGGACGGGAGTGTCCGCCTGATCCTGGGAGAGGTCCTTGAGTCGCCCGGCGTCCGGCAGAGCCTGGAGTCCGGACTGCCGGTGCGAATGGGGATCGTGGTGGAACTCTGGCGGGATCGCGTCCTGGACGCCCTGGAGGGTCGCCACGAATGGAGGGCCACCGTTCTCATGGACCCCCTTTCCAACCGATACCTGGTGGAAACGGGGGACGGGGTCTCGGGGGATTTCGCCTCTCTGGCCGGAGCCCGGGCCTTCCTCCAGGGACGGCTCCAGGTGCCCCTCGCTCCGGAGCGGGGGGGGCGTTTCTACTACCTGGCCCGACTGGAGGTGGAGACCCTCTCCCTATCCGATCTGGAGGAATTGCGCCGGTGGCTCCAAGGCGACCTGGGGCCTGCGGTGGAGGGGCGAGAGGAGGTGCGGGGAGCGGTGGGGCGAGGCCTCCGGCGGCTGCTGGTCCGGGCCTTGGGCCTCCCCGTGCAGCGGTACCAGACCCGGACCGCCACTTTCGACCACTGACGGCTCAGTGGGGGCGGGTGGCTCGGTCCGCGCGGGTGGCT
>REED01000069.1 GCA_007695225.1 Gemmatimonadales bacterium
CACGCAGCGACTTGCGCTTCAACGGCCGGGGACGTACTCTGACGAATAACGTAGGTTGAAACGAGGGAAGGACCCGTCACCATCTCCGCGCCGAACGAGATGCGGTATATGGAGGACCTGCAGGCCGAGCTTCACTGCTTTGAGGCGTGACAGACCGACCGTTCGAGGGTCCCCGCATGGAAGGGGCTCGCAATGCACCAGTCATGTCAAACCCTGGGGGCTTCCAGCGACCCTGGAGCGGTCCAAGCTCCACGTTCTGAGCCGTGGAGCGGGGTGTGTGCGGGCCGGAGTGTGACACGATCAGGACCCTGCGTCTGGTACGATCCTGGTACGAGACCACCCCGTTCTCGTACCATTCGAACCGCTGCCGGATTCACGAATTTGGCTTGAACATTGACCAAACGTGACGTTTGGTGCAGGTCCCATTGACCTTAAAATCCCCCGGGCGCAAGCCCATGTGGGTTCGAATCCCACCCCCGGCACTCATTTCCCCAGCCGTTCCGATGGCTTCCCCTCCGCGCCGTCACGGAAGAGGAAGATCCCCGCCACGATCAGGACAAAGCCCGCCAGGTGGAAGGGCGCCAGCCGCTCTCCCAGCAGGGGGACTGCCAGAGCAGCGGTAAAGACCGGCATCAGGCAGATGAAGAGGCCCGTCTGGCCCGCCCCCACCGTCTCCACGCCCCGATTCCAGAAGAGATAGGCCAGGATGGAGGGGAAGACGGCCACATAGAGGATGGCGGCCACTATTCCGGCATTCCATTCGTGGGGTCCCTGAACCGCCCGTTCCCAGAGGAAGAGGGGGAGAAGGAGGATTGTCCCCGCCACAAAGGTGGCGCCCAGGAAGGCCAGCATGTGGGATGGGGGTCTACGGGGGATCAGGATGGAATAGAGGGCATAGGCCAATACGGCCAGCATCATCCAGAGGTCCCCCTCCACCAGGTCCAGTGCCAGGAGAGACCGGGGGTCCCCTCGAAGGACCACCACCGCGGCCCCCGCCATGGCCAGGAAGGCACCGGCCACCCCCCTGCCGGCCGGACGCCGCCGGAAGAGGAGGAGGTCCAGCGCCACGATGGCCGCCGGCATGGCGGTCTGCATGAGGGCGATGTTGGTGGCGGTGGTGGTGTGGGCAGCGTGATAGAGAAGGGTATTGAAGGTGCTCACCCCCAGCACCGAGAGGAGGAGGAGAAGGGGCCACCCCGCCCACAACGCCGCCCGGTCTCGCCACAGGTAGCGCCAGGCGAACGGGAGGAGAAGGGTGGTGGCCAGCGCCCATCGCCAGAAGGCCAGGGCCACGGGGGGTATGTCCTGGTGAAGGGCCCGGCCCAGAAGGGCGTTGCCGGACCAGGAGAGGACCGCCAGGGTGATGAGCGCGAAGGCCAGGAGGCGGGAGGAGTCCCGGGGCTTCATCACCCCTGGAAGAGTTTGTGGAAGGTGGTGAGGCCCTCGGCGGTTCCGATGAGGAAGAGCCGCGCTCCGGAGGGGAGCCGGGCGTCTGCGGGAGGATTCACCTGGAACTGGCCTCCATCGTTCCACGCCACCACCGTGAGTCCGGTCTGGGCTCCGATCTGGCTTTCGGCCAGGGTCTTCCCGGCCAGTCCCTCCGGGACATCTTCCTCCAGGAGCTCCACCCCCTCCCCGAGGAGGACCATGGGACGGCTCCGGGCGATGGAGCTGACGGTCTGCACTCCCAGCGAGACGAAGCTCAGCACCAGGTCCGCCCCCGCCCGTCGGATGGATTCCACGTTCCGCTCGTGGGTCACCCGACTCACGATCCTCAGATCCGGGTTCAGCTTTCGGCAGTAGACGGCCAGGTAGACGTTGGTGGCGTCGTCGTTCGTGGTGAGGAGAACCGCCGGCGCCTGGTGGATCCCTGCCTCTTCCAGGGTCTCGAGGTTGGCCGCGTCCCCCACGATCATCCGGTCCGGCAGGTGCTCCCAGCGCTTGGCGAGCCACTCCTGTTTCTCCAGGAGGTGGACCGGAACCCCTTTCCGCTTCAAGGCCCGGGTGGCGGAGCGCCCCACCTTCCCCCCTCCGATGACGATGACCGGGTTCCAGTTCGTGTCGTAGATGAACAGGAGTTCGTCCAGCTCCTTCATCTGCTTCCGGGACCCCACCACCACCGGGAGGGCATGCTCGGTGAGGATCCGGTCCGGATGCACCGGGTGGAGTTCCCCGCTCTCCCAGATCCCCACCACGGTGAGGCCCAGGAGCTCCCGAAGCCGGGTCTCGCGAATCGTCTTCCCTGCCAGGGGGGTGTTCTGCACCGGAAACTCGGCAATGACCAGCTCCCCGAACTCTCCGATGACGTGGGTCTCGGCGTGCCCGGCGTTGATCCGCCCTGCCAGCTGCTCTCCCAACTGCTTCCTCAGGGCCAGGACCCGGTTGGCTCCCGCCAGCTCCAGGATGTCCATGGCATCCTCGCTGGACGCCACGGCGGCGATGGGCACCTCCGGCGCCACCTCCCGTACGGTGAGGATGATGTTCGTGTTCGTGCGGTCGTCCAGGTTGGCCAGGATGAGCCGGGCCTGGGCGGCATGGGCCCGGATGTAGGTCTCCTGAGCGTCCACATCGCCGGACATGACGTGAACCCCCTCCCGGTGCAGGCGGGCGGCCCGCTCCCGGTCCGGATCCAGGAAAACGTAGGGGATCTCGTGGGCCCGGAACTGGGCGATGAGTCCGGGGCCCAGCTCATCAAAGGCGCAGACGAGGACGTGGCCGTTCATCTGCTCGGGGACCTCCCGTGGCGCGGTGCTCCGGACCCGAGCCTCGAGCCAGGGGCCCGCCACGTAGGTGAGGAAGATGTAGGGGAGGATGATGAGGAGGAGGACGACGCCCGAGAGGAGGACGAAGACGCTGAACCCTCTCCCCAGGTCGGTGTGGAAGACGATGTCCCCGAACCCCAGGGTGCTCATGGTCACCATGGTCCAGTAGAACCCGCTGATCCAGGAGTGCTCCTGCCCTTCGACCCGGACCATGAGGAACTGGAAGGCCACGGTATAGAGGACCATGACCAGCAAGAGGAACACCATGAAACGGACAAGGGGGGCGGTGTTCCGACGCATCTCCGTTTCCCGGAGGAATACGGCGAGCTGGGCGCCCAGCGTTTTTATCACCTTGAAGGCCTTTCCGGGAGGGCACGAGGAGACCGCGGGGACCGGCGGCCCTGAACCGATGGGGGAAGCTGTCGTCGGAAGGCCCTGCGATCAAGCGACTCCGCGGAAGGGAGCTCCGGTGGCGGGTTCAGAAAGCGCGAGGCCCGGACCACGAGGGGCCGTCCCTGGAAGGCTGTTGAAGAAGTACAGGGCGCTCCCAACGGTGGCGCCCTGTACTTCTTCAACAGCCTTCTAGTCCTCTTCCACCAGGGTGAGGGAGGGGATCGTTTCAGGTTCCTGGAGGGCTGAGCCGCGGCCGGAAAGGGAGGGGTTCGCCATGAAGTAGGCGTGGGCGGAGAAGGGATTGGGGCCGGGTGTGCGACGCAGGTAGGTTCCCTCCGGCTGCATCTCCCAGCTCTGCACGGTGTCCTTCAGGTTCCCCACCATGATCTGGTCCAGGATCTGCCGATGGACCGTCCGATTCTCGATGGGGACCAGGAATTCCACCCGGCGGTCCAGGTTCCGGGGCATCCAGTCGGCGGAGGAGATGTAGACGAGGGCCTTCCGGGAAGGCATGGGGTGGCCGTTCCCGAAGGCCACAATCCGGGCGTGCTCCAGGAAGCGGCCCACGATGCTCTGGATCTGGATGTTCTCGGAGAGGCCCGGGATTCCGGGACGGAGGCAGCAGATCCCCCGCACCACCAGTCGGATCCGGACGCCGGCTCCCGAGGCCTGGTAGAGGGCGTCGATGACTTCCCCGTCCACCAGGGAATTCATCTTTCCCCAGATCTCGGCCGGGCGCCCCGCCCGAGCATGCGCCTCCTCGGCCCTGATGAGCTCCAGGAGACGGCTCCTGAGGTCGAAGGGAGCCACGGCCAGCTTCTCCATGGCACCCGGGCGGGCATATCCGGTGAGGAAGTTGAAGACACGGGCGGCGTCGTGGCAGAGCTGCGGCTCGCAGGTGAAGAAGGAGAGGTCGGTGTAGACCCGTGCCGTCTCGGGGTGGTAGTTCCCGGTTCCGAAGTGGGCATAGGTCCGGAGCCCCGTTCCCTCCCGCCGGACCACGAGGGAGAGCTTGGCATGGGTCTTCAGCTCCATGAACCCGAAGACCACGTGGACTCCGGCCCGCTCCATGTTCCGGGCAAACCGGAGGTTGGCCTCCTCGTCGAACCGCGCCTTGAGCTCCACCAGGGCGGTGACGTTCTTCCCGGCCTCGGCGGCCTCGATGAGGGTCCGGACGATGGGAGAGTCTTCGCTGGTCCGGTAGAGGGTCTGCTTGATGGCCACCACATGGGGGTCGGCGGCCGCCTGCTTCAGGAACTGCACCACCACGTCGAAGCTCTCGTAGGGGTGGTGAACCAGGATGTCCTTCTTTCGGATGGCGGCGAAGGTGTCGCCTCCCATGTCCCGGATCCGCTCAGGGAACCGGGGGATGAACGCCTCGAAGCGCAGGTCCGGACGTTCGTCCACCACCAACTCGTCCAGGTCCGCCAGCCCCAGGAGGGTTCCTGCCTCGAAGACGTCCTCAGGCTCCACCCCCAACTCGTTCATGAGGAAGTCCTGCAGTTCCTCGGAGATGCCATCGGAAACCCTGAGATGGATGGCCGTTCCCCGACGCCTTCGCTGCAGGGCCGATTCGAACTCCCGCATGAGGTCCTCCGCCTCTTCCTCGATCTCCACATCCGAGTCCCGGATCACCCTGAAGAAGGCCATCTCCCGTAGGCTGAAGCCAGGGAAGAGGCGATGGAAGTGGAGTCCCAGGATCTCCTCTACCCTCAGGAAACGGATTTCCTCTCCAGGGAGGCGGAGGAAGCGGGACATCTGGGACGGGATGGGAAGGAGGGCGATCATGGGCGTCCCATCGTCGTGCCGGACGAGGGAGAGGGCCATGCAGTATCCCAGGTTGGGGATGAAGGGGAAGGGATGGGCCGGGTCGCAGGCCAGGGGGGTGAGGAGGGGGAAGAGCTGGGCCTGGAAGAAGCTCTCCACCCAGACCCGGTCGGAATCCGAGAGTTCACCGGCGGCCAGGACATGGATTCCCGCCCTCCCCAGTTCCCGGTCCAGGGAGCGCCAACGGGCCTGCTGGCGATCCAGGAGTTGTCCCGCCTGGATCCGGATGGCCTCCAGTTGTTCCGCCGGTGTTCGACCGTCCTGGCTGGGACGCCGGACGTTGGCCCGCACCTGGGCCTTGAGCCCCGCCACGCGGACCATGAAGAACTCGTCCAGGTTCGAGGCGGAGATGGCCAGGAAACGGAGCTGCTCCAGGAGGGGGTGGGAGGGGTTTCGCGACTCCTCCAGCACCCGCTCATTGAAAGCGATCCAGGAAAGCTCCCGGTTGATGAAGCGAGCGTAGCCCTCCAGGCTCCCGTCACTTGCCTTCTGGATTGTGGTCCCCTCGGAGTCCATCGATTTCCTCGGAATTCCGGAATGCGGATCTGCCGCCTCCCGGTCTTGAGGAAGCGGGGGCACAGCGCACGCCCATCCATCCTCATACCACGGGAAGAGCCAGGAAGTGCGCTACAAAAAGGTAACGATGGGGATCCGGCCCCGGGCGGAGTCAGGTGGTCGCGATCGGACGCGATGGGTCGCCATCGGTGAGGAAGGGGTCGGAGTGGGGCCTCAGGGCGGGGGCATGGCCACCAGCACCGCAGTGGCCAGGAGGACGAGGAGTCCCAGAATGGCTTCCACCGAGGCCGGGATCCGTAGTTCGCCGGGATCGGGGCGCTCGTTCAGGGACGGCCGGACCTTCCGCCAGTTGTAGAAGCCCAGGAGGAAGGCCCCGGCCACCAGCCCCAGCTTGAGGGCCAGCGTGCGACCGTAGGCGGTGGTGAAGAGGGGGACCACCCCCCCGAGCTGGAGGAAGGAGGAGACGCTCCCCGAGATCACCAGTGTGGCCACCGCCACCAACGCGACTCTCGAGAACCCATTCACGAGACGAGCCAGCGGGGGAAGTACGTTCTCCCCCGGGGGTGCGGTGCGCCCCTCGGCCCTCCCCACGGCAGGGAGTCCTGCGGTGAGAAGGACCAAAAGACCGCCCAGCCAGATCCCTGCTCCGGCCACATGGAGATAGAGGAACGGAACCGCCATCGCTCGCCACTCGGTCCCCCACGCATGGCCGGAAAGGGCCGGGATGAGGGGGAGGAGGAGGGCGGCTCCCGCCAGGATGTTCCAGCCCCGGGGACGGTTCTCCGTCCCCCGAAGGAGCACCAGCCCCACCAGGGCCATGGATGCTGTCGCAAGTTGGAGGAACCAGCCTGCCCCCCACGCAGAGCGGAAGAGGAGGGCCATGACGAGTTCGCTACCGCCGGTTCCCACCTGGTCCAGCAATCGGAGGGGGAGGGCCGCCAACAACAAGAGGGTGGCGAGCCATGCCAGGCGCCGCAGGCGGGGCTCCAGTGCCTCCAGGGTGGCCACCATCTCGCCCCGACCCTGGAGCGGGCGGACCACGCCGAAGCGAAACGCGGTCACACCCAGGAAGAGGATGAGTCCCAGGAGGTGGAGCCATCGGGTCCCCGAGCCGGACGGAAGGAGGCTCGCGGCCGGGACCGGGGCGTCGGCTCCTTGTCGGGGAAGGGTGATGTCAGGAGATGCCTCGCCGGAGGGCTCGTGGGCCTCCACCCGGAAGGTGTAGGTGTCGGTGATGAGGTGGTTGTCCGGCGCGCCGGCCCGCCACTCCACTGTGTACCCGCCGGGGCGCAGGGGCGTGGCGAGGGTGACGAAGAGTCGATGCTCGTCTCCCTCCGGGTGCGCCAGCGGCCCCGTGGCCAGTTCCCGTCCCTGGTCATCCACCACCCGGATGCGGCTGAGGTGAAGCTGGACGGGGGTGGAGAACCGGAGGAGGATCTCCGCGACGTCGCGGGAGGCCAGGGAGGCACTTTCCTCGGGACGGCTCTCCAGTAGCTCGGTGTGCAGTCGGTCGGTGTGCAGTCGGGGGGCGGCGAGGCGGGAGCCGGATTCGAACGACCGGACGTGGAAGACCTCTTTCGGGGCGGTCGGCGCTCCCGCAGGAGAGGAGACGCCGGGGGCCAGGAGTGCGGACACCAGAACGAGAAGAGGAGTGACCAACTCGGCTCCCTGGGCGCGAGGGCCCGGTGAGAACGGCAGGAATGGTGTGTATCTTCAGCAAGGACCCCGCAGGAGACCGGATCGCTCGGGCTGGGACCTTCGTGCGCCCTGCCCCAGGCCAGCTCCGGCGGCCGACCCGGACCCGTGTCAGGCTCCCCCTTCCGGGGAGGGTAGGCCGGGGCCCGTTCCTGTGGCAATCCCCCATCGCCCTCGGGTGAGACGTCAGCCGATCCGTTCAGCCGACCCGTTGGGTGAAGTTCGGTGAAGGGGTATGGCTTGATCGACCGCGGTCAGGCAGTACCTTCAACCGTTGCCGGGGAGGCTCATCAAGGCGGGTCCGGAAGCCCGTCCCTCCCTTTGCCCCCTTCCCAGGCGCATCCCCCAGGGATGCGAACCCCGCTCCCGCCCCAATTTCCTCCCGCCCTTCCTGCCCATGATTCGCGTCACCTTTCTCGGCACCGCCGCCGCTCGACCCACGGTGGGCAGGAACGTGAGCGCCATCTCCGTGCAGCGGGAAGGAGACCTTTGGCTCTGGGACTGCGGCGAGGGGACCCAGCGGCAGATGATGCGATACCAGACCGGGTTCGGCATCCGGGGGATCTTTGTCACCCATCTCCACGCCGACCATTACCTCGGGATCATGGGTCTCCTCCGAACCCTGGCGCTCCAGGGGAGGGAGGACCCTTTGATCCTGGTCGGACCTCCGGGGTCTCGAGAAAGCCTTCATGCCATCGCATTCCTGGGAGTGGAGCGGATCCCCTTTCCCCTCGAGATCCTGGAATTGGCTCCTGGGGAGCAGGTGACCCTGGAGGAGTATGACATCAGGGCCTTCCAGGTCTGGCACGGCATCTCGGCGGTGGGGTATGCTCTACGGGAGCATCCCCGACCCGGCCGGTTCGACGTGGCCCGGGCTCGGGCGCTGGGAGTTCCCGAAGGCCCCCTTTTCGGGAAGCTCCATCGGGGAGAGGGGGTGGAGGTGGAGGGACGGTGGATCGGTCCCGAGGAAGTGGTGGGCCCCTCCCGTGCAGGACGGACGGTGGTCTATACCGGGGACTCCCGACCGGCGGACTCCACCCTGGAGGAGGCCCAGGGGACCCGACTCCTCATACATGACGGCACCTTTGGAGAGGATGAGGCGGACCGGGCTCGGTCGACCTTCCACTCCACCGCTCGGGACGCGGCGGTCCTGGCTCGGAAGGCCGGAGCCCACCGATTGGCCCTCACCCACCTCTCGGCCCGATACGCTGCGGATCCGCGGCCGCTGGAGGCCGAGGCGCGGAAGGTGTTTCCTACGGCGGTGGTGGCCCACGACGGACTTACCATCGAGATCGGCTATGACCAGGAGGAGGAAGGGTGAAGCTGGATCCTGAAGAGATGGATGTGATGGGCCCCGGGTGGGAGGAGCATCGGGAAAGCCGACGGTTCCAGGCGGAGCGATGGGAGGTCCGGGCGGCGGAGTGGAAGGTCCTGGAGTTGGCCCGCCATGTCTTTGGGGAGCGGACTTCGGTGCGTCTGGCCCGGTATCCGGGCCGGGGGGCATTCCGGGGCCTCCTGCACCTGGAGGTTCCTTTTCTGAACCTGGAGGACCATGGGCGTCGGGAGGCCTGTTTCCTTGCGTTGGTGAGGGGTGAGGCGGTGCTGGAGCAGGTGCCCCTTGTCTTCATCTTTGACCCCGCACCTCATTCGGGATCCCTTCCGACCGCGGAGGCCGCTGCCAGCCCTGGGCCCGAAGGGCTTTCAGATGCCTACCGGGAGGAGGGGGCATGAGCCGGCCGGGCTCGATCCCATCCCGCCTCCCCATGGGCGACCCTGCATCCGGCACTCCACCGCCCGTGGTGGAGGGTCCCGTGGCGGTGGTGGGTCTGGGGCTCATGGGCGGGTCCCTGGCCCGGGCGCTTCATTCCCTTCCGGCCGCGCCGAATGTCCTGGGAGTGGACGCCGATCCGGTTTCGGGAGCCCAGGCGCTGGAGTCGGGGGTCATCCAGCGTTTCGATCCTGACGGGACCGCCCTCGTCGGCGAGGCCCGGACCGTGGTCTATGCGGTTCCCCTGGGGGCGCTTGCTCCCCTGCTGGCGAGCCACCGGCGCCTCTTTCACCCCGATGCCCTCATCACCGATGTCCTGAGTCTCAAGGGGCCGACGCATCGCCTCATCGGCGAGGCAGGCCTGGCCCAACGCTTCGTGGGATCGCATCCCATGGCCGGGGGGGAAGGCCAGGGGTTCGGCGCGGCCCGGGACGACCTTTTCCGTGGTGCTCGGATCTGGCTCACCGGAGAGGATCAGGCCGAACCCGAATACCGGTCTCGGGCAATGGCCTTCTGGGCGGCGCTCGGTGGAAAGGTCGAGTGGATCGACGCCGAGGAACACGATCAGCGCATGGCCTGGGTCTCCCACCTTCCCCAACTCGTGGCCAACGCCCTGGCGGGGGCGCTGGATGCCGCCGGTTTTCGTCCCGGAGACCTTGGCCCGGGAGGGCGGGACATGACGCGTCTGGCCGGCTCCTCACCGGAGATGTGGAAGGAACTCCTCCCCCACTCGGCGGTGATCACCGGTACCGGTCTCACCTCCGTGTCCCGGGCGCTGAACGTGGTGGCGGACCTCCTGGCTCGACGTGAGGTGGACCGGATTGCCGAGTTCATGGAGCGGACCCGGGCGTGGTCTGTGCGTGAGGAGTCGGTGCGTGGGGAGGGGGACGCGTGATTCGTGTTCCGGGTGACAAGTCCATCACGCACCGGGCCCTTCTCCTGGCGGGCCTCGCTGAGGGGGAGAGCCGGCTCTCCGGACTCCTCCCCGGTGAGGACTGCCGTTCCACAGCTGCCTGTCTCCGGGCCCTTGGCGTGGAGATTCCCGAACTCCCCCTGGATGGGTCGGAGATCCGAGTCCGCTCCCGCGGCGCGGGGGCCCTGCGGTCTCCCTCGATTCCCCTGGACTGTGGAAACTCGGGCACCACCGCACGCCTTCTCCTGGGACTGCTGGCGGGCTTGCCGGTGACGGCCATCCTCACTGGGGACGCTTCCCTCCGGAGTCGGCCGATGCGAAGGGTAACCGACCCCCTGACCCGGATGGGCGCCCGCTTCCGGGAGGATGGAGAGCCGGATCGACTTCCCATCCAGGTCACCGGGGGCCCCCTCGGGTCCCTGGCCTACATCTCCCCCGTGGCCTCGGCCCAGGTGAAGAGCGCTCTCCTGCTGGCGGGTCTCACGGGTGGCGTGCCGGTCACGGTGGTGGAGCCCCATGCGTCCCGGGACCACACGGAGCGGATGCTGCGCCTTCTGGGGGTGTCGGTGGAGGCCGGGCCCGGGTCGGTGGGGGAGGATGGGGAAGGGGCTGGGGGATGGCGCGTCTCCCTGAAGCCCACTTCCGGTCCCCTCCCACCCCTGGAGTTCCAGGTTCCGGGAGACTTCTCCTCCGCTGCCTTCTTGGCGGCCTTCGCCCTTTTGGGGGGAGCCGGAAGGGAAGGACTCAGATTGGGAGGGGTGGGGCTCAACCCCACCCGATCCACCCTCCTCCAGGTCCTGGGGCGCATGGGGGGCGGGGTGGAGGTGATCGGGGCAGGGGAGGAGGAGAAGGGCACCGGCGAACCCGTGGGAGATCTGGTCCTACGGCCGGTCGCTCTCCATGCCACCGAGGTCGGGGGCGAGGAGATTCCAGGGCTGATCGACGAGATCCCCATCCTCGCCGTGCTGGCGGCCCGGGCGAAGGGAGTGACCCGAATCCGGGACGCCGGGGAGCTCAGGGTGAAGGAGTCGGACCGGATCGCCGCCCTGGTCGTGAACCTCCGTGCCCTGGGGGTGGAGGTAGAGGAATTCGACGATGGTCTGGCGGTGCGAGGCACCGATGCACCTCTCTGCGGCCAGGTTCGGACCTTCCATGACCACCGGATCGCCATGGCCTTCGGCGTACTGGGGGCCCTTCCCGGGAACGACATCCAGGTGGAGGACCCCCAGGTGGTGGAGGTGAGCTACCCGGGCTTCTGGGCCCTCCTGGCGGAACTGGCCTCCGGGTCCCGCACCTCGAACGGCGAGAAAAAGGGTGGTCGGCAGCCCGTCGTCACCGTGGACGGGCCTGCCGGTTCGGGGAAGTCCAGCACGGCCCTGGCGGTGGCCCGGGCCCTGGGATTCCGGCATCTGGACTCGGGTGCCCTCTACCGGGGCCTGACCCTGGCCCTCTTCCGGTCCCCCGTTCCGGAGGCGAACTGGGACGACCTCTCCGAGTCGGACCTCTCCGCCTTCTCCATCGAACTGGAACCCCGGGGGGACGGCTTCGGGATCCTGCTGGAGGGAGAGGATCCCGGAGAAGCCCTTCGCTCCCGAGAGGTTACCCGCCGTGTGTCACGGGCCGCCCGGATTCCCGCCGTGCGGGCTCGACTTCTGGAGCTTCAGCGAGAGGCGGCGAGAGAGGGAGGAGTGGTCACCGACGGCCGCGACATGGGAACCGTGGTCTTCCCCGATGCGGAGGTGAAGATCTTCCTGGTAGCCGACCTGGAGGAGCGGGCCAGGAGGCGTCTTCTCCAGGAAGGGCGGGATACCTCCCCGGAGGCGGTGGCTGAGGAGGCAAAGCGTCTGAGGGAGCGGGACCGAACCGACGAGGAGCGGGAGGTCTCGCCCCTTCGCGAGCCCGCCGACGCCCATGTCCTGGACACCACGCATCTCTCCTTCCCGGAGCAGGTGGACCGGATCGTGGGATGGGTTCGGGAGCACATCGACTGAAACCCCTCCTCAACAGGGGCTCTCTTCCTGCGTTTGCCCGGCCCGGGGTTGACCCCTGTTCTTGTTCGGGGGTAGGTTAGCAGTTCTCTGTTACCCGCGTTTTCAGGTGGAGAAGTCCATCCGCCCCTTGGCTCCCAAGGGGCCCGCGGATGGGGTTTTCGCAGTTGGAACGTGGGTGCGGGACATGTCGGAGGGGACGAGCCCCTCTGAACCATTCGACAAACCAAGGGCGCCTTGTGCGCCCGCCGGCCCTCCCGGGATTCGCGAGCCTGGGGGGAGGAGAAGGACGCGATCCCCCATGAGCGATCAAACCCCTCAGCAGACCTCTTCCGACGGCCAACCCTCCCTGGAAGACATCGCAGGCGATGCCTCTGCGGTGCTGACCGTGGATCCATCGGAACTGGAGAAGAGCCCTCCCCGTGTCGGCATCTCGCCCGAGCTCCATATGGATCCGTATGGAGAGGACGACCTCGACATCTCCCGGGACGACTTCGAGTCCCTCCTCATGGAGTTTGGGGGGGACGTCCAGGATGTCCGCGAAGGGGATATCGTCCAGGCCCGGATCCTGACCATCACCGAGAACTCGGTGATCCTGGAGTTCGGCTTCAAGAGTGAGGGATCGGTCGCGCTGGACGAGTTCAAGGATCCCGACGGCCTCTCCGTGGGAGACGAGGTCGAGGTCCTGCTGGAGAGCCTGGAGGACGACGACGGGGTCGTGGTCCTCTCCAAGCGGAAAGCCGACTTCCTGCGGGTGTGGGAGAAGATTCGCGCCGCCCACGACGACGACCGTCCGGTGAAGGGTACGCTGGCCCGGAAGATCAAGGGCGGCGTCACCGTGGACCTCATGGGGGTGGACGCCTTCCTCCCCGGTTCCCAGATCGCGCTGCGTCGGGTTCCGAACATCGAGGACCTCATCGGCGAGACCTACCACTTCAAGATCATCAAGCTCAACAAGCGGCGCCGGAACATCGTGGTTTCCCGCCGGGTGATCCTGGAAGCGGAGCGGGAGAAGAAGCGGGCCAACCTGGTGAAGGAACTCCTGGTGGGTCAGGTCCGTGAGGGAACGGTGAAGAACATCACCGACTTCGGTGCCTTCATCGACCTGGGCGGGCTCGACGGACTCCTCCACATCACCGATATGTCATGGGGCCGGGTGGGGCACCCCTCCGAGGTGGTCACCATTGGCGCTGCCCTGGACGTCAAGGTCCTGGACATCGACTGGGACCGGGAGCGGATCTCCCTGGGGCTCAAGCAGCTCCTCCCCTACCCGTGGACCGAGATCGACCGGAAGTACCCGGTGGGGACCCGGGTCCGTGGGAAGGTGGTCTCCATCACGAACTACGGCGCCTTCATCGAGCTGGAGAAGGGCGTGGAGGGCCTAGTCCACATCTCCGAGATGTCCTGGACCCGGAACATCCGCCATCCGTCGAAGCTGGTCTCCATCGGGGACGAGATCGAGGCCGTGGTCCTGAAGGTGGACCCGGAGGACGAGAAGATCTCCCTGGGAATGAAGCAGATCGAAGAGGATCCGTGGCTCTCCCTCCCCATGAAGTACCCCACGGGCACCCGCATCACGGGGAAGGTCCGCAACCTCACCTCCTTCGGCGCCTTCGTGGAGATCGAGCCCGGGATCGACGGGCTGGTCCACGTCTCCGACATGTCCTGGACGAGGCGGGTGGAGCATCCCTCCGAGGTGGTGCAGAAGGGACAGGACCTGGATGTCATGGTCCTGGACATCGACGCGGAGAACAAGCGTATCTCCCTCGGTATCAAGCAGCTGCAGGATGATCCGTGGCCTGCCATCTCTGTCCGCTTCGCTCCCGGAGTCGAGACCGAAGGGACCGTGGCCCGGGTGCAGGACAAGGGTGTGGTGGTGGACCTGGGAGATGACATCGAGGGCTTTGTCCCGGCATCCCACTCCGCCATCGAGAATGTGGAGCACCTCGAGGACTACTTCGAAGAGGGTGACCCGGTGGACCTGAAGGTCCTGGAGTCCGATGCCGGGAACCGACGGATCGTCCTGGAGGTGATCACGGCCCCCGAGCGGAAGCCGCCCAAGGAGGAGGCGGTCGAGGAGGGCGACGAGGCTGAGGAGACCGAGGCTGCTGCGGCGGAAGACGGCGCTCCGGAGGCGGAGGCGGAGGTGGAGACCACTTCCGAGGTGGAAGCCACCGCGGAGGCGGAGGTCGCCTCCGAGGCAGAGGTCGTCGAGGCGCCTGCCACCGCCGAGACCGATGTGCCTGCCGCCGAGACTGATACCGTTTCCGAGCCCGAGACCGTCGCCGAGGCCGAGGCGCCCGTCCCCGAGTCCGAGGCCGCTACGGAGGAGAGTCCCTCCACCGAAGCGACAGAGGCCGGTGACGCGGAGGATCCGACCCGAGACGCGTGATCGGGGAGAACGAGATGACCGGCATGGGAGCCGGAGCTCCGATACAAGGCCGCCTGGGTGCTGTGAGGCCCGGGCGGCCTTTGTCCCGTGGACGTGGAAGTGCTTTTTGGGCAACATCCTACGCCACGATCCTCATCCTGGTTCTCGGTACCGGATGCACCGTGGTGGGCACTGCGCCACCCGCGCCGCCGGCCCCCGTCGCGGTGGACGCGCCGGCCCTGGAGGGGGAAGTCCGGGACGCAGCAGCGGAAGGGGAAGTGGCGCGTCTCCTGGCCGAGGGCGCCCAGAGGCTCGCCGAGGGGGATCCCGGAACGGCCCGGGCCCGGGCCATGGAGGTGGAGTCCCGATTCCCCACGGTGCGAGGGTCCTCCCGGGCCCTGCTCCTGAGGGGGAGGGCCGGCCTTGCCATGGGGGACCACTCCGAGGCCGTGGAGTCTGCGGAACGCTATCTGGGCGTGGTGGGGCCAGCCGACCCGGAGGCGCCCCGGGCGCAGCTTCTGGTCGCCGAGGCCCGGCTGGAGGGAGGGCTGGGCGGAGGCGTGGAGGCCCTCTTCCAGCTGCCGGTGGAGGCCCCCTCGTCGGTTCGGGATGACGCGCTGGTCCGGGCCCGCAGGCTGGCGTCGGAACTTGAGGATCCCCCCCTCCGCGACCTGGTGGCCGAGGCCCCGGCCCACCCATGGCTCCTCCCCGTTTTCCAGGTGGAGCTGGGAGCTCGACGGACGATGGTGGGAGACACCCAGGTCGGTCGTGAGCTGGCGGAGCGGGCTCTGGCCCTGGATCCTGCGACACCGGAGCGGGAGCGGGCCCGGTCCGTGATCGATGGTGACCTCACGCCCACCGGGGCGGTTACCGGAAGCCTGGGGGTCCTCCTCTCCCCGTCCGGACCCCCGACCCTTCAGCAGTTGTCCCAGCAGCTCCAGGAAGGGGTGGAGGTAGCCCTCCTCGCCGCCGACGTCCGCGGTGGCATCCGCCTCCTTAATGAAGACGATGGCGGTTCGGCTGGCCAGGCCGCCAACGCCTACTCCCGCTTGGAAGGAGGGAGTCCGCTGGGGATCGTCGGGCCCCTCACGGAGCCGGCCATGGAGGAGGCGCTCCGACGCCGGACCCGGGATCTTCCCATGATCTCCCCGACGGCACCGCTCATGGGGAGTGAGTTCCGGGGAGCCTACTCCCTGGCCGGACCGGATCCCGAGGCACCCCGTGCCCTGGCCCGGATCGCGCTTGCCCAGGGGATCCGGGACGTGGTCATTTTCCATCCGCGGGAGCAGGCGGAGGAGCGGGAGGCAGCCTGGTTCCGGGAGGTCTTCGAGGGAGGGGGAGGACGCGTGTCCCGCACACTCACCTACCTTCCGGGGACCACCTCATTCGATGAGCCCATGCGGGAGGTGGTTCGCCTGCGCCCTCGCGGACTCGTCCTCTTCCTCCCCCCTGACGACGTGGAGCTGGTGGCTCCCCAGATCGCCTACTACGGGGTGGATGACCTCGAAGACCTGACGATCCTCGGGGGCGCCTCCTTTTCCTCCGAGGGGGTCCTGGGGGCGGTCCCGACCCGTCACACCGACGGCCTCCTCACGGTGGCTCCCCATGTGGGTGCCGGATACGGACCCCTCTGGGTCGACTTCGTGGAGGACTACGAGGAACACTTCCGGCGTACCCTCCGCAGCCCGGTCCCGGGGTTGGGATACGATGCGGCCCGCCTCCTCCTGGAGGGAGCCCGGCTGGGAGGAGGATCCGCCCCCGAGGAGGTCCTCCTGGGCCTCTCTCGGATCCAGGACTTTGCAGGGGCCACCGGCACCTTCTCCGTCCGCGAGGGCCGCATCGTACGTCGGTACTTTCCCGTCCGGATCGAAAACCGGATGCGGATCCCCCTGGATTTCTGACGGGCATCACCCCGGAATCGCGAATCGACGTCCCGGAGAAGGGACGTCAAGGAGAATGAGGGACTTTCATGTCCATGCAAGACCGTCTGAACGAACTCTCGAGCCTCCGCGAAGAATCCCGGATGGGGGGTGGGGAGGCGCGCCTAAGGGCGCAGCATGAGCGGGGAAAGCTTTCGGCGCGGGAGCGGATCGATCTTCTCCTGGACGACGATTCCTTCGTCGAGCTGGATCGCTTTGTGACCCATCGCTCCACCGATTTCGGGTTGGAGGATCAGAAGATCCTGGGAGACGGGGTGGTCACGGGGTACGGAACAGTCCATGGACGGCTGGTCTTCGTCTTCTCCCAGGACTTTACTGTTTTCGGCGGATCCCTCTCCGGAGCCCATGCCGAGAAGATCGTGAAGGTCCAGGAACTGGCGCTCAAGAACGGCGCCCCCATCATCGGCCTCAACGATTCCGGTGGTGCCCGGATCCAGGAAGGGGTGGTCTCGCTCGGAGGGTATGCCGACATCTTCCTCCGGAACACTCTGGCCTCCGGTGTCATTCCCCAGATCTCGGTGATCCTCGGCCCCTGTGCCGGAGGCGCGGTCTACTCTCCGGCCATCACCGATTTCGTCTTCATGGTGCGGGGAACGAGCTACATGTTCGTCACCGGGCCCAACGTGGTGAAGACGGTGACCCACGAGGACATCGACATGGAGGGGCTGGGCGGGGCAGATGTCCATGCCTCGAAATCCGGCGTGGCCCACTTCGCCCATGATTCGGAACCGGAGGCGCTGGAAGCGGTCCGGGAACTGCTGCGCTTCCTCCCCCAGAACAACACCGAGAGCTCTCCGGCCGGGTCGGGAGAGGAACCGGCCGAGGGCGCGGCGGAGCGCCTTCTGGCACTGGTTCCCGACAATCCCAACAAGCCCTATGACATGGTGGAGGTGATCCGCTGCATCGTGGATGGCGGGCACTTCCAGGAGGTCCACCAATCCTTCGGGGGGAACCTGCTGGTGGGGTTCGCCCACCTGGGCGGGCACGCCGTGGGGGTGGTGGCGAACCAGCCGGCGGTACTGGCCGGGGTGTTGGACATCGACGCTTCGGTCAAGGGGGCCCGCTTCGTCCGGTTCTGTGACGCCTTCAACATACCTTTGGTGGTCTTCGAGGATGTCCCGGGGTTCCTCCCCGGGGTGGCCCAGGAGCACGGAGGGATCATCCGGGAGGGGGCCAAGCTTCTCTTCGCCTTTGCCGAGGCCACCGTGCCCAAGGTCACCGTCATCACCCGAAAAGCCTACGGCGGGGCCTACGATGTCATGAATTCCAAGCATATCCGCGGCGATCTCAATCTGGGCTGGCCCACGGCGGAGATTGCCGTGATGGGGCCCAAGGGCGCGGTGGAGATCCTCTTCCGACGGGAGATCGCCCAGGCCGAGAATCCCGAGGCGGCCACCGAGGAGAAGATCCAGGAATACCGGGAGATGTTCGCCCACCCCTATATCGCGGCTTCACGGGGGTACCTGGATGACGTCATCGACCCCAGGGAGACCCGGGACCGCCTCATCTCCGGACTGGACATGCTCCGGAACAAGCGGGACCAGAATCCTCCCAGCAAGCATGGGAACATCCCCCTCTGACGGAACTCCCGTCCCGTCTCCGGGGGATCACCCCCCATGAGACAATGCCTGTACTGCGATGAATCGCTGGGGGAAGGGATCCCCGACGCCCCGGCGCCGGGACGTCGTCATGCCTACGACCCCTGGAAGGGACGCCTCTGGGAGATCTGCTCCCGCTGCCGGCGATGGAATCCGGTTCCGTTGGCGCTCCGCTGGGAGACGCTGGAGGGGTGGGAGGAGGCGGTCCGGGATCGGGGGCGAAACCTCCTCTCCGCCGAGCACCTCACCCTCATGGCGGTGGACGAGGGCCAGGTGGTCCGGGTGGGGAAGCCCCCCATGGTGGAGTGGGGTGGGTGGCGGTACGGAGACCGCCTCCCGGAGCTTCCGGGCCGCTCCCCCGGTTTCCTACGGCGGCTCCTGGGGGGGCTCCCGCCCCCTCCCCTGGAGGGATACGACCCCTACGGCCTCACCGGTCCCATGGGGGGGGTGGCCGGCTCCCGGGGGCCGGCCCACTGGCTGGGGTCCCCCTTCCTGGAGCGGGCCCACCCCCTCACCCTGGTTTTCGCCTCCATTCCCTTCGCACCGGAATGCCCGTCGTGCGGCATCCCCATGCCCCTCCACCCCTGGGACTTCGATTCTGTCGCCTTCAGTGATGCTTCAGGTATGGGAGAGGTGGGGATCCAGGCCCCCTGCGCCCACTGCGGGACCGAAGTGGTCCTCCCCCTGGACGAGGTACGACCGGCGTTGCGACTGGGTCTCAGCATCCTGGATGGAGACGCCGAGTCCCGGAAGGTGGGAGCGGCTGCAGGGGAGGCGCTGGACCGGGTGGGAGGGAGCACCCTCCTCCTGAAAGGCCTGGGGAACCTTGGAGCGCCGCTGGGCGAGTTGGGGCGGACGGAACGGGTGGCCCTTGGGATCGCCCTGGACGACCGGGCCGAGGCCGAGGCCCTGGAGGCCGAGTGGCGGGAGGCCGAGGAGATCGCCGCCATCATGGACGGCGAACTCACCCAGGTGGAAGGCTTTCTGGCCTTCCGGGAACGGGTGCTGGAAGGCCGTTGAAGAAGTGGAGGGACCGCCCGCAGGGTAGGGGGGGCACGGTGGGGGGGTGACGCCTTCCCCGGTCCCCCCCTACTTTCAAAGGCTGATTCGCGGGGCGGTTTCGGGTCGAGGCACCATGCTGGTTCCGCGCCGAATGCCCCCCTCAGAGCCAACCTCGAAGTCCGGCCCGCAGCCAGGCCCGAAGCCAGGCCTCCAGCTGAGTCCACCCACGGGAGAGACAGGAAGCCCGATGCACTCTGTCCTGATTGCCAACCGCGGCGAGATCGCCGTGCGTATCATCCGCGCCTGCCGGGAGTTGGGCCTCCGGTCGGTGGCCGTCTACTCCGAGGCGGATCGGGGGGCGCCCCACGTCCTCATGGCCGACGAGGCCTACCTTCTGGGGCCGGCCCCATCGGCGGAGAGCTACCTCCGCATGGACCGGATCGTGGAGGTGGCGAAGCGGGCCGGCGTAGACGCCGTTCACCCCGGGTACGGGTTCCTGGCGGAGCGGGCCCCCTTCGCCCGGGCGATCCGGGCGGCCGGGCTGACCTTCGTGGGACCGACCCCCGAGACCATCGACGCCATGGGGGACAAGACCGAGGCCCGGCGCCGGATGGAGGCTGCCGGTGTTCCCATCGTGCCTGGGATCACCGAGGCGCTGGTTGACGCCCGAGAGGCGGAGCAGGTGGCCGGAGAGATGGGCTATCCGGTCCTCCTGAAGGCCTCGGCAGGAGGAGGCGGGAAGGGGATGAGGGTGGTGGAGGGCCCCGACGGCATCCGCCGTGCCTTCGAGGCTGCGGTCCGGGAAGCGGAGGCGGCCTTCGGGGATGGGGCCGTCTACGTGGAGAAGTACCTGGACCGTCCCCGGCATATCGAGATCCAGCTCCTGGGCGACAGCCACGGGAACGTGGTGCACCTGGGGGAGCGGGAGTGCTCCATCCAGCGGCGACATCAGAAGCTGGTGGAGGAGGCGCCCTCCCCCATCCTGGACGCCGGGACCCGGGCGGCCATGGGCGAGGCCGCCGTCCGGGCCGCCCAGGCCGTGGACTACGAGGGTGCCGGCACGGTGGAATTCCTCTGGCAGGACGGGGCCTTCTACTTCCTGGAGATGAACACCCGGATCCAGGTGGAGCACCCCGTCACCGAGCTCATCACGGGGATCGACCTGGTCCAGTGGCAGCTCCGGGTCGCCGCCGGGGAGGCGCTCCCGTGGAGTCAGGAGGAGATCACCTTCCGCGGTCACGCCATCGAGTGCCGGATCACATCTGAAAACCCCGACGAGGGGTTTCTCCCCTCCACCGGGCGGATCCGCCATCTGGAGATCCCGGGTGGGCCAGGGGTGCGCTGGGATGGGGGGATCGCCTCCGGCGGGGAGGTGGGGCTCCACTACGATCCCCTCCTGGGAAAGCTCATCGTCCATGCTCCCACTCGAACGGAGGCGGTCCGTCGCATGGCCCGGGCCCTGGAGGAGTTCGTCCTGGAAGGGGTGGAAAGCTGCGTCGCCTTCCACCGCCGGGTCATGGCGGAGCCCCAGTTCATCGCCGGGGATCTGTCCATTCGCTACCTGGAAGAGCATCCGGAGCTCACCCGGGGTGAGGACTCGGCTGAGGATTCCCGCCGGGTGACGGCGGTCATCGCCGCCCTTCTGGAAGAGGAACATCGCCACTCCCTCCGTCCTCCCCGGATCGGAGGTGGCAATGGCGGTGCGGTCCTCCCCCCCTGGGTGTCGGCGTTCCGTTCCTCGAATCGGGGCAGGTAGCGGGCCGGTGGCCCGTCCAGGACGGACCGCTCCCCGGAAGGGGACCGGTGGAGCGGGTGGAGAGGATACGGTGGAGGTCGAGATCCACGGGCTGGCCGCCGACGGAGCCGGCGTGGGCCGACTGGGGGACGGCCGGGCCTTCTTCGTGCACCGGACGGCTCCCGGTGATCGGGTCCGAGCCCGGGTGACCCTGTCCCGGAAGCGATGGGGAAGGGGACAGCTGGAAGAGGTGCTCCGGCCGGGTCCGGACCGCCGCCCCGCCCCCTGTCCCCGCTATGACCGTTGTGGGGGGTGCGTGCTGGAGCACCTGGCCTACCCGGCGCAACTGCAAGCCAAGGCGGAGCGGGTCTCCGAGGCCCTGGTCCGGATCGGCGGACGAACGGACCTTCCTCCGGTGGAGACGCATCCCTCCCCCCGGGAGTTCCGTTACCGGAACCGGGCCTCTTTCGCCCTTCGACGGCTGTCGGGGGGGCGGGTGGTGGCCGGGTTCCATGAACTGGATTCCCCGGGGCGGATCGTGGACGTCGGGGGGGAGTGCCTCCTCCTCGAGGAGGGCGTGGCCCGGGCCTGGGAAGGAATCCGGGAGGCGTGGGGAGAGGGCGCCCGCCGCCTTCCCACCGGCCCCCGGCTTCGGGTGACGGTCCGCGGAGTGGCAGAGGGAGGCGCCATCCTCCTGGTGGAGGGTGGCGAGGACCCGGGTGATTCCCAGGCCCTCCTGGAGGCGGTAGATAACCTTCAGGCGATCTGGTGGATCCCCCGACCGGTTCGCGAAGGCACGGCGCACCGAGGCACGGCGCACCGAGATACGGCGCACAAAGGCACGGCTCGCGGGGATCGAGGACGGCAGGCTCTGGAGCGGGGAGAGCAGCCCCGGGACAGCGGGTCGGAGGAGCCGTCGGCGCCGGTCCTCCTGGCGGGGGTCGAGGAGGTGGAGGAGGAGTGGTTCGGGGAACGGCTCCCGGTTCGCCCCGGGGCCTTCCTCCAGGTGAACCGCTGGGCCGCGCCCTTCATGCATGACCTGGTGCTCCGGGAGATGGGTCCCCCCCGGGGGACATCGGTCCTGGACGCCTATTGCGGTTTCGGGGTGTATGGGCGCCGCATGGCCCGCCACGGGGCCCAGGCCACCGGGATCGAGCTCTCGGAGGAGGCGGTGGCCATGGCCGAGGCCCGGCCCGTGTCGGGTTTCCGGATCCTCCGGGGGCGCGTCGAGGCCCGGCTGGCCGAGGCTATTCCAGTCCGGCGGGCCGTGTTGAACCCGCCCCGCCAGGGGGCGGCGGCGGGGGTGATGGAGGCGTTGGCCCGAGGGGTGGAGGAACGGATCGTCTACGTGAGTTGCGATCCAGCCACCCTGGCCCGGGACCTGGCCGCCCTGGGAGAGGCGTTTCGCCTGGATCGGATCCAGGTGTTCGACCTCTTCCCCCAGACGGCCCACGTAGAGACGGTGGTGACCCTCAACCGGGCCGGCGAGAAGCCGGCCTGATCATGGACGGGCCCGAAGGGGCCCAGGGAGGAAGACGGATGGAGTACTTCGTGCACGTGGATGGAGAGCGGCTCCGGGTGGAACTCAAGGGGGGCATACTCCGGGTGGATGGGGAGGTCGTGGACGCGGATCTCGCGCCGGCTTCCAGGTCCCCGATCAGGAGTCTCCGCCTGGCGGGGCGCTCCCTTCGCGTGATTCCCCGGAGGAATGGTCGGGGGAGTTGGGAGCTGGACGTGGAGGGGGTGCGGCGAGGAGCCGTGGTCCTGGATCGGGGCCAGGAGGCCATCCGCGAGGCCCGAAAAGCGGCGGGGCATGGCTCCGGGCCACAGCCCCTCAAGGCCCCCATGCCCGGCATGGTGGTCCGGGTCGAGGTGGCGGTTGGGGACGTGGTGGAGGTGGGGCAAGGGATCGCCATCGTCGAGGCCATGAAGATGGAGAATGAACTCCGTGCCGCAGCTCCCGCCCGGGTGAAGGCCATTCATGCCCGTGAGGGGATGGCGGTGGAAAAGGATATGATCCTGGTGGAATTCGAGGCCCTGGACGAGGGAGAGGACGCATCATGAGCAGTTCGTCCGAAGGTGACACCAAGAAGAAGGGGGGCGAGTCCCTCCGCACCGATTCAGGGCTTCCGGTTCGGCGTCTCTACCGCCCGGAGGACGCCGAAGTGGACCCGCAGCGGGATCTGGGTGAGCCCGGAGCCTTCCCCTTCACCCGGGGGGTCTACCCCGACATGTACCGGGGCCGCCCCTGGACCATGCGGCAGTATGCCGGGTTCGGAACGGCAGAGGAGACGAACCAGCGCTACCACTACCTCCTGGAGCGGGGACAGACCGGACTCTCGGTGGCCTTTGATCTCCCCACCCAGATGGGATACGACTCGGACCATCCCATGGCGGCGGGAGAGGTCGGCCGGGCGGGGGTGGCCATCGACTCCCTCCAGGACATGCGGACCCTCTTCCACGGGATCGACCTGGGGAAGGTCTCCACCTCCATGACCATCAACTCCACGGCGGCCATCCTGCTGGCCCTCTACATCGCCGTGGCGGAGGAGAACGGCATCCCAAGGAAGACCTTGGCCGGCACCATCCAGAACGACATCCTGAAGGAGTACATCGCCCGGGGGACCTACATCTACCCAGTGGACCCATCGCTCCGCCTCATCTCCGACATCCTGGCATTCTGCGCCCAGGAGGTCCCCCGCTGGAACACCATTTCCATCTCCGGCTACCACATTCGGGAGGCCGGGGCCACGGCCCCCCAGGAGGTGGCCTTCACTTTCGCCAACGGCCTGGAATACGTGAAGCGGGCGGTGGAGGCGGGGATCGAGGTGGAGGAGTTCGCCCCGCGTCTCTCCTTCTTCTTCGCCGCCCACAATGACTTCTTCGAGGAGGTGGCGAAGTTCCGTGCCGCCCGGAGGCTCTGGGCCCGCCTCATGCGAGCGCGGTACGACGCCTCGGAGCGTGCCTGCCGCCTTCGCTTCCATACCCAGACCGGGGGCTCCACCCTCACGGCCCAGCAGCCCCTGAACAATGTGGTCAGGGTCACCACCCAGGCCCTCTCCGCGGTGCTGGGAGGAACCCAGTCCCTCCACACCAACGGGTACGACGAGGCCCTGACCCTCCCCACCGAAGAGGCGGCCCGCATCGCGCTTCGTACCCAGCAGATCCTGGCCAACGAATCCGGGGCGGCTCGCACCGTAGACCCCCTGGCGGGAAGCTATTTCGTCGAGGCGCTCACGAACCGCATCGAGGAGGAGGCCCGGGGGTACCTGACGGAGATTGATGAGCGGGGCGGCGCTGCCGGTGCGATCACCTACATGCAGGAGGAGATCCATCGCGCGGCCTATCGCTTCCAGAAGGAGGTGGAGGGTGGGGAGCGGGTGGTGGTGGGGGTGAATCGGTTCCAGGAGGATGAGCCCCCCTACCGTGCGGATGAGACCGACTATTCCGGGCTCGAGGCGGTGCAGTCCGGAAAGGTGGGGAAGCTTCGGCAGACGCGGGACGGCGTCCGGGTCGAGGCGGCCCTCGCGGCTCTGGCCGAGGGGGCCCGGGGGACCGAGAACCTTATGCCCCGGATCCTGGAGGCGGTAAAGGCCATGGCCACCCTGGGGGAGATCTCCGATACGCTCCGGGGCGTGTGGGGTACGTACAGCCCCATCGGCTGATTACCTTTAACGGCTGAACAGGGCGCGGGCGTCGAAGGCTTGCGACGCCCGGAGGATCACAGGCGAGAAGGGAGAACCCATTCCATGCCGACCTACGAATACCGGTGCGTGAAAGGGCACGAGTTCGAACAATTCCAGCGGATGTCCGATGAACCCCTGGATTCCTGTCCGGAATGCGGTGCCGAGGCTCAGCGCATTCTCTCCGCAGGGGCGGGATTCCTCTTCAAGGGGTCGGGCTTCTACATCACCGACTACCGGTCGGACAGCTATCGGGAGGGGGCCAAGCGGGATTCGGCCGGCCCGGTGACCGCCGCTTCTCCTGCCGATCCTTCCGCCGCGTCTTCCTCCAAGGGCCGCGGGTCGGGATCCGATTCCGGGAAATCCGGCTCTGCCGGTGAGGGGGGGAGTGCATCCTCCTCCGGGAAGGGATCCGGCTCGAACCCCTCCGGCCCGCCCGCCAGGGGTGGGTCCTCCGGTGGTTCTTCCTCCGGTGGGTCCTCCTCGGGCGGTGCGTCTCCTCCCTCGACCTCGGACTGACGAGGACCCATGTCCCAGGATCGGATCCGCGCCCTCCTCGAGGTGGTCCTGAGGGAGATGGGCGTTTCGGAGCCCCAGGTCCACCTGGAGCGACCCCGGGACCCGTCCCACGGGGACTGGGCCTCCAACGTGGCCATGACCCTGGCCTCCACCCTTCGGCGTCCCCCTCGGGCCATCGCCGAGGAGATTGCCGGGAAGATCACCGGGGACGGCGCGGGGGTCGATCATGGACTGGCCGCGGTGGAGGTGGCCGGACCCGGGTTCCTGAACTTCCGACTCTCCACGGACGTCGTGACGGGTACGGTGGGACGTATCCTGAATTCGGACATGGACTTCGGGCGGTCCGACGCCGGTGGGGGCGAGGCGGTGATGGTGGAGTTCGTCTCCGCCAATCCCACGGGGCTCCTCCACCTGGGCCATGGCCGGCAGGCCGCCCTGGGGGACGCCCTCTCCTCCCTCCTGGAGTGGACCGGATGGAAGGTCCATCGGGAGTTCTACTACAACGACGCCGGTCGTCAGATCGACCGCCTGGCCGAGAGTGTTCGGGCACGGTACCTCCAGGCACTGGGACACGAGGTCTCCCTCCCCGAGGACGGGTACCACGGAGAGATCGTGTCCGAGATCGCCCGGGATCTGGTGGCGCTGGAGGGTGAGGCGTGGGTGGAGGACCCCGAGGGAGTCGGCCTGGAGCGGATGCGGCGATTCGCCGTGGACCGGCTCCGGAAGGAGCAGGACCTGGACCTGAACGCGTTCCGGGTTCGTTTCGACGAGTACTTCCTGGAATCCTCGCTGTACGAGTCGGGACGGGTGGAGGCCACCATCGGCAGACTCCGGGAGACGGGGCTGGCCTACGAGAAGGACGGCGCCCTCTGGCTTAGTACCACGGAGTACGGGGACCAGAAGGACCGGGTGATGGTGAAATCCGACGGATCCCCCACCTATTTTCTACCTGATGTGGCCTACCATATCACAAAGTGGGAAAGGGGTTTCCACTCCGCCATCAACGTGCAGGGAGCCGATCACCACGGGACCACTGCCCGGGTGCGCGCCGGCCTCCAGGCGCTGGGGATCCGGGCTGGGTATCCGGAGTGGGTCCTCCACCAGATGGTCACGGTGGAGCGGGGGGGGAAGGAGGTGAAGTTCTCGAAGCGGGCCGGGGACTACGTCACCCTCCGGGATCTGGTGGAAGAGGTGGGGGTGGACGTGACCCGGTACTTCTTCCTCATGCGGAAGCCCGAGGCCCACCTGGTCTTCGACCTGGACTGGGCCATGGATCAGTCCGACAAGAATCCCGTCTACAAGGCCCAGTACGCCCATGCCCGGATGTGCTCCATCCTCCGGAAGGCCGGGCATTCCGGAGAGATCGATCCCAGCCGGGTCCGCCTGGAGCGTCTGGACTCCACGGTGGAGAAGGAGCTGATCCAGCAGTTGGACTCCTTCCCGGAACTCGTGGAGCGGTCCGCCGCACTCCGGGCGCCACACCTCGTCTGCGACTGGTTGGAGCAGACGGCAGGGCAGGTGAATTCCTGGTACCACGCAGGGAACCCTACCCGGAATCCAGAACTGGCCGTCCTGGTGGACGATGCGGAACTCCGACTGGCCCGCCTCGCCCTTACCACGGCCATCCGAGTGGTGCTGCGCAATGCCCTGAACCTCCTGGGCATCGATGCACCGGAGCGGATGGAGCGCTCCGAATCCGAAGACACGGCCCCCCAACCCGAGGCAAGCCGATGATGAAGGGACGGATGGATTACGCCTCCGCCGGTGTGGACCTGGAGAAGGCGGAGCGCGCAAAGGAGGGACTTCGGGAGCTCCTGGAATCCACCCGGGATGAGAACACCCTCTCGGAATTGGGGCTCTTCGGTGGGCTCTACCGGGTCCCGGGAGAGGTGGGGGAGCCGGTCCTGGTCTCCAGTGCCGACGGTGTGGGGACGAAGCTCAAGGTGGCCTTCCTCACCGGGGTCCATGACACGGTGGGTCAGGACCTGGTGAACCACTGTGTCAACGACATCCTGGTGCAGGGGGCCCGTCCCCTCTTCTTCCTGGACTACCTGGCCACCGGCGAGGTGGCGGAAGGGGTGGTGGAAGAGGTGGTTCGGGGAGTGGCCCTGGCCTGTCGCGAGAACCGATGTGCCCTCCTGGGCGGAGAGACGGCCCAGATGCCGGATTTCTACGGTCCGGGGGAGTACGACCTGGCCGGCTTCATCGTGGGGATCGTCGCCCGGGCCCAGATCCTGGATGGATCCCGGATCCAGGCGGGGGACGCCCTGGTGGCCCTCCCTTCGTCCGGGCTCCACACGAATGGGTACACCCTGGCCCGGAAGATCGTCTTCGACCGCGCCGGCCTGGGGGTGGGGGATCCCTTCCCGGGGTTGGATGAATCGGTGGGTGCCGCTCTCCTGAGGATCCACCGGAGCTATCTCCCCGCCCTTCAGGAGGAGCTCACCTGGAGTGGACTCACCGGCCTGGCCCACATCACAGGGGGAGGAATCCCCGGGAACCTCCCGCGGGTGCTCCCCGATGGTCTGGGGGCCGTGGTCCGACGCGGGAGCTGGGATGTTCCCCCCCTCTTCGAGACCCTGGCGGAGCTGGGAGAGGTGGAGGAGGGGGAGATGTTCCGGGTGTTCAACATGGGGGTGGGGATGCTGGCCACGGTCCGCCCGGACGAGGCCGATGCCCTGGTGGGCCGCCTCCGGGAGCGGGGAGAGTCGGCCTGGATCGCAGGTGAGGTGGTGGAGGGGGCGGGTGTTCGGCTGGACTGAGGCGTTCCCCGGCGACGGACGCACCCGTGACGGGAGCCGTTCGGTTCTCCTGGCCCTTCAGGCCGCCCTGCCGGCCGCCCTGCCGCCCCGGACCGGGGTGGTGGGGGCCCTGGGACGGCTTGCGCTGATCCCGGTCGGGCTTCTCCTGGGGCTTTTGTTTCTCCTGGTCTTCTCGCTTCTCCTGGGACCTTCGTCCCTCCTGGCCCAGAGCCCCGGCACGGTCGCCGCCGCCTGTCATGGTGGACAGGGGGACCGGGTGCAGGGGTGCACCCTGGGGGCTGCGACCGCCCATGCTTTCCAGTCCGGTTTCGGACTCCTTCTGGGGGCCGGCGGACCGTTTCCGGCTTCCCCGAACACGGCGGGGCAGCGCCTCCACGGATCGCCCCGCTTCCTCTTCGACGCCGGTCTGGCCACAGCCTCCTTCACCCATCCGGACATGACGTCTTCCGGTGCTCCGGAGCGTCGCAGGACGGTGATGGCGCCTCGGCTCGCCGTGGGGGTCGGGGTGTTCGAAGGCGTGAGTCCCGCCCCCACCGTGGGTGGGGTGGGGGCCGTCGACCTGCTGGGAGAGGTCCGGTTCCTCCCCGTCCCCGCCTTCGACGGATTGGATGGACGGACGTGGTCCCTTGGAGCCGGAGCCCGGATCGGGGTGATGCGGGAGTCCTTCAGCCTCCCTGGGCTCACCCTTTCCGCCATGCATCGACGGTCCGGGGCCCTGGAGTACCTGTCGTCCGGCGGGGGAGCCCCCGCCGTCGCCGTGACGCCCCGGGTCACCTCGTTCCGGGCGGTGCTGGGGAAGGACCTGATGGAGATCGGGGTTTCCGGGGGGGTGCAGCAGGACCGAATCCGGGGAGAGGCCCGTGTCCGACCGGGCCCTGGAGCCGCCGGGATTGGGAGCGCGGGATCCGGAACGATTCCGGTGGACCGGACCACCTGGTTCGTGGGTGTGAACCGGACCTGGGTGGTTTCCCAGATCGCCCTGGAGCTGGGATGGTCTCCGGCTCCATCGGCACCGGAGGGGATTCCACCTGCGGTCTTCGGAGGATCGGCCGGTGGGATCTCCGGAGCCCTCACCTTCCGGATTCGCTATTGAGCCTGATGGGCGAGCCTGACGACCGTCGGTGGATGGAGCGGGCGGTGGCCCTGGGGCGGCGTGGTTGGGGCCGGGTCCACCCGAATCCCATGGTGGGGTGTGTCCTGGTGCGGGACGGCGTCCTGGTGGGGGAGGGGTGGCACAGGGAATGGGGAGGTCCCCACGCCGAGGTGGAAGCCCTGGCCGCGGCAGGGGCCGCGGCGGAAGGCGCGGTGGCCTTCGTCTCCCTCGAGCCGTGTCGTCACAGGGGAAAGACCCCGCCCTGCACCCGGGCGCTCCTGGGCGCCGGGGTTCGTCGCGTCGTTTTCGGTGCCCTGGATCCGGGCATCCGCTCCGGCGGAGGGGCCGAGGAGCTTCGAGCCGCGGGGGTGGAGGTCGTGGGCCCCCTACTCAGCCCCGCAGAAGCCCGTCGCGAGAACCCGGCCTTCTTCCATCATCTGCCGGATCGGCCCTGGACGGTGCTGAAGCTGGCTCTCTCGCTGGACGGGAGGATTTCCCCGGCGCAGGGGGAGCGGGCCCAGCTCACCGGACCCGAGGCCATGGAGGCGGTGCACCATCTCCGCGCAGGTGTGGATGGGATCCTGGTCGGGACAGGGACCGCAGCGGTGGACGATCCCCTCCTCACGGCGCGCGGTGCCCTCGTGCCCCGGGTCCCTCCGGTCCGGATCATCCTGGACCTGAAGGGGCGTCTGGGTCCCGGGCTCCGGCTCCTCCAGGGGGGAGGTCCCCCGGTCTGGATCCTCACCGGTCCCAGGAGCCCGCTGGAGTGGCGGGAGCGCATGGAGAGCGCCGGGGCCCGAATCCTCGACGTGGACGGGAGTGGAGTGGAAGAAGATCCGTCGCCCCGGGATCTTCTGCGTCGTCTCCGGGGGGAGGGGATCGGAGCCCTCCTCTGCGAGGGAGGCGGGCGTTGGGGCTCGGCGCTGGTGGGTGCCGGAGCCGTGGACAGGCTTGTCCACGTCATCGCGCCTCGCTTCCTTGGCCCACAGGGGGTCCCGGGTTACCCGATGGGAGGGGAAGGCACCGGCACCCCGGCCCCCGCTGATCTCTGGGTCCCTGGCCCGATGCGCCGCCTGGGAGCGGACATCTGGATGGAATGGGATCGGCCGTGGGATGGGACCAGGGCTTCGAGTTGGTATGGGACCGGGGAACGGAAATGGGATGGAAGGGGCGGGCGGACCGTGCCGCAGGAATCGGGTAGTCCCCCGCACCGCGCTCTCGAGGAGGGGTGATGTTCACGGGAATCGTGGAAGCCATGGGAACCGTGGTGGGGCTGGAGGAGGGAAGCTCCACCCGGCGCATGGTGGTTGAGGTTGGGTCGGGCTTTCTGGACGGCGTCGTTCCCGGCGCGTCCATCGCCGTGGATGGCGCCTGCCTGACCCCTACACGGGTGGAGGAGGGCCGGTTCACCGTGGAGGCCATCGGCACGACCCTCTCCCGGACCATCGCCGGGGGGTATGGCAGGGGAACCCGGGTGAATCTGGAAAGGGCCCTGGCCCTGGGC
The DNA here is from genome assembly GCA_007695225.1 of Gemmatimonadales bacterium. Classification (GTDB taxonomy): domain Bacteria; phylum Gemmatimonadota; class Gemmatimonadetes; order Longimicrobiales; family Gaopeijiaceae; genus T3Sed10-66. Next base: position 30,070 of record REED01000069.1, read on the forward strand.
GGTCGTCTGGATGGGCATCTGGTTCAGGGTCATGTAGATGGCATCGGCCACCTCATATCTGTTCGAGAGGATGGGGAGTTCTGGCGACTGGTCTTCCATGTCCCTCGCGACATCTGGGGACTCACCCTCCTCCACGGGTCCATCGCGCTGAATGGGGTGAGCCTCACGGTGAACGCCCTGGGCTCCACATCGGAGCTGGAGGTGGGGATCATTCCCCACACCTGGACCCACACCAACCTCTCCCACCTCTCTCCGGGGGATGCGGTAAACGTGGAAGGGGACCTGATCGGAAAGTACGTGGGTAGACTTCTGGCCCAGGGCTTGCCCCCGGGCCGGTTCCCCCCGGTGGATGGAAGGGGAGGCACCCAAGACGGCCAGGAGGCCGGCGCCTCGCACGACGACGCTTGACGGGAGAAGGCCGGAATCTCCAGGCCCTCCCACTGAGGAGCAGAAATGTCCTTCGACCCGGTCGAAGACGCGATACAGGACATCCGCGACGGTAAGATGATCATCGTGGCGGATGACGAGGACCGCGAGAACGAGGGAGACCTGGTCTGCGCAGCCTCCGCTATCACCCCAGATCTGGTCAATTTCATGGCCATCCACGGCCGGGGGCTGATCTGTGTCACCCTGACGCCGGAACGGGCTGATGCGCTGGACCTGAAGCCCATGACGGATCAGAACACCGACCCCCACGGCACGGCATTCACCGTTTCGGTGGACGGGCATGAACGCTTCGGGGTGACCACCGGGATCAGTACCCAGGACCGGGCCACCACCATTCGCCTCCTGGCGGAGGAGACCACGCGGCCCGGGGACCTCCGTCGGCCGGGCCACATCTTCCCGCTTCGGGCCGTTCCCGGGGGGGTCCTCCGTCGCGTGGGGCAGACCGAGGCGAGTGTGGATCTGGCCCGACTGGCCGGTCTTCCCCCGGTGGGAGTGATCTGCGAGATCCTGGATGCCGACGGGTCCATGGCCCGTCGACCCCAGTTGGAGACCTTCGCCCGGGAGCACGACCTCAAGTTCATCACCGTGGCACAGCTCGTGGCGTACCGCCTCCCCAGGGAGCGGTTGGTTCGGAGGGTGGCCACGGTCCAGCTTCCCACGCCCCAGGGGGAATTCCAGCTCATCGGATATGAGAACACCCTGGACGATCGGGAGCATGTGGCCCTCGTCCGGGGCGAAGTGAGTGGCAAGGAGGACGTGCTGGTCCGCATGCATTCCGAGTGCCTGACCGGAGACGTCTTCCAGTCCATGCGGTGTGACTGCGGGGAACAGCTTTCCGCCGCCATGGCCCGGATCCAGGAAGAAGGGCAGGGGGTCGTGGTGTATCTTCGCCAGGAGGGCCGGGGGATCGGGCTCCACAACAAGCTCCGGGCGTACGAGCTTCAGGACCGGGGTCAGGACACGGTAGAGGCGAATCTGGCCCTCGGATTCAAACCAGATCTGCGGGATTACGGGATCGGGGCCCAGATCCTCCTGGACCTGGGGCTGCGCCGGATCCGCATCCTCACCAACAATCCCAAGAAGATCGTGGGCCTGGAGGGGTATGGCCTGGAGGTCTCCGGACGCGAACCCCTCAGCGTGGAGCCCGGCGCCCACAACGCACAGTACCTGGAGACCAAGCGGCAGAAGCTGGGCCACCTCTCCTGAGCGGGTGTATGTATACCCGCTGAGTCCCCATTCGAATTCCAGTTTCCAGAGGTTCTTTCATGAAGAAGGTTGAGGAGATCAGCGGGGCCCTCGGCGGAGAGGGGCTGCGGTTCGCCCTGGTGGTGGCCCGCTTCAACGACCTGATCACCGAGCGTCTCCTGGACGGTGCGGTGGACGCCCTGGTCCGCCACGGGGTCGAGGTGTCCAATCTCCAGGTGATCCGCGTCCCCGGAGCATGGGAGCTCCCGGGGGCCACGGCCCAGGTGTTGGCGCGGGGTGGGGTGGACGGGGTCGTGACGTTGGGGTGCGTGATCCGCGGGGATACGCCCCACTTCGAGTACGTGGCGGGGGAAGCTGCCAGCGGCCTCGGTGCCCTTGCCCGGAGTTCCCCTGTCCCCGTGATCTTCGGGGTGCTTACCACCGACACCCTGGACCAGGCGCTGGAACGGGCCGGCTCCAAGGCCGGCAACAAGGGGTGGGAAGCGGCCATGTCGGCGCTGGAGATGGCGAACCTCTACCGGGAACTCCAGTGACGGCGGATTCCACGGTCGGTTTGAGCCGAAGGGAGCGCATCGACCGGACCCGGTCCCGAGGATGGGCCCTCCAGGTTCTTTATCGGTGGGAGGCGGGGGGAGGCGAAACCGATCTCCTGGAGGTCCTGAACGAGGTGGAGCGGACGCGGCGCATCGCGCCCCGGAGGCGCCCCTGGGTGAAAGCCATCCTCCGTACCATCCAGGAGCATCGCGACGAATTGGACCTCGCCCTCTCCTCCGTTACCCGGAACTGGAGGCTGGATCGCCTCTCGCGCATCGATCGGGCCGTGCTCCGCATCGGTGCGGCTGAACTCCTGCACCTGGAGGAAGTCCCGCCCCGGGTGGCCATCCAGGAGGCCGTGCGCCTTGCGGAGAGCTACGGTGGGAATGATTCGGCCCGCTTCGTCAATGGCGTGCTGGACGCCCTCTACCACGCGCCTCGCCCCGACGCATGACCTCCCCTCTTTCCCGTCAGGCGTGACGGGCTCCCCCCCGGGCCCCCGCCTCCTGATCCTGAACTGGCAGGACCGGGAGAACCCCCAGGCCGGGGGAGCTGAGGCCCATCTCCACGAGGTCTTCGGGCGCCTGACGGGGATGGGGTGGGATGTGGTGGCGGTCACCTCGGGTTGGCCCGGGGCCGCCCCCCGGGCGGAGCTGGACGGCATCCGGATCCACCGTGTGGGTTCCCGTTACTCGTATCCCTTCCGCCTCGCCCCCTACGTGCGGAAGGAACTGGGGCATCTCCGGTTCGATCTGGTGGTGGAGGATCTGAACAAAGCCCCGGTGTTCGCCCCGGCCTGGGCTCCTGCCCCCACCCTCCTGCTGGTCCATCACCTCTTCGGGCCCACCGCCTTCCAGGAGGCCTCCCTCCCCCTGGCATTGGTGACCTGGCTCCTTGAGCGCCCCATCCCCCGGGCGTATCGGGGTCTCCCGGTGATTGCCGTATCCGAAAGCACCCGCCAGGACCTCATCCGCCGAGGGGTGGAGAGTCCCCGGATCCAGGTGATTCCCAACGGCATCGACCTGGAGCATTTCACCCCGGGAGGGGAGGAGAACCGCTTTTCCGAGCCCACGCTCCTCTACCTGGGACGCCTGAAGCGCTATAAACGCGTGGATCTGGTGCTGGCCGCGACGGCGGAGCTGCGCAGGCAGGGCGTCCCCGTCCGCCTCCTCGTGGCGGGTCGGGGAGATCACCGGGAGGCGTTGGAGCGGGAGGCCGACCGTCTGGGGCTCTCAGATGGGGGGGCCGAGTTCCTGGGGTTTGTTTCCGAGGAGAAGAAGCTGCAGCTTTTACGGAGGGCCTGGGTACATCTACTCACTTCTCCCAACGAGGGGTGGGGGATCGCCAACCTGGAAGCGGCAGCATGTGGGACACCCACGGTGGCCAGCGATGCACCGGGGCTCAGGGACTCGGTTCGCCACGGCGAAACGGGCTTTCTGGTTCCTCATGGCGATGTGGTGGCGTTGGCTCGTCGCACCGGCGAACTGCTCAGCGACCATGACCTCCGACAGACCCAGGGCCACGCGGCCCGACGGTTCTCCGAGGGGTTCTCCTGGGATGCGTCGGCGAGTGCCATGGATCGGGCCCTTCGGGAACGGTTGGTGCGCTGAGTCCTCTCGCCTTAACTTCTCGACTCACCCCTGGGTCGGCCCTTTTCAGAGCACCCAATTCAGGAGGCTCCATGCGTATCCAGATCGTCGCCCGCCACTGCCGTATTCCCGATTCGGTTCGACTCCGAGCCGAAGAGCAGGTGAGGAAGCTCTCCCGTTTCGATGGATCCCTCTCCTCCGCAGAGGTGATATTCGAGGAGGAGAAGCATCGGAAGCGAGTGGAGGGAATCCTTTCAGTGGATGGGGAGGAGCCGGCGGTGGCCCATGCCGAAGGCGACGATTTCCGGGGGTCGCTGGATCGCACCATGGGCCGGTTGGAGAAGATTCTCCGGCGCCGGAAAGACCAGCGCAACGACCATCAGCGTCCGAAGCTTTCCGAAGCGGTGAACCGAAGCGCGTGAATCCATCCATCCGTATCGAAGAACTCTTCCGTGCAAAGCGGGAGGCCCTCGGCCTCGAACTCCTGACGCCGGGGGTTTCCCTTGCCCGGGAATGCCAGGATCCAGATATCTCCAGTCCGGGGCTGGCTCTCTCCGGGTACGTTGGGCGGTTCCCCGACGGGCGGATGCAGGTATTTGGAGAGACGGAGATGAGCTACCTCGCCTCTCTGGACCCGGAGGACCGGGCGGCTCGGCTGGATACCTTCTTCCGACAATCCTTCCCGGCCGCTTTCGTCACCAAGGCGCAGGATGTCCCTGAAGACCTCCTGGTGCAGGCTCGCGAGAACAGCGTTCCCGTATTTCGTAGCCCATTGTCCACCAAGGACTTCTTTCGCCGGATCAAACCCTATCTCGAGGTGGTCCTGGCGCCGGCCACCACGGTGCATGGTTCCCTGGCGGACGTGTACGGGGTGGGCCTCCTGTTCGTGGGGCGGAGTGGCATCGGGAAGAGCGAGTGCGTCCTGGACCTGGTGGAGCGAGGGCACCGATTGGTGGCCGATGACCTGGTCCTGGTGAGCCGGCGGGGGAATGATGTCGTCATCGGAAAGGGGCATGAGCTTCAGCGGCATCACATGGAGATCCGGGGAGTGGGGATCATTGACATCCAGGCCCTCTTCGGGATCCGGGCCACCCGTCAGCAGAAGCGCCTGGAGGTGGTGGTACAGCTCGAGGAATGGGACGATGCCCACGGGTACGACCGGACCGGGCTGGATCGGGATGAGACCGAGATCCTGGGGGTCCGTCTCCCCAAGGTGACCATCCCGCTGAACCCGGGGAAGAACATCACCGTCATCAGTGAGGTGGTGGCCATGAATCACCTCCTCAAGTATTCAGGGGTGGATTCGGCGGTGGAGTTTGACCGGCGACTGAAGGGGGCCCTTCTACCCGTACGGGAGTATCTGGAAGAGGATTATGAGTGACGAGAGTCAGGCGCTGGATCCAGGAGAGGAGCCTTCTTCAGAGCCATCCTCAGAGCCATCCTCAGAGCCATCCTCCGAGGTCCGGGGAATTGTCCTGACCCACGGGACCATGTGTCACGGGATGGTGGATGCGGTTCGGAAGATCACCGGAGCGGGGGATGAGGTGCTCCTGGCGATTTCCAATGAGGGATTGGGCCCAGAGGCCCTTCTCCGGATGGTCACGGAGGTGGTGGGCGAGGGGCCGGTGATCATCTTCACCGACCTGCAGACCGGGAGCTGTGCGCTGGCGGCCCGATTCGCCTGCAGGGATCCCGGGACCCGAACCGTGGTATTCGGCGCCAACCTCCCCATGCTCCTGGACTTCGTCTTCCAGCGCCACCTCCCCCTGGAGGAGCTGGTGGAGCGCCTGGTGGAGCGGGGGAAGACCGGAATTCGAGCCCTGGAACGGAACAATCCTGATGCCCATCGCACTGCTCCGGGTGGATGAGCGCCTGATCCATGGTCAGGTGACGGTAGGCTGGGGGGGGCGACTCCACCCCACCCATTACGTGGTTGTGGATGACCGGATCCGGGAGAGCTCCTGGGAACAGGACCTCCACCGCCTTGGCGCGCCCCCTGAGGCCTCCACCGACTTCGCCTCGGTTGCAGAGGCCCGGGACCGCCTCCAGGAATGGGAAGGGTCATCGGAGGTCACCATCCTGCTGACCCGGGACCTGCAGACCATGCTGGAACTCGCCCGAGGGGGGCTTCTCCGGGGAAGGGGTGTGAATCTCGGGGGAATCCACCATTCTCCGGGACGGCGAAAGGTTCTTCCGTATCTCTTCCTGGACGCTGCCGACGAGGAGCGGATCACCGCCCTCCTGGCCGAGGGGGTCGAGGTCACGGCCCAGGACCTTCCTGGCTCACCGGGTACCGAAGGGGATCGCCTCCTCCGATGACCCTTCCATGATTGAGCCCCTATCCCTCACCCTCCTCCTCCTTCTGGGAGGGTGGGCTGCTCTGGATGGCACCGCGGCAGGGCAGTTCATGATTTCCCGTCCCCTGGTCACGGGGGTCCTGGCGGGCATCCTGCTGGGCGACCCCCTCACCGGGATCCTCACCGGGGCCATCCTGGAACTCCTCCATCTGGGGGCGCTCCCCGTGGGTGGAGCCCGCCTCCCGGAACCGGGTCCGGCCACGGTTCCGGCGGTGGCGGCGGCGGTCTTGGTGGGGGGGGGCGGAGGGTTGGCGCTGGGGCTGGCGTGGGGAGTGGTGGGGGGCTGGTTGGGAGGGGCTTCAGTGTCGGCCCACCGCCGATGGAACGAGCACCGGACCCGGGGGATCGACTCCGGAGCCTGGACCTTCCCGAGGTTGGCCCGTGTCCATTGGACGGCTCTGGCCACAGATGGTCTCCGGGGGATGGCCCTCGTGGGGGTGGGACTCGTTCTGGTGATGGCTGTTCCCGAAGGATGGGTGGAGATGGCGGCCGTGGAGCGTGACCAGGTGGTGGCGGCCGGCGTCCTGGGAGGCTGTGCCTCTCTCGGACGGCTGTGCCGGGGGTACCTGGGGGTGCGGCCCCGGAGGGGCGTACTCTTCCTCCTGGCAGGATTGGCGTCAGGGGTCCTTCTGGGCCTGCTACGAGGCGGCGGATGACGGCGGGTCGCCTCTTCCTCCGTTCCTTTCTCATCCAGGCGTCCTGGAATCCCCGAGATCTGCTGGGAACGGGAGTCGCCTGGGCCCTGGGTCCCCTTCTCCGGGATCGTTCGCCGGAGCGGGAGGGGGCCGCCATGGCTCGCTTCAGCGAACCGTTCAACGCCCACCCCTTCCTGGCGGGGCTGGCCCTGGGGGCGATGGTGAGGATGAAGCGGGACGGCGTGGCCGTGGAGACCCAGCGAAGGTTTCACGACGCCGTCCGGGGGCCTCTGGGGTCGCTGGGTGATGGGCTGATCTGGGCGGGATGGCTTCCCTCCAGTCTGCTGGTCGCCGGCATTGCCCTGGTCGTGGGACTTCCTCCCGTGTCCACCGCGCTGGTGTTTCTCCTCCTCTTCAATGCGGTGCATCTTCCTCTGCGCGCCTGGGGAGTCCGGACCGGGATGGAAGCCGGGATGGGGATCGCTCCGGCCCTGAAGGCGGCCCGCCTGGCCCAGTGGGGGGAACGGAGTCGGGCGGTCGGGGTGCTCCTCATCGGTGTTCTGGGGGGACTCCTCGTGGTCCGAGGGTGGCAGAATCTGTCCGTGCCCTACCTGTGGGCTGTCGCGGGGGTGGGGGTCTTCATCCTGGGGATCTGGAAGGGCCGTGTTGTTCGACCCGGAACTCCAGGTGGACTGGCGCTCCTCTTCCTCTTCCTGCTACTCCTGTTTGCCCCGTGAGGCCCCTGACTCCGGGACCCGGACGACCCGGCAGTCCGAAGGACCCGGCGATCCGAAAAAGCCAGATGCACCATCAGGATCGCTGGAGAGACGAAATTCATACGAACCCAGAAGCGCAGGCCACCTCGCACGGGAGGGACGGAATGTCCAGTTCGGATTCGAAGTCGGAGCAGGTGCGAGAGGAGCGGGTCCGGATCCGGAACCGCATGGGAATGCACGCCCGTCCGGCTGCGGAGTTCGTGAAGCTGGCGGGTCGGTACCGGTCCGAGATCAGCGTGAGTCGAGATGGCGTGGAGGTCAACGGCAAGAGCATCATGGGCGTGCTCATGCTGGCCGCAGAGCAGGGGGCGGAACTCCGGGTCCGGGGCGTCGGGGAGGATGCAGAGGCGGCGGTGGAGGCCCTCACCGCCCTCATTGACAGCGGCTTCGGAGAGGAGATGGGATGAGGCGCACCCGATGAGTCGAGTCCACGATGGACTTCCCGCTTCCGAGGGAATCACCTTCGGGCGGGTAAGGATCCTGGAGTGGGAGGCCCCTGACGTGCCCCACCTCACGCTGGATCAGGATCAGGCGGAGGTGGAGGTGGAACGCTTCCATGCCGCCCGGGACTGGTCCCGGGAGCGCCTGGGCGAGCTACAGGAGAAGGTCTCCCAGCGCCTGGGGTCGATGGAGGCTCGTATCTTCGATCCCCAGCTTCTCATGCTGGATGATGTGGAGGTGGTGGAAGGAACGGTCCGGTATATCCGGGAAAACCGCCTGAGCGCCGCTCGGGCCTTCCAGTGGCGGATGCTCGAGCTCCAGACCCGCTGGGTCCGGACCGCAAATCCCATGGTCCTGGACCGCCTGAACGATCTGGAGGACCTGCAGATCCGGGTGCTCCGGCGCCTCATGGGACTCCCCGACGCCGGCGAGGTGGCATCGGACGGTGAGATCACCATCATGGTGGCTCGCAACCTCACGCCCACCCTCGTGGTGCAGATGGACCCGGATCATGTACGGGGTCTCGCTACGGACCAGGGCACCCGTACCTCCCATTGGGCCATCCTAGCCCGATCATTGGAGATTCCCGCCGTGGTGGGGTTGGTGGATCTCTACCGGTCCGCCACCGAAGGTGAGGACGCGATCCTGGACGGTCGGATCGGACGGATCATCCTGGATCCCACCGAGCGGGACCAGGACGTCTACCGGCGGCGACAGATCCGGATCCAGGAATGGGAGGGAGAGTTGGTTCAGCTTTCCCAGGAGGACGCCGTCACCCTGGACGGCCAGCCCGTCTCCCTCCGAGCCAACCTGGACCTTCCCGGCGAGGCAGGGCGGGCGCTGGAGCATGGCGCCGAGGGTGTGGGGCTCTTCCGGACCGAGTTCCTGGTCGTGGGACGGAGCGGCATGCCCGGAGAGGAGGAGCAGTATCAGGCCTACAAACATGTGGCCGAGACCTTTCCAAATCGGGCGGTCTTCATCCGGACCTTCGACCTGGGAGGCGACAAGTTTCCCATGTTCCTCCACATGCCGGCGGAGGAAAACCCCTTCCTGGGGTGGCGGGCGATCCGGGTCTGCCTGGACCGCCTGGAGCTCTTCCGTCCCCAACTCCGGGCCATCCTCAGGGCGACGGCCCACGGGGACATCCGGATCCTTCTCCCCCTGGTGAACGACGTGGAGGAGGTGGTTCGGGTCCGGGAACTCCTGGGAGAAGAGGAGGCCGCACTGAAGCGGGACGGGATTCCCTTCTCCTCGGGATACAAACTCGGGGCCCTCATCGAGACCCCTGCTGCGGCGCTGGATGCCGCAGAGCTTGCCCGGCACTGCGACTTCTTCTCCATCGGGACCAATGACCTGGTCCAGTACACCCTGGCGGTGGACCGGACCAATGCCCGCCTGGCCCATCTCTACAATCCCTTTCATCCCTCGGTGGTTCGCCAGCTCCACCAGGTCTCCCGGGTCTCCCGGGCCGCCGGGATCGAAGTGAGCGTCTGTGGTGAGATGGCCGCGAACCCCCTGGGGGCCTTTCTCCTCCTGGGGCTGGACATCGATGCACTCTCGGTGGCGTGGCCCTCCCTGCCGGAGGTCAAGAAGGTGGTGCGGAGCTTCCGAATCGAAGATGCCCGCACCGCAGCAAGGAAGGCACTGGCGGCGCCCACCTCCCGGGATGTCACCGCCTGTCTTGCGGAGGGGATCGGGTCGGCGGTGGACCTCTACGCCTTCTCCGGGAGGTGGAGCCTGAGTCTTCCCTGACCCGGTCGGAAGGCCGAGATAGGGGTTGTTTTGCTGAGCGGGCGCCGCCGTATTCGGTTCGAACCCTGTACTTCCCTTTCCCACCTTTGTAGCGTAGCAGGCTGTATCCGTTGACATCCCGTCGGGGGGGCCAGAACCAGCGTTTCCATCGAGGAGACGCAAGGGGTCCGCCCTCGCCGCTTCCAACCGCGACAAGGACGTTTCCCTTGACCCTTCAACTCTTCACCTCCGAGTCCGTGACCGAGGGCCACCCGGACAAGGTGGCGGACCAGATCTCCGACGCGGTCCTGGATCACATCGTGGCGGCCGATCCTGAAGCCCGGGTGGCCTGCGAGACGCTGGTCACCACCGGCCTGGTGGTGGTGGCTGGTGAGATCACCACCCAGACCTACGTGGAGATCCGGGACGTGGTCCGCGAGACCCTCCTGGGAATCGGCTACTCCGACCCCGACTTCGGGATCGATGGTCGGACCTGTGCCGTGCTGGTGACACTGGACAAGCAGTCTCCGGACATCGCCATGGGAGTGGACCCGGGCGGCGCGGGGGACCAGGGAATGATGTTCGGGTATGCCTCGGACGAGACCCCCGAACTCATGCCGCTTCCCCTGGTCCTGTCCCATCGGCTGACGCACGCCCTGGCGATGGCTCGCAAGGAAGGCCGGCTCCCGTGGCTCCGCCCCGATGGGAAGGCGCAGGTTACCGTGGGGTACGACGGGGATCGTCCGGTACGGGTGGAGGCCGTGGTCGTGAGCGCCCAGCATTCCCCGGACATCGGGCTCGAGGCACTTCGGGAGGCGCTTCGGGACGAGGTAATCCTTCCTGCACTTCCGGAGGATCTGGTGGCGGATGCCCCACCCACCCTCCACATCAACCCCACGGGGAAGTTCGTGGTGGGTGGCCCCCATGGAGACGCCGGCCTCACCGGTCGGAAGGTCATCGTGGACACCTACGGGGGGATGGGCCGCCACGGAGGGGGCGCCTTCTCCGGAAAGGATGCCACGAAGGTGGACCGATCCGCCGCATATGCTGCCCGCTGGGCAGCCCGCACCGTCGTGGGGGCAGGTCTGGCCCGCAGATGCGAGATTCAGCTGGCCTATGCCATCGGAGTCGCGGAGCCGGTGTCGATCTGGGTGGATACGTTCGGTACCGGTGTGGCTCCTGACGCCCGGATCCGGGAGGGACTGGAGGAAGTCTTCGACTTCCGACCCCGATCCCTCATTCGGGACCTGGGCCTCCAGTCCCCCATCTTCGGGCCCTCGGCGGCCTACGGGCACTTCGGACGACGTCCTGAGGTGGTTCGACGCTTCGAGCGGGAAGTGAACCTCTTCTCCTGGGAGCGGGCTGACCGGGAGGAGCAGCTCAGAGGGGTGGTGGAGCGGGGGTGATTTCCGGGGCTGGCTCCAGTCCCGTCTTCTTTTCGGCCACTTCTCGGTGGAACCCTGACCCTGCACTGGGTGCGATCCCCGCTGGGGTCCAGGGAAGGCGAGCCGGGAACGAACCAGGGAGCCGCTTCGGAGTACCTGTTCATCCGGAGGGTTTTCATTCCCCCCATCAACGATTTCCGGAGGCACCGGAGGTAAGGAGGCACCGTGCTGGTTGAAGTGAAGGTGCAGAGCCTGGGGTTGGATCGGGCGTCCAACACTCCGGTGGTCATCCTCCAGGAGCTGGAAGGGGACCGGGTCCTGCCCATCTGGATCGGACCGGGAGAGGCCAGTGCCATCGCCATGCAATTGGCCGATATGAAATTCTCCCGCCCCCTGACCCACGATCTCCTGGTCTCAGCCGTGAAGGGGATGGGCGGCCGTCTCAAGCGGGTGGTGATCTCCCGGGTGAGCGACAGCACCTACTTCGCCGAACTCGTGATCCACCGGGACGGCGAGGTCATAAAGGTGGATGCCAGACCGTCCGATTCCATTGCCCTGGCCCTCCGCTCCGAGGCCCGGATCTTTGCCAATGACGCCCTCCTGGAGCGGGCGTCCATCGAGATCGAGGAGGAGGAGTCGCTGGACCCCGAATCCTTCGAGGTCGAAGGGGAGTCCGAGGCGAGTCCGGGGGAGGAGCCTGCCGGTATGGACCCGGAGGAGTTGAAGGAGTATCTCCGGAAAATGAATCCGGAAGACTTTGGTCGTTTTTCTCCCTGATCCGGTCCCGGTCGACGAGGTGGCTCGACCCTGGACTTCCACTTCCTGGAGACCCGCCTTGGTTTCGGACTTCGCCCGCTGTAGCGCATCGTTTCTTCGTGTCCTTCTCCTCTCCTCGACCCTCCTGGTCTTGGGGGGGATCACTCCCTTGGCGGCCGCCCTGATGCAGGATATGGGGCCGTCCACAGGAGCCGAGGCTCCTCAGGCCGAGGCTTCCCAGGCCGAGGCTCTCCAGGAAGATCCTTCCCAGGCTGATCCTTCCCAGGCTGGGCCCATCGAGGTCGAAGGTCGACTTCTCCTGGGGGAGATGGCGGCAGATTCGGGGACGGTGGTCCTCCACCGGGTGACACCGGAGGAGGCGGGGGCCATCGATTCCGTCCAGGTGACCAGTGAGGGCGGATTCCGGCTCCAACTCCCCTACCTTCCCGTCCGGGGAAGCGGAGAGGTCTTCTTTGCATCCCATCGGTACGAGGGGATCCTCTATTTCGGGCCGCCTCTCGCGCTGGCGGAACAGATGGACTCCGTCTACACGATCCAGGCCTACACCACCCGGATCGCTCCGGCCCAGGGTCTGGCGGTTCCCGTCTCCGTGCGAAACCTCTTCGTGGAGGAGGGGCCCATGGGATGGCGGGTCACGGACCTCGTGGAGATTCGAAACGACTCGGCGGTGACCTGGGTCCCCGACCCTGAGACGCCCGGCGCCCTGGTCTGGAGCTATCCCCTACCCTTGGAGGCGTCGTCCTTCCGCGTGGGTGAGGGGGACCTCTCACCAGGGACGGTCACATGGGAGGATGGATTGGTGAGGGTCCGGGCCCCGCTCCTTCCGGGAGAACGCCTCCTGGTCTTCCACTACGAAATCCCCACCCTGACCACGGAGTTTCCGCTCCCCGGAACCACTGGGGTCCTGGAACTCCTGGTTCGGCAACCCGCCCCGCCCCTCCGGGTGGACGGCCTGCAGGCCGCTGGTCCCATGGAGATCGAGCGGGGCGTGAACTACTTCCGCTGGTGGGGGGAAGGGCTCCAGGACCAGGTGATCCGGATCCGTCCGGGAGAGGAGGGCGGGGTCCCGGTGGCCTGGGTGGCCGTGGGGCTCGCCTTCGTTCTCGCCCTGGTGGGCGGATGGCTGATCCTCGGGCGGTCCCGGCCCTCCCTTGCAGGTGGGGTGGGACGGGGTCCACAAGGGACGGGGGGAGGCGCGACCGCTGCGGGCGGTGGCGGCATGAGGGGTCTCAGTGCGGCATCGGGGAGCGGAGGTGGGCAGGGGAGCGCCGGGGGCACACCGGGCCTGGCTCCCTCAGCGCAGGGCGAGGGGGCCACCCCCTTCGCCCGACGGCGGGCACTCCTCCTGGAAATCGCCCGGCTCGACGAGGAGGGAGAGCGGGCGTCTGCGAAGGGGGAGTCCCGGGACGCTCGGCGGGAGCGCCAGGCTCGGCGGGAGGCCCTGCTTGCGCAACTGGAATCGGTGGAGGTGGAGCTCCGCTCCTCTACCGTCGGGGGCGGGGGCGGGGCGGGTGGGGTTTCGGACAAGTGAGCCTGGTGACCGTCCCGGCGGTCCTTCTCCGCTCCTATCCCTATTCCGAGAGTTCGCTCGTTCTCCGCTTTCTCACCCCGGAGCATGGTGTGGTGTCGGCCCTGGCGAAGGGAGTCCGGCGGCGCAGCTCCCGGGGAGAGACCCCTATGGAGACTTTCCAGCGGGGGAGTCTCACCTTCCTGTATCGAGAGGAGCGGGACCTTCATGGGTTCCGGGACTTCCAGTCCCCAATCTCCTCTCGTCCATTGGCCGGGGACCTCCTCCGTTTCAGCGGGGCATCGTTCCTGGCCGAGTTGGTGCTGACCCATACCATGCAGGAGGCCAATTCCCGGCTCTTCACCCATCTGGTGGGACTTCTGGACCGTATCGAGACCGAGGCCCGGGCCGAACTCCCGGGCGTTATCCTCAGCGGCGCATGGACTCTCCTCCTGGACTTTGGGTTTCCTCCCGCCCTTGCGGAATGTCTCGACTGTGGGGAGGAGCTTCCCGGAGAGGGAATGGGGCGGTTTGACGTCGAGGGGGGTGGGATCCGCTGTGGCGTCTGCGCCCGGGGAGGCGAGGGGCCCCGGATCGGACCGGAGGCCCAGGTGGATCTCCGAAGGCTGGTTTCAGGCACCCCCTCCGGACCCCTGCGCGGTGCGGCCGCCCATCTTTCCCTGGTGGAACGCTATGCCCTCTATCACCTTGCAGGACGTCGGCCCTTCCACGCCACCACACTCCTCAGGACCTCCCTCGTGCAACTCGGAACAGAGGATGGGGGAGAGGGCGGAGGAGAGATGGGACCCATGGAGGAAGAGGGGGCCTCCCTTCCCGGAATCCCCGATGCTTGACCGCAGCGCTCTGTGAGGAAAGATTCAGGAAACGTGCAACGGTCCAATGCGCGGATTCACAGCGGATTCACACAGGCTCGTCCGGGAGGACTAACGCCCCAACGTTACAGCACAGTCATTTTGTGCGGAGGAGTTCGGATGAGGCGCACTCTACGCGTCTTCCTCGTCCTTCTCCCCGCCGTGCTCCTGCCGCTGGCCCTTGAGGCTCAGCAAGCGGGAGCCACCGGGGGTCGGCAGGCCCCGGAACAGGGATTCCGTCTCGAGCAGAACTATCCGAACCCGTTCAATCCCGAGACACGGATCCCCTTCGAGCTTCTGCAGGACGCGTTCCACGACGGCCGTCCTGCGACGGTCTCGATCCGGATTTTCAATGTCCTGCTCCAGTATGTGGGGTCACCCACGGCACTGAACCACCCGGCGGGGGACGGGACACCCGTCATCGATCTGGAATACACCGGTCCCGGGCGCCATGAGGCCTACTGGGACGGGCGCGACCGCTCAGGGCAGGCGGTGGCCTCGGGGGTCTATATCCTGGAACTGACCGTCAATGGACGATCCCGCCAGATGAGGATGTTCGTCACGAAGTAGCAGGCGGTGTGCGCTTCAGGGAAGGACGTAGATGAAGCGGCCGCAACTCTCGCAGCTCTGCAGATCCTGGTGCACGTCCGAATCTCCGGCGGTAGCCGTGGGGATGGAGACGAAGCAGCCGTAGCACACCCCGTTGATGACCGGCACCACGACCCGGCCCCTGGTGGGAAGGATCCGCTGATACCTGAGCCGGATGGGCGTCGAGAGGGTGGCCTCGAGGTCCGTAATGGTCAGTGCCAGCTGGGACCGGGCCTGCTCCGGGTCGAGTTGGAAGTGCTCTTGCTCCATGGTCTCGGACTCACCGCCGTCCTCCAGTTCCCGGAGTTGGCCTCGGAGATCCTGGAGTTCCATCAGAAGCGTCAATTGGGGATGCATCAAGAAATCGTTCCTCGGGTCGGGTCAGGGGGCGCGTTCTTCGAGCAGGGCCAGGAATTCGGACGGATCGGAGAGCTCCGAAAGCTTTTTCGGGATGTCCGGGTCCTTGGCGAACTGGGCCACCTTCCCGAGAACCGACAGATACTGATTGGAGACTTCCAGGGGGGGGGCCACGATGAGGAAGAAGTTGTAGACCGGTTCGTTGTCGATGGCGTTGAACTCAACCCCTTCCGGCTTACGGCCATAGGCCAGCCGGAGTTCGTTCACTACAAGGGACCGGCAGTGGGGGATTGCGATCCCCTTTCCGATCCCTGTGGACCCCAGATTCTCCCTGCGCTTCAGCGTCTTGTAGAGGATCGCCTCGGATTTCTCATCCAGCTGGAGAAGCTCGATCAACTCCTTCAGGATGTCGTCCTTGGCCTCGGATTGGAGGGTGAGTTTCACCGACTCCGGGGTGAAGAGCTCCCTGAGCTTCATGCGAACGGCCTCCCGAACGGGCCCGTGGCAAAGCACCAAGCCGGTACCCGGCTGTGACAGATTGGATGAAAAGGACCTTCAAGGTTATCGGAACGCCGGGGCGAAGTCAAAGGATGGAAGGGGCCTCGGCCGGGCTGCCGGCAGGCCCCTCCTGCACGTCCACGCCGGGGCCCGGGGCTCTACAGCAAGGCCCGATTTCAGTACATTTCGAGCATGTCCGATCCCAAAGTCCTCCCCTGGATGACGCCGGACCGCACACCCCTCTTCCTGGCACCGCAGGCGGGGGTGAGTGAGTCCCCATTCCGCCGCCTCTGTCGGCGCTTCGGCGCCGACGTGGTCGTAAGCGAGTTCGTCAGCGCCGAGGCGATCTGCCAGGGCAACGAGCGAACCATGGACTACCTCCGGTTCGAGGAGGAGGAGCGTCCCATCGGCGTGCAGATCTTCGGCGCCGAGCCGGAGCGGATGGCGGAGGCGGCGGCCTTTGTGCATGAAACCTTCGCACCGGACTTCGTGGACATCAATTTCGGATGTCCGGTCAAGAAGGTGGTGAAGCGGAATGGGGGCTCCGGCTGCCTTCGGGACCTGGACCTGGTGGGGCGCATCGTCCGGGCGGTGGAGGGAGCCATCCCCATTCCCACCACGGTGAAGATCCGGAGCGGTTTCGACGCTTCCTCCCGGAATCCGGTGGGGATCGGACGGGTCTGCGAAGACGCCGGGGCCCGGGCCATCACGCTCCATCCCCGGACTCGGGCGGACATGTACTCAGGGCACGCCCGGTGGGAGGAGATCGGGGCCCTGAAGGAAGCCGTGGGTATCCCCGTTATCGGAAACGGTGACATCCGGAAGGGAGAGGATGCCCGTCGGATGCGAGACGAGACGGGGTGCGACGGGATCATGATCGCCCGGGGCTCCCACGGGGATCCATGGCTCTTCCAGCAAGCCAGGGCGGCCCTGGAAGGAGAGCCGATCCCTCCGGACCCCGGGGTGGAAGAGCGATTCCGGATCTGCATCGAACACGCCGAGAATGCACTGGCTTTCGAGAAGAACCGGGAACGGGCCATGATCGAGTTCCGCAAGCACCTGGGATGGTATACCAAGGGACTCCCATCGGGACGGGACCTCCGGCAGGAGCTCTTCACCGTCACCTCCCTGGAAGAGGTGAGGGGAAAGCTGGATGAGTACCTGGCCCGGTATCTCGAAGGGGAACTCCCCGGAATGGAACCTCGGGTGCCGGTGAGCGTATAAGGTATGTGAGCTCGGGCGGTTCTGCCGATCTCGCGGGTTCCCCTCTTCGGAGGCGGCGCCCGACCAACACGGGGGCGTAACGGCTTCGACGTGTTTGGTGAAGACGACGTTGCGTGCCGAGGTCCGGGGACCTCGATAATCCACCCGGAAACTTTATAACTGCCAACGATAACCTGGCAATGGCTGCGTAAGGTTCGACCTTGCAGGCCCGTCTCCTGACGTTGCGAGCCCGTAGCGACTCCTGAGGCGACGATGAATCGGGCTGGTCATCCGGCGGTGCTGTCCCGTCGGGGATGAGAAACTCAGGCAGATAGCCTGGTCCGGCCGTGCCCTGGCCGTGTCCATCGGCGAAATCAACAGGGCTCTACGCACGTAGAGACGTAGTTGGAACCCCTCGCGGACGCGGGTTCGACTCCCGCCGCCTCCATGGCCCCCTTCAGCTTCACGGCTGGAGGGGGCTTTCGCGTGGGGGGCCATGGAGGGGGCGGGAGTCGGCGGTCGGGCGCGGAGCGCCCGGCCGCGCAGGGGCGCCGAGAGGCGCCGCTGCAGAACCCGTAGGGTTTGGTTCGAGCGGGCCGGGGCAGGAGATCGCGCCAGCGGCGCGGCCGGCCTGTGTCCCCCGCGAGATGATCGAGGATCGGCCGCAGGCCGACCGGAGATCCCTCCCGCCGCCTCCATGGCCCCCCCAGCCTTACGGTTGGGGGGGCTTTTTTCGTTGGGGGCCATGGAGGGGGCGGGGGTCAGCGGTCGGGCGCGGAGCGCCCGGCCGCGCAGGGGCGCCGCTGAACCTGTGGGAGTTGATTCCAGCGGGGCGGGGACCTGAGCTCTGCTGAAGCCCGCACCTCGGGCAAGACGCGTCGCCCGCAGGTCCCCCTCCCAGCCTGCTGTGCCGTTCCCTCTGCAGCGATCGGGAAACAGCTCATTCTCCGTCTCCGGGAGGATGGCTGACGGGAGGGGGTGAACACGTTCCCGGCTACCGCCCCCCAGACCGCGCCGCGCCCTGCACGGCCGTGTTCTCGCCCTTGAACGCACCCGTTTGCGCCTTCACGCAGCGGCCCCAGGCGTGCCACCAACCCGTTATCCGGATGACTGGCCGCAGAAGTCCACAAGCATGGGGTTTCCGAGGGACGGTGGCATTCAAACGGGCCGTATGGGAGACGGGAGCCGGAACCATCCCTCGCGAACATCGACGCCTGTGGCGCCGGTGGTCTATACGGAGACCCTGAGTGCCAACACTCTCGAAGAAGCCGTCGAATGGGGGGAAAGGGTTCTCTGCCGGGAAGGACTGCACGTCCCCTAACCCCCCCGGTCTCTCTCGTCTCAAGGGCCTGGTGGGCCCTATCGCCGAGCGGCAGCGCAGGATCGTGACACTCGAGTAGCTCCGCCAGGCGGTTCTCACTCGGCCCATGATCCAATACCGGGTCCGAAACGGACGCTTCGCGCCGTTGCGTCGTGGGGCCTACCGGGCCCGATCACGGGGGTTAGCACGGTCCCCCCTCCCAGGAGGAAAAGAGGGGCGGTGCCTTCCTCCACCGCCTCGCCCCACGGCGTGACCCGCTCGCTCCGTGGGGGTGAGTTCCAGGGCCCACCCTAGAACGACGGCTCCGTACCTGGGCCCACGGTCAGGCGGCACTCCGCCAGCGTCACCCCACGGGACAGCCGATGTCCGGAAGTCGCCGGAGTGATGGAACCGGAGCTTTCGTCGATCGGCTTCCGGGCAGCGGATCCGCCCCGGTCCGCCCAACGCTTCGCGTCGGCGCCCGGCCCTCACGAAGCCCAGGGCTCTGGAGCGTAATCGACTCCCAGGCGAATCAGGCCACGGCCTTTTCCCAAGATCTCTCGCTCACGCTTGACCCCCTTGCACTCCCCCTGAGCTCCCGGAGCTCCTTCCGCTCCCCCGTGACCCATCCGTCCGGGGCCCTCGTCGAGGACCTCTTCGGGCGCTCACCCGATGATCTGCGTCAGGAACAGGGTGCTGAGGCCCAGGTAGATCGACACCCCGGTGATGTCCGTCACAGTGGTGAGGAAGGGCCCCGTCATCATGGCCGGGTCCTTCCCCAGTCGCTTGATGATGAAGGGGAGGGAGCCCCCCACCACACTGGCCACCAGGACGTTCACGCCCAGGGCCGTGCCGGCCACCAGCCCCAGCCACGGGTTGCCTTCAAGCATGAACGCGAGTCCAGCGAAGAAGAGCCCCAGGACAGCGCCGTTCACCAGCCCCACCAGGAACTCCTTGCGGATGGCCCGCCAGAGGGCCCCGATCCGCACCTCGTCCAGGGCGATGCTCCGGATGGCCACGGAGAGGGCCTGGATCCCCACGTTCCCCCCCATGTCGGTGATCATCGGCAGGAAGGCCGCTAGGATGGCCACCTGGGCGATGGTGCTCTCGAAGGAGGAGATGACGAAGACTGCCCCCAGGTTGAGGACCACATTCGCTCCCATCCAGGGGAGGCGGCCCCGAACGGCCTGCATGGGCGGGGTGAAGAACGACTCGTCCGGGGAGCCCTGCGCAGACCGCACGAAGCCGCTGGCCAGCTCCTCCGTCAGGAGTTCGAACGCGTCCTCCCGGGTGATGACTCCGGCCAGCCGCCCCCCGGAGTCCAGGACCGGCAGGAGCTTGAAGCCCCGGTTCCTCAAGGTCCTGGCCGCGTCCACGGCGTCGTGGTCCGCCGCCACCGCCACCAGATCCTCCGTCATGATCCGATCCACCACCGCGGAACGATCCCCCAGGAAGAGGTCCCGCACCGAGACCACGCCCTTCGGAATCCCCTGGGGGTCCACCACGTAGACATAGGCGGACCGCTCCACCTCCGGAGGCGCCGCCCGGATCGCGTCCACGGTGTCCCCCACCGTGGCCCCCGAAGGGATGGCCAGATAACGCACCACCATGGCGGCCCCGGCGGTCCCGGGGGGATGGGTGCCCAGCTCCCGGATGAGGGAGCGGAAGGGCTCCTCCATCCGGTCCACCACCGCCTCCGCCCACTCCGGGTCCTGGGACCTCCAGATGTGGTAGATGTCCGCCGAGTACTCGGGCCGGATGGCGCGGAAGAACCCTGCGGCTTCCTCGAGCTCCAGGGAGTCCAGGATGTCGGCGGCCACCGAGGAGGGCATCGCGGCCAGGATGGTGCCTACGCGTTCGCCGGGAAGGGCTCGGAGCAGCGCGATGGCGTCCACGTGGGAGGCGCCGGCAAGGAGGTCCGCGATCCGTCCCGACGAAAGGTGGGCCGCCTCCGCCGCCGCGTCGCTGATCCGTCCGGCATCCAGCGCCTCCATGAGGGCGATCCGGTGCCGGGCAATGGTTTCTGGAAGGAGCAGCATACGGGTGCCCTGGGAAGGGGGACGTGCAAGGGGGAGGTGAACGGGGGTGCGGCGAGGGAGCGGGCGGGGGACCGCGGACTATGAACCTGGAACGGCGCCGAGGGCCTCTGGATGAAGGGTTTCCTCCTGAAGGGAGATGGGATCCGATGCGGACCCGGCGGGCCGGGAAGTGGGGACCGAACCGTCCCGGGGGACACCCACCATCCAGGCCACCTTCTCGTCGGCGGAGATCCGGAGTCCGGTCTCCGCCCAGGGGCCATGACGCCCTCTCCCGAACTCCCGGTTCCCTACCGCCCCAGGCTCCGGGCCCATTCGGCGGCGGGGACCCTGGAGGCGTCATCCCGGAAGACCCACTCCGCCGAGGCGGACGCCGCGTCGGTGAGAGCGAGGTCCGATTCCCATCCTTCGTGGGGCTGCGGGGCGCCGTCCCGCGGGTGCATCTCATCCGCGTCGGCCAGTCCCGGGTGCGCCGCCAGCTCCCGGCGGTTCACCTCGGAGTGCGGGCTCTGGCCCTCGGGACGTGGGTCGGTCGGCCGCGCACTCGGCCCGGCCCCGAACCACCATGATACCTTGGGCGGGCGGAGGTGTCCACGCGGACGCCGGGACGGCTCGCTCCGGGATTCTGGTCCCTGGGTGAACAACCCACGGCCCGGTACGTAGTCGCTCACGCCCGGGGCGGCCACGGCTCCGCGGTCAAGCGGATATCGACCCACCGCACCCCCAAAACACTTCAACATCCCGGCTCATCCTACGGCCATCGCGCTCGACCGATCCATCCCCGACGGCCCCGATTCCTGAGCCTACGGACTGGTATGGCTCCGTCCACCGGCGCCTGGGTCCCTCCGGGTTGCGCCCATCCAGGCATGGCAACGGCCACTTCGCACATCTCTTTCCGGCCCCGCGCCCTCCTCCCATCCCAACCCCGGCGTCGTCCTTCCATCTCCACGCGCCTCCTATCTCATCGTCCCGTCTTTCGCAGCGTACGAAGGCCCGTCTTACTGTGTCGCGGGAGTGGTGGCTGTTGAACTGATCCCCGTATTCCCCGGAAAGGAGGTGGCCTCCCAAAAGGTCACACCAAAGGTCACACCTCGTTTGCCGATCTCGTGTAACCTCATAATTGTAAGAGAGATATCCGCCCTATGGTCGACGGCCGGAGTCCTGTTCGATTCCCGCCGCCTCCACGGCCCCCCCGCTTGACGGTTGGGGGGGCTTTCTTTTCTCGTTGGTGGCCATGGAGGGTTCGGTTCGAGCGGGCCGGGGCAGGGGGACCGCGCCAGTGCCGCTGCAGAACCCATTGGGTTCCAACCGAGCGGACTGGCGCCACCGCATGTGCTGATCCCGCGACTCCGCGAGACCATCGAGGATGGGGCGAAGCGGCCTCCTTCCAGCGGCCCACGTGCGAGGAGGCCCGCAACGACCTGAAGCAGATTCGATCCGGGCTTGACGTCCCCCTCTCCGGGATCGCTCCGGTGCGGACCATCGTGCCGGAGTCCCCGCCCTATCGCACGGACGCATAATCGTCAGGTGTGATGGTACGGCCCTCCTTCAGCCTCTTGCGAAGGTGCTTCAGCCTCTCGGGCTTGAGGGTCAGCCCACAGTCGTCATGGGCTTCGAGCAAGAACTTTTTCTGCTCCTTGTAGGTCCTCCGACCCAGAACCGAGGAGAGAGTGAGAAGGTTCAACGCGGCCTCCTGCTCGCCGGACTCGAGTGAGCGAAGCGCAGTGCGCTGGCGTTCCCAATCAACGTCGATGGCTTCACTTTCATAGTTGAAGTTCCGTCGCAGACGTGACAGCAGGAGGACCTGGTTTGGGTGGGCGTCATGACCTCGCATCAGCATCTCGCCCACCCCGTGCATCATCACCTCGACGGCCTCCGGCCCCGGCCGCTCCTCCTCTCCGGAGACCTGACGGAGCAGGTCCTCCACCGCGAACGGGCCCAGCGTGCGCAGCCGCTCCTCGTTCATGATCCGCCAGACGATGATGGCGTTCCACAGCGCGTAGAGGGGCCCGGCAATCAGCGGGATGAGGCCCCGGATGGCCATGCGCCCCATGACACGCCGGAGGAAGATGCGCAGGAGGAAGCTGCTCACGCCGACCTTCATCTTATAGGCGATGTTGCGGACTGCGATCCACCAGCCTGGCATATAGGCGTAGGGGTCCACGCCATACACGAGAACGCGGGGATTGGGGAGGTCCAGGGCGGCCCTCGCAAGGCCCAGACCGAAGAGAGCCGGATAACCGTCATGGCCCAACGCGATGCCCGACCGGTTCGAGAGCTTCGCGGCGCCGCGAATGGTGAGCACGTAGAGGAAGAGGATCTCAACGGCGCTGATCACGCCGGCGAATGCGAAGAACCCGGCCCAGATCGGTAGCTGTTCGCGCCAGCCGGCATCACCCGCATCGCTGTCGCCGTCGAGGACCCCGAGGTGCATCCAGGTTTCCACTCCGCCGATGATGCTGCCGGAAACGATCCCGGCGACGGCAGCCCAGACGACGGACCACCGGATGAGCCGCTGCATCTCGGCGGCTTCGGCCACGCTGCGTCCGCGCCACTCGTCCCCACCCCCCTCGTTCGAGCGAGCAAGGTACTCCGCAACCTTGCGCTCCAGAATGTTGGGGTCGGGCAAATAGTGGTCGGTCGGCTCCGACATTTCTTCTCCGGTTCTCGGGACATGTCCGGCGTTGGCCGGCCCAGCCCGTGGGAACCCCCGCCGCGATGGTAGCGGCGAGTCGAGGTCGCCCGCTCCTCGGGTACGCCCAGGGGTCTTCGCGGAAGGGATCAGGAGGGAGGCGGGTGGGCCTGGGTGTCCTCGTACCCCCACGGCGCCGGCGGGGGGGCCAGCGGATGGTTCAGGTCGCAGTCAAAGCGCACAAGCCACTCCTCGCCGTTGTGATTTCCGTACGAGAAGCGCTCGCCCAGAACGAGTTCGAACATCCAGTACCCGCCATCTGGAACCGCCCCGGAACCACCGGAGGCACGTCTCTGTGAGTGCAGGCTCGGCGGGGTTGCCACCGGACCTGGCGTAGAACGGTTCCTCGTATTCCACTGCAGGGAGCATGCAAAACAATACGTAGATGAGGTCTATTCTCCCAATGGTCGGCGACCGGGATGCTGTTCGACTCCCGCCGCCCGCAGGGCACTTCCGCCGCCTCCGCTTTCCACATTTCCGGTGTTGTACGAAAGTTGGCCCAGGGCGAGGGGTTTTGCCCTGGTGGGAGAGGTGAACGCATGCGTCATCTCCCGCCTGCTTCGAGGCGGCTGACAGGATCACGGCCAACCTCCCGGGCTATGGCCCGAAAGAGCGCCACGGACTCGTGATCGTGGTCGTCGAAGCGGGGATCGGTTCCGGCTTTCACCACCACGACTCCCCGGGCCGGATTGACGTAGATGTACTGTCCGTAGACCCCGATGGCCGTGAACTCGCCATCTTCCCGGTCCTCGGGGATCCACCACTTGTAGCCGTATCCGAAGGTCCAGTGGGAGTCCGGGTTCGGTCCGGGCTCGAGGTGCGGGGCCTCCGGCTCCACTGACCGGGTCACCCAGCCGTCCGGGAGGATGCGGCTCCTGTCACGCATCCCGTCCTCCAGGTAGAGGAGGCCGAATCGGGCCCAGTCCCGGAGTACGGCATTCAGGCAGCAGAAGCCGATCTCGTCACCGCTTCGGTCGGTGTTCCAGAAGGCATCCGTCTCCATGCCGGCAGGCTGCCAGATTCGGGACTCCAGGTACCGAGCGGGAGGGATGCCGGTTGCCCGGGCCAGGACATGGGCGAGGACCCCCGTATCCGAGGAGACATACTCGTTGTAGACCCCCGGCTCTCGGATCCGCTCCAGTTCCGCGTAGTACTCCAGCATTGGCTGACCGCGCGCCATCGACCGGATGAAGATCCAGTTGATGTCTGAGAAGGTGCTCTGGTAGCTTTCATCGAAGTCCACACCGGACGACATGGTGAGGAGGTGGCGAAGCGGCACCCCATCGTACCCGGAACCGGCCAGTTCCGGGACGTACCGGGTCACTGGGTCGTCCAGGCTCTCGATGCTCCCTTCGGCAAGGGCAATCCCCACCAGCGCCGACACCACCGACTTGACGACCGACCAAGTGGTGGCCGGAGACGTGTCGGTCCACCCGGACCTGTATTCCTCGTGGACCAGGGTATCGGCGCGGAGCACCACAAGCCCCGTGGTCTCGGTTCGGGCCAGGAACGCTTCGGTCTCCCGCTCTTCCCCTGCGAAGGGGTAGCGAGCCGGAAGGGACCGCGCGTCGATGACGAGCTCCCGGACCTCGGTGCCGGCCTGTATGGGAACCGAAGGGAAGACCTGGTCCATCGCCTGAAAGTGCTCGGCCCTGTGCCCGTCGGCGAAGAGGGTGAAGGAGGGCCCCCATGGCGTGGTCAGGAGGTACCGGTACCCCCCGTAGACCAGGAGGGCGATCAGGGCCAGCGCCAGCGCCCCCCAGCCGAGGAGCCGGAGGATGCGGGGTCGGCGCCGCGCACCGAGAGGGTCGGATGATGACTCGATCATCAACGAAGCTACCGGTGGTCCTCCACGGGAGGCAACCGGAATCGGACCCCGTCTCCGCTCCACCGTCATACCTCCAATGTAAGGATCCTCCGGGGGCCGGATCCGACCCCCCGGGGGGGCCTCAAGGGATAGGCGACCTAAGCATCCTCCGGAGTGAGAAGGCAAACCATGCCGTGGGATCGTGGAAGGGCCTGCCAGGCAGGGTCGGAAGAGGTCAGGGGGAGCGCTGGAGCCTTCGTCGGGTGGGCTGGGCGCGCAGGAGGCTGGATGGAAGAACTCGTCGGGTAGGGACTGGTCGAAGCTGAGCTCAACCTGCGGAGGAGCGCGATGGCGGGCCAGCAGAGGAGGCTGGTGCGGGAGGTCAAGATGGCGGAGGGTCGTCTGAACGGTTGGTCTTCCTCCCTCCCCCGTAGCCCGGGCACAGGCGCTCCAGGCCGGCGGGGTCGGAGTTCTCGATGCGGACGGAGAGGTCGATGTTTCCGTCGAGGACACTGAGCATCCAAGATGCGAAGAGCCCGCCGGTGGCTTGCCACTCCAGCATGTCCGCGGTGACCTCCTCGTCCAGGAGGCCGTCACGACGGGAGTAGCGTAGGCCCCGGCGCTGCAAGGTGATCTGCAACCGCTCCCAGTCGTGCAGCTGTATGCAGGAGGCCTCGTGCAACTGGACCTGACATCGGGATGGCCGACGGCTAAGGAGGACCCCGGGAGGTCCTCGAAATCCGGGGCGCCTCGGTCACCGTGATCGCGGAGGATGGCGGGCGGTGCGACCGGTAGCGTCCCACCCTTCGCGGCGCTCTTCCGCCTCCCCCGTTCCCCTCCCGCCACCCTGGATCCCGCCGGCGTGGAGTCAGGGTGCCGGTCCGTCGCCGACTTCGTTGTGAACGCCGGATCTGCGCCGTAGCTTGCCGCTTATCGTCGCTGGGCCGCTGGTTCACCCATCTTTCCCGAAAGATTCACCCCATGCGCTCCGCCCGCTGGATCGCCCCAGTTTTCGGCCTGCTCTTCGCCTCCGCCTGCGGTGGCAGCGACGGACCCACCGACCCCGGCGCGGCGCCCTCTCCGCCCCCCGGGGCGAGCGCCAACTTCACGGCCAGCGTCAATGGCCAGGCATGGGCCGCGGCGGCCAACCTGACCAACGTCACGGCTGCCCAGAGCGGGACCTACATCATCTCCGGCTCTGTCCTTTCCGGTTCGACCTCCCGCAACATCACCCTGCACCTGATGAACATCCCGGGCCCCGGCACCTACCCGCTCGGCACCGGCGCAGGAGTATCGGGCGGATCCGCCATCTACGCGGACAACGTCGGCGGATGGGGCACGCCCCTGAGTGGCGAGGCCGGGACCCTCACGATCACCACCCTGAGTGCCACGCGCATTACGGGAACCTTCTCGTTCACGGCCGACGCCAGCGCAGGGGGCGCCACTGGAACCCGGGCCGTGACCAATGGCACCTTCGACCTCGGCATCAACTCCGGGACCACCACCCCGTTGCCCGAGAAGGGTAGAATGGTGCTGCGCCACCATCGGCGGGCAGTCCTACAACGCCGCCACGATGGGGAGCACCGGGACGCTGAGCACCATCTTCGTATTCGGTGGCACCAACAACCAGCACTCCATCAACATCGCCATGGGCAACATTCCGGGACCCGGGACCTACGCTATCGGGGGCGGCGTCCTGAGTTCGGTCCAGGTTGGCGCCCCGCCCGGGCAGCCCGTGTCCGGCCCGCTCTGCTGCTGGAGCGGGAGCTTCGCCGGCTCCACCGGGAGCGTCACCATCACGACCATCACGGCGACCCGAATGACCGGAATCTTCAGCTTCATCCTTCAGCCGGGCGGGTCGGGTGCCGCCACCGCACCGCTTACGGTGGCCAACGGTTCCTTCAACGTGGGGCTCTGATGCGCCATCTCCCCGGCGGTGGCCGGTCTCAGGCGCCCCGTTCGCGCTGCCCGGCCCCGTAGTCCCGAAGGACCCCGGTTTCGGTCTCCAGCTGCTCGAGGCAGTGCCGAAACATGTCACCCACCGAGACGACGCCCAGGATCCGGGCTCCGCATGACCCCCAGCAGCTCGTTGATCGTCCTGTGGAGGAGCCTCGCGGGGATCCGATTCCGCGGAGGTCGTGGTTTCGGCTTAGCGCACCAGCGAAGGAGCCGGGGTCGTTGGCTCAAGAGTTGACGCAGGGGACGTTCGATCCCCCCGCCGGCCTCACGGTGGGGGGCTCCTGCATTGGGGTGGGCGAGGTGACCTCCACCCCCGATTTGACCCGGCCCTTGGGCGAAGGACTGACCCGCCTTGAGCTCCACGGGGTGGCGGTCTCCGACGACCACGCGCTCACCGGGCTCCTGGCACTGCGTCCAGTACCGAGATCCTCACGGCGTCGGCCGGGGTCGGGGTCGGGGTCGGGGTCGGGATTCCGGAAGGGGCGGCCACCGCCGGTGCCACGATCGCCACTCGTATCTGAGGGATCCGCCCGCATCGAATCCGTCCCCGAGGGCACGAAAGACCGTGCACAGCTCGGGCTCATCGGAGGTAAAGCCGTGCGGCCGTGAGGGAGGTTTCTCTCATCGGCCCCATGCCCCGCACCCCCTCGAAAGCCACCCACACGGCAATCCACCTTCTCCGGGCGCTCGTGGTCGATGCGTCCGAGACGAGGGATGCCGTTCATGAACAGCCGGGGCTCGCAGGTCCCCGGAGAATCTCCACGGCCTCAGAACGAGGCCAGGATCCCTGCGATCGCCCGGGGGTCGGAGGTCTGAGTCAGGCCCAGCATCAGCACCACCCGGGCCCGCTGCGGGTTGAGGTTCTCTGCGCCGGGCATCAGGGGAACCCCCTCCGCCCCAGGCTCCAGGGCAGGCTCCAGGGCAGGATCCAGGGCAGGGCCCAGGGGACCCACCGGAACCCGGCC
>REED01000146.1 GCA_007695225.1 Gemmatimonadales bacterium
AGCTACGTCGAGGGGAGCCAACGACCGAGGGGGCTCCCTGCCGCCCCAACCCGAAGGGAGAAGGGGGGTTGCGGCCCTGGATCTTCGTTGGGCCGCTTCACCGATGCTACCGCATCGCTTTCAGCGACCCGCCTTGCCCAGGACCGCAAGACCCCTTCTCGGTGGTCCCTGTACTTCTTCAACACCCTTCTAGAAGCGTGAGCTCCGGAGCCAGGTATCGGAGCGAACCCAGGATTCCCGGAGGCGACCCCGTACCTGGGCGGCCTCCTCCGTCCGGTCCTGGGCCTCCAGCGCCTGGGCCAGACCCAGGAGGCTCCACCCGTTCCGGGGGTGCTTCTCCAGGTCCGCCTGGTAGACGGTCTCGGCAGCCGACGGGTCTCCCGCCTCCAGATGAAGGGCGCCGAGCCAGTGCCGGGCGGAGAAGGGAAGGGGCTCCGGTTCGTCGTAGCGCAGCCCGTCCTCCAATTCCACCGCAACCTCCAGGGCGCGGATGGCCTGTGCCGTCTGCCCCTCCTTCCGGTGGATCTCGCTCCTGAGGATTCCGCTCACCACCCCCAGAAGGTCCTCAGCCGTGTGTCCCCGGAACTGGGCGTCAGGGTGGCTCCCCGCCGCCTCGTCCACCCGGGCCAGGTAGTGAGCCGCACTGTCGGGAGTCCCCTGATGGAGGTGGGCGTATCCCCGGCCAAAGTCCCACAGCCCCCGGAAGACGGGGTTCTCCGGTGGATTGGCGAGAAGGAGGATCTCGTCGAATCGGCCGAATCGGAGCTTCGTGAGGACACGATAGAACTCTCCGTCCTCCACCAGCTTGGCATAGTCCTTGGCCGCCTGGATTGCGATGGCCCCCTGGCCGTCGTAGGAGGCGGAGAAGAGGAGCATGTGGAGGTTGTGGGTGGGGTAGATGGCGAACCCCTCTCCAAACTCCGCCCGCTGGTCGGAGTGCCACGCCTCCAGATTGGAGCGGGTGGCATCTCCCCACCGCCCCACCCGATTGTAGGTATGGGAGGGCATGTGGTTCATGTGGCTGGCGCCGGGGACGGTGTGGGTCAGGACATCGGCGCAGGCCTCCGCAAGGTCGGGGCGGATGGTGGACTCGGTGGCGTGGATGTAGAGATGGCAGGCTCCGGGGTGGGTGAGATCCCGGTCCAGCACCCCTCCCAGGACCCGGTGGATGAGGGCCACCGAGGGCTTCTCGATGTCCCAGTTGCCCCGCCGGGGTTCCAGGATCATGAGGGACTCGGCGTAGAGGGTCCCCACCTCGTGGTCGTTGGGGAACCGCGCATGGACGTCCGCCATGGCGTCGGCGTAGATGCTGTCCAGGGCGGCCCTCGTGGTAGGATCATGGGTGGGGGTGTAGCGCACCGCCATGGCCTCGATGAGGGCCTGCTCCACCGGGGTGGCCCGGTCCAGGAGGCCCATGGCCTCCTGGGTGGCCTCGTAGGCGCGGGGGGCATTCTCCCCCCGAAGGGCGCCGTTCAGGAAGGGTCCCCACGCCAGGGCCTCCCCCCAGAAACAGATGGCGCAAGAGGGGTCCCGCTTCTGGGCCTCGTGGAAGGAGCGGGCTGCGTCCACCGGTGCGAAGGAGTAGAAGAGCTGGAGCCCCTGGTCGAAGAAGGCCTGGGCCTCCGCATCCCGGGTGGTGATGGGGCGGGTGTAGGGCCCCATTACGCCCCGTTCATAGAGGGGGAAGGGCTCCAGGAGGATCGCGGGGAGGGAATCCGGTGCCTCCGGATACGGTGCCGCCAACCCTGACGATGGGATCCGAGCTTCACCGGTCTCTGGTCCCATCACAAGGAACCCGAGGAGGACGAGACCGAGGCTGGAGACGGCGAGGCAGAAGGGGCGACAGCGGGACATGAGGCCTCCGGAGGGGGAATCCACTTCAGGATGGGATGGATGAAGGGAAACGCTACCTACACAAGAATGCGTTCTTTCGGCGCATCAGACCAGTCCCATTCCCCTCCCGCCCCCGCCGAAGTCCGGGGGCGCCACCATCGATCACGAGCTTGCTGCCCGGACCCGCATCCGACACCTTGGCGGAGCGTTCACCCATTGTTCACCGTCCCAGACATTTCCGGGAGATCTCTCCGATGAGGCCTTCACGCTGGAAAAGTTCCCGGTGAGGATCCGGGCCTGGGGCCGGACCGATGTAGGCCGTGTCCGAAATGAGAACCAGGACACCTTCCTGGTGGCGGACCTCTCGCTAAAGGAAGAGGGGGGAGGACTCCGTCTGGAGCCGGGCTCGGATCACCCCGGTGGTGACGGGGACCCGGTCTTTTCCCCGGGACCCCAGGGCGCCCTCCTCCTGGTGGCCGATGGAATGGGAGGGCCCGCCGGCGGCGGCCGAGCAAGCCGACTCACCCGGATGGCGGTGGCGAGTGCCATGAAGGGCGACGGAGGCCCCCGCACCCCCGAGGGGTTCGCGGCGGATCTCCGCCGGGCGGTGGAGGCGGCGAACCTTCGGGTGCGCCGAGAGGCCTCAGGGGATCCCAGGCTCACTGGAATGGGGACCACCCTCACCCTGGCGGGACTCCTGGATGGACACCTTTTCCTGGCCCAGGTGGGGGACTCCAGGGCCTATCTCTTCCGGAACGGGGAGCTGGCACAGCTCACCCGGGATCAGTCCGTGGTGCAGGAGCTACTGGACCAGGGAGCCATCTCCGAGGCCCAGGCCCGGACCAGCCCCCAGCGGCACGTGCTCCTCCAGGCACTTGGGACCTCGGCGGAGGTGAGGCCCGTCCTCACCGCCCAGGAGCTAAGGCGAGGAGATCTCCTCCTCCTCTGCTCGGACGGTCTCTCCGGTCCCCTATCCGTCGACAAGATCTCCAGGATCCTGGAGAAGCCAGGGAGCCTCCAGGATCACTGCGCTGCCCTGGTGGATGCGGCCAACGCCGCCGGGGGCCAGGACAACATCACCGTGGTCCTGGCCAGCGTGGAAGGGGAGGACCTCCGGCCGCCTTCTGGGAGCGTGTCCGAGTAACGCGGCTCGCCCCATTACTCGGACACGCTCCCAGGAGGTTCCTCGCGTCCAAAGGACCGTATCACCTGAGGGACCCACCTCCCCATCAGACTCCCCCTCCTCCCAACTCCCGGAGCCGCTGGAGCTGGTCCGGACGTAGGGTGGGATACTCCACACCCAACTGCTCCAGATAGGTTTCGAAACGAGTCTCATCGTAGTAGAACTCCTGGAGCTGGGGCCGGAACTCCTCCATGATCCCCCGGTTCAGGAAGGTGGCGGGCGGATCGTCGGGGCCGATCATGGGGACGTACTCCTGCTCCGCCGTCTGCTCCTCCCGGAAATACCGCCAGGAATCCTCCACCAGGTCGGGGCGGAGGAAGAGTTCCAGCGCCGTCCGGGCCAGGACCCGGGCCCCGGCCACGCCTCCCTTGTGGGCGATGGGGGTAGCCATGGTGATGGCGTTGGACCAGTGGTGTCCCGGGAGGCCCGGGATGTTGGAGGGGAAGCGGAGCGTCACGGTGGGCACGTTCCAGGAGATGTCTCCGATGTCGTCCGAACCCCCGCTCCTGGGCTCCTCCGGTGGGGTTCCGATGGCGTCCAGTTCGGTGGCCAGACCGTCCGGGTCGCTCCCCACCTCGAGCTGCACCGCCTTGGCCAGCATCTGGTCCTCCTCACTCCACTCCGGAAGACCCACATCCTGGATGTGCCGATGCATGGCCTCGGCGATGGGGCGGTTGAAGTGCCGGGGCGCGGCGGTGCCCAGGATCCGGTACTCCATCTCGGTATCGGTCATGAGGGTGGCGCCCTCCGCCGTGCGGATGGCCTTGTCGAAATTCTCCCGGATCCCGTCGAAGTGGATTTCCCGGATGTAGTACCAGACCGCAGCCCGGGAGGGGACCACGTTGGGCTGGTCGCCCCCGTCGGTGATGACGTAGTGGGAGCGCTCCAGGGGGCGAAGGTGCTCCCGCCGGAAATTCCACCCCGCGTTCATGAGTTCCACCGCGTCCAGGGCGCTTCTCCCCCGCCAGGGGGCCCCGGCGGAGTGGGCGGCCTCTCCGTGGAAGATGAACTCCACCGAGACCAGCCCCGTCCCGTTGGCGTGCCCCCAGCTCACCCCCATGTTGTTGCCGACGTGGGTGAAAAGGGCGATGTCCACGTCATCGAAATACCCCTCCCGGACAAACCAGGCCTTTGCCGCCACCAGCTCCTCCGCCACCCCGGGCCAGAGGACGAGGGTTCCGGGGATTCCCTCCCGCTCCATGACCTCCTTCAGGGCCAGGGCCGCCACGATGTTCACCGCCTTGCCGGAGTTGTGCCCCTCCCCGTGCCCGGGGGCTCCCTCCACCAGGGGGTCGTGGTAGGCCACCCCCGGGCGCTGACTGGACTTGGGGATCCCGTCCACGTCACTCCCGAAGGAGATGACCGGACTCCCTGACCCCCAGGTGGCCCACCATGCAGTGGGGATGTCGGCGATCCCCTCTTCCACCTCAAACCCGTGCTCCCTGAGAAGGGGCACCAGGTAGTTGAAGGTCTCCACCTCCTGGAAACCGAGCTCGGAGAAGGAGAAGAGCTTGTCGATGATCTCCTGGACCAGCTTGGCCCGGGCCTCAACCCCCTCCTCCACCTGCGGAAGGAGGGTGGCAAGCCGCTGGGACGGGTCCTCCTGGGCTGATACGGACACGGGCGGCGTGAACACGAGCCCCACGACCAGCAGCGTCAATGGCAGGACGGAGAGGAAAAAGCGGTTCCGGGAGGCTCGGGGCGGACGGCGCGGCGGGGAGGAGGACGGAAGGGGCATCGATGGCTCCAGGGCTCGGGAGGGAACTTCCACGACCGCTGCACTCTTATCGTTGCATCGGTCCTCCCACAAGGCTTCCGTGCTCTCCGCTCCCACCTCCTAGAGACCCCACGCCGGGACCGGGAGGCTCCTGGCCGGCAGCGGGTCTGCGTAGGACATGCCGTCGCGATGCGTGGGAGATGCGGTGGGGGACACCGGCCCGGGTGGACCGACCCCCTTCCGAACCCTATGATCCCAGGTATCCCAAACTCGCTCTGAACCCGCGTACCCGCCCCGAGCCGTCCCGTTGGAGGGAGCCATGCTTCGTCGTTCCGTATTGCCACGTCGGCCCACCGACCGCGTAGCCATGCTCCCGTGGACCTTCGTGGTCCTGCACCTCCTGGTTTTCGCACCCGGTCTTGGAGCCCAGGCGGTCACTCAGGGGGCTGAGGCCGAGGCACCTGTTCCACAGAGCTTTGATTGGCACCAGGACCGGGCCATTCCGCCCATCACCCCCTGGGGGCAGCCCGTGGACGTGGAGGCGACCCGGCTCATTCTCTCCTGGACCACAGGGGAGGAGTTCACCAACCCCCTGGTGGATCATCTTCCGCTCCAGGAGGGCGTGATCTCCCCCATGGAGCACTTTGGCTATCCCATGGGGATGCCAGGCGTCCTGCACACCAGCAGTGAGTTCTACGCCTGGTACGAGGCTCTTTCCGCGTCCTCGCCCCGGGTGGAGATGGAGTACCTGAACGAAACGGAGGAGGGGCGGCGTTTCGCGCTGGTGAAGGTGGGTTCGGAGGAGAACCTTGCACGCCTGGAAGAGATCCGGGAGGCATACCACCGCCTCACCGATCCCCGGATCACCGCCGAATCGGAGATGGAGGAGCTGATCCGGGACCTGCCGGCCATCTACACGGTGTTCTCGGGCCTCCATTCCCCTGAGACCGGGCACCCCGAGGTCACGGCGGAACTGGCGTGGCGGGTCGCGGTGTCGGACCACCCCATGATCCGGGAGATCCGGGACAACGCCATTCTCT
Source organism: Gemmatimonadales bacterium (assembly GCA_007695225.1). Lineage (GTDB taxonomy): Bacteria > Gemmatimonadota > Gemmatimonadetes > Longimicrobiales > Gaopeijiaceae > T3Sed10-66. Next base: position 5,774 of record REED01000146.1, read on the forward strand.
TCATCGTCCCCGTAACCGACCCCGACGGCCGGGACCGGGTGGTGGAGTGGTACCGGCTCCACGAGACGGAAACCTACCGCATGGAGGACCGAAAGCCCGGCCCCCCCTTCTGGGGCCAGTACATCCGCCATGACAACAACCGGGACGGCTTCCAGAAGAGCCTGGCCCTCTCCAGGCAGGTGGTGGAACTCTTCGAACACTGGAAGTACCCGGTGGGGCTGGACCTCCACGAATCGGTCCCCTTCCTCTATGTGTCCACCGGGACCGGACCCTACAACCCCAATATCGACGCCATCACGCGCCATGAATGGCAGTGGATCGCCCACCACGAAGTAACGCAGCTCACCGCCCAGGGAATGCCCGGTGTCTGGACCCACGATTTCTTCGATGGGTGGAACCCGGGGTACATGGTCTTCGCGCTGAACAACCGGAACGCCAACGGCCGGTTCTACGAGACCTTCGGAAACTCGGTCCCCACCACCATGGAACGGACGGTTGGGGGAAATCGGACCTCGGTGGAGTGGTTCCGGGCGAACCCCCCCTACGCCGAGGTGACCTGGTCCATCCGGAACAACATCAACTACGCCCAGTCCGGCGTCCTCCATTCCGTCCACCTGGTGGCCCGAAACCGGGACGAGGTGCTCCGGAACTACTGGCGGAAGAATCGGAACGCCGTGGAAAGGGGTCGGACCCAGCCCCCCCATGCCTGGGTGGTTCCGACGGAGCAGCTCCGGAAGGCGGACGCCACCCACATGTTGAACCTCCTCCGTTCCCACGGGGTGGAGATCCACCGAGCCGAGGCGGAGATGACCTTCGGCGAGGGAGATGAGGGCATTTCCCTGCGCCCCGGGGACTTCATCATCCGGGCGGATCAGCCCTACGGCCCCTACGTCCGGAACCTCATGGAGGTCCAGCACTTTCCCGAGGACGCCCCGCGTCCCTACGACGACGTGGCCTGGACCTTTCCCCTCCTCTACAACATCGAGGTCCTGGAGGTGGAGAATCGCGAGATCCTGGAGGGTGCCATGACCCCGGTCATCGATCCGGTGTCCATTCCCGGTCGGGTTCGGGATCTCTCCGGGCGAACCGCCGCCGCATGGTGGGCCGTGCGCTACGAAGCGTCAGCGCATGGGCTCCAGGCCCGGTGGGAGCTCGGGGCGGACCGGCCCGTCTACGCCCTTCGGGAGGCCCTGGAGAGGGACGAGGTCGACTTCGGAGCCGGAAGTTGGCTCCTTCCCCTGGCGGACTTCCCCGAGGATGAGGTTTCGGCCTGGGCGGAGCGCTGGGGGCTCGAGGTGGCCGCAGTGTCGGAAGAGGCGGTTGAGGGACTCCAGCGCCGGCGCCAGACCCTTCCTCGGATCGCGCTCCTGCACACCTGGCAGAACACGCAGGACGACGGCGCCATCCGCTTCGCATTCGATACCATGGAGATCCCCTATGCCTATCTCCCGGAAGACCGCCTTCGGGAGGGGGATCTCCGGAGCCGGTTCGATGTCATCCTCTTCCCCGAACAGGGACGTAACGCCGGGGCCCGCCAGATCTTCGAGGGGCTGGACCCGAAGGATGGACCCCTCCCCTGGGAGCCCCATCCCGATTTCCCCAGCCTGGGGATGCACTCCTCCACCCCGGACATGACGGGAGGGATGGGATACGAGGGATTGGCCGCCCTTCGGGACTTCGTTCAAACCGGGGGAACCCTCATCGCTCTGGGCTCCGCCTCCACCGTCCCGGTGGAGTTCGGGATGGTACGGGGCGTCTCGATCCGGGATCCGGGTGGGCTCTTCAGCCCAGGATCCATCGTCCGGGGGGAGGCGGTCCAGGCCCAGCACCCGATCCTCTGGGGGTATGCTGCGGAATTCCCCGTCTTCGATCGGTTTGGTCCCTACCTCTCCGTCGCCCAGGACCAACGGGAGAACGTGATCCTCCGCTACGCCCCGGCGGACCGTGTCTTCATGAGCGGACTGGTCTTGGAGCGCCAGGGCCTGGGGGGTCACCCGGCCGTGGTCTCGGTTCCCATGGGTCAGGGGAACATCGTCCTCTTCGGGATCCGGACCCTGCACAGGAACCAGACCCGGGGCTCCTTCGCCCTGGCCTGGAACGCGGTGCTGAACTGGGATGGGCTGGAGATGGCTCCGACACCCGCCACGGCGGCGGCGGACGCCGCTTCAGGTGAGGAACCCTGAGCGGGGATTCCGTCCGGGGAGGGCGTTGCGCCCGTGCGTCCGGAAGTTCGGAGACCGAAGGCCCTGACGACGAAGTCAGGGGCAGCTCGAGCAGGGAAACACCTCCGATGCTGACCCGGGCCCCCCGAGTGGTGGTGAAGGTGGGGTCCTCCCTCGTGGTCAGCCAGGGAAGGATTCGGCGGCGCTGGCTCGATGCCCTGGCCCGGGACGTGGCGGAACTCCGTGAGGGGGGACAGGCCGTGGCCATCGTCAGTTCGGGTGCCGTGGGGCTGGGCCTCCAGGCCATGGAGCACCGGATCAGTGAGCTGGCCCATCGGCAGGCCGCTGCTGCCGTGGGCCAGATCCGGTTGAGCCAGGCATATCGCGAGGCATTCGCCCGCCATGGCATGGTTACCGCCCAGGTCCTGGTCACCCCTCAGGACACGGAGGACCGTCAGCGACATCTCAACGCCAGAGGAACCCTGGAGGCCCTCCTGGAGCGGGGGATCGTCCCCGTCATCAATGAGAACGACACGGTGGCCACCGACGAGATCAAATTCGGGGACAACGACCGACTCGCGGCCCGGGTGGCCCAGCTCATCAGCGCCGACCTGGTGGTTCTCCTCTCGGATGTGGATGGCCTCTACGACGCGGACCCCCGCCGCTCGGAAGCGGCCCAGCACATTCCCACCGTCCGGACCATCACCCCGGCCGTGGAAGCCATGGCCGGGGGGACCGGGACCTCGCTGGGAACCGGGGGAATGGCCTCGAAGGTGGCCGCAGCCCGAATCGCCCTGGGCGCGGGGGCCCACCTGGCCATCGCGTCGGGGGTGGCCGTGGGCTCGTTGGGGGCCCTGAAGCGGGGCGGGCGGGCCACCTGGTTCATCCCCTCCGTCGAGCCTCTCACGGCCCGCAAGGCTTGGATCGCGGCGACGGTGCGGCCCAGGGGAAAGGTGGTGGCGGACACGGGAGCGATCCGTGCGGTCCGGCAAGGGCGAAGCCTCCTGGCCGTGGGCGTGCGAGCTGTCGAAGGGGTCTTCCGCCGGGGAGACCCCGTCCGCCTTGTAGGAGAACAGGGAGAGGATGCCGGAGTGGGGCTGGTGAACTACGATTCAGGGGAGGCGGCCCGCATCGCCGGGCACCGCTCGGACCGGCTCACCGAACTCCTGGGGTATGAAGGCCCGGACGTCCTGATCCACCGGGACAACCTGGCCCTTACCTCCCGCGAGAAAGGAGAGACCCGATCATGAGGGACCAATCAGCGATGGGAGGGGCCGTGGAGCAGGACGTGGGGAAGGATGCGGGAGGGGATGCCGGGACGATGTCCATGGGCGAGGTGGAAGCGACGGAGGGCCGGGCGACGGGGACGAGAACTGGCGCAGGAGCGGGGAAACGGGGGGAGAAAGACCCACTCCCCCCCGAGATGCAAGCTCTGGGGCGCCGGGCGCGAGAGGCCCAGCAGGGCCTCGTGAAGGCTCCCCACACGCAGCGCGTGGACGCCCTGGTCCAGGCGGCGGCGGCGATTCGGGGCGGGACGGAGGCGCTTCTGGCCGCCAATGCCCTGGACCTGGCGGCCGCCGGACGAGGGGACCGCCCCGACGCTTTCCTGGACCGGCTTCGCCTCACCAAGGAGCGGGTCGAGGCCATGGCGTCGGGGCTGGAGGCCATCGCCCGGCGCCCCGACCCTCTGGGGGCGGTGGACCAGGAGTGGCAACGGGACGATGGCATGGCCTTCCAGCGGGTCCGCGTGCCCCTGGGCGTAATCGCCGTCGTCTTCGAGAGCCGCCCCAACGTGGCCGCCGACGCCGCCGGTCTCTGTCTGAAGTCCGGAAACGCCGCCATCCTCCGGGGTGGTAGCGAGAGTCGACGGTCGGTGGAGGTGATCCTCGACGCCGTCCGCACAGGTTTGGAGCACGCCGGCCTTCCCGTCGATGCCGTGAGCCAGGTCCCCTCCCAGGATCGGGCGCTGGTGGGCCACCTTCTGCGGATGACGGAATACGTGGACCTCCTCATCCCCCGGGGCGGCCGCTCCCTGGTGGCCCGGGTCCAGGAAGAGAGCCGGGTTCCTGTACTGGGACACCTCATGGGCGTGAACCACACCTATGTCCACGCCGGGGCCGACCCGGAGATGGCCAAGCGGATTCTTGTCAACGCCAAAATGCGACGAACCGGGATCTGCGGGGCCACCGAGACCCTCCTCATCGACGAGTCGGTGGCCGGAGTTCTCCTTCCCGACCTGATCCAGGCGCTGGCGGCCGCCGGCTGCCGCCTCCGGGGCGACCAGGCGGCCCATCGTGTCGCGGAAGCCCACGGATTGGCCATGGAACCGGCCGTCGAAGAAGACTGGGATACGGAGTGGCTGGATGCCGTCCTCGGCGTTCGGGTGGTGGCCGGACTGGACCAGGCCCTGACCCACATCGCCGCCCACGGCACGGGGCACACCGAGGCCATCGTGACCCAGGACCCCAGGGCCGCCGAGCACTTCCTACGGGAGGTGGATGCTGCCATCGTCATGCACAACGCCTCCACCCAGTTTGCCGATGGCGGAGAGTTCGGCTTCGGCGCCGAGATCGGAATCGCCACGGGGCGGATCCATGCCCGGGGCCCGGTGGGGGCGGAGCATCTGACCAGTTACAAGTATCGCGTTCACGGTCAGGGTCACATCCGTCCCTGACGCCATGCCGGACCCAACCCTTCCACCCCCGCTTTCCATGGTTCCCGACGCCACCACCCCGGACTCCGAGTTCTACCGGATCCGACGCCTTCCTCCCTACGTCTTCGCCGAGGTGAACGCCCTGAAGGCCGCAGCCCGGGCCCGGGGAGAGGATGTCATCGATTTCGGTATGGGAAATCCGGACCTCCCCACCCCGAAACACATCGTGGAGAAGCTGGTGGAGACGGTGGCGGACCCCAAGAGCCACCGGTATTCCATTTCCCGTGGGATCCCCGGGCTCCGTCGGGCGCTCACAGCCTACTACCAACGGCGGTTCGGCGTGGAGCTGGATCCGGAGCGGGAGGCCATTGTCACCCTGGGCTCCAAGGAGGGCCTCGCCAACTTGGCCCAGGCCATCACCGCTCCCGGGGACGTGATCCTCTGCCCCAATCCCAGCTATCCCATCCACGCCTTCGGCTTCACCATCGCCGGGGCCTCGGTCCGGTCCGTCCCCCTGGTGTCCGGCGGGGACCTGATGGCCTCCCTGGAGCAGGCCCACCGACACGCGGTACCCAGCCCTTCGGCCCTCATCCTCAACTTCCCCTCCAACCCCACAGCCCGGGTAGTGGACCGGGCGTTCTACGAGGAGGTGGTGGCCTTCGCCCGGAAGCACGGGATCTACATCCTCTCCGACCTGGCCTACGCCGAGATCTACTTCGAGGGGGAGCCCCCCCCCTCCATCCTGGAGATTCCGGGGGCCAAGGAGGTGGCGGTGGAGTTCACCTCCCTCTCCAAGACCTATTCCATGGCGGGATGGCGCATGGGATTCGCCGCGGGGAACCCTAAGCTCATCTCAGCACTGACCCGGGTCAAATCCTACCTGGACTACGGGGCCTTCACCCCCATCCAGGTGGCGGCCACGGCCGCGCTGAACGGACCGCAGGACTGCATTGAACTCCACCGGCAAACCTACCGGCATCGCCGTGATGTCCTGGTGGAGTCCTTCGGGCGGGCGGGGTGGACCATTCCCTCACCCCCGGCCACCATGTTCGCCTGGGCCCCTATCCCGGAAGGGTATTCCCACCTGGGCTCGGTGGGCTTCGCCAAGCTCCTCCTCCAGGAGGCGCAGGTGGCCGTGGCTCCTGGGTTGGGCTTCGGGGAACATGGTGACGACCATGTGCGGATCGCTCTCGTGGAAAACGAACAGCGCATCCGTCAGGCGGCCCGGAACCTCAAGCGACTATTCGAGAGCGGGAAGGGAAGGGAACCGGCCCTCACCCGGGCCGGGGACGAGGACGGGGACCGGACCGGGGGCCACCCCGCGTCCTGACAGACACACCGTGGGGGATGGTGCCGATGGTCTGTCAGGGCGCGGGGTCACCGGAGCTTCACCCGGTGTCGTGGACCTCAAGGAGTTCTTCGCGTGGATGGCCGGTTCGTTGAGGGATGGAGGAACTCAAGAACCCCCCGGGGACCGAGACCCATGCCCTGGATCGCGAGACCCGTGGATGTGGACCGCGGGAGCCTCCGCCCACTGGGGCTGACCCCGGTCACTCGTCGCCGGGCGCTACTTCGGATGCGACCCCGGGGGCAACATAGATCCGGTTCCCCCCTTCCCGGAACTCCTCGGCCTTCTCCCGGAGTCCCACCTCCAGCGCTTCGGTGAGTTCGCCGATGCCGTCCATTCCCATCCTGGCGGCATACTCGCGCACGTCCTGGGTGATCTTCATGGAGCAGAACTTCGGCCCGCACATGGAGCAGAAGTGGGCCACCTTGGCTCCCTCCGCCGGGAGGGTCTCGTCGTGGTACGCCAGCGCCGTCTCCGGATCCAGGGCCAGGTGGAACTGGTCCCGCCAGCGGAAGTCGAAGCGAGCCTTCGAGAGAGCGTCGTCCCAGGCCTGGGCGTGGGGGTGGCCCTTGGCCAGGTCGGCGGCGTGGGCGGCGATGCGGTAGGCAATGACCCCCTGTTTTACGTCATCCCGGTTGGGAAGCCCCAGGTGTTCCTTTGGGGTCACGTAGCAGAGCATTGCGGTGCCGTACCATCCGATCTGGGCGGCGCCGATGGCGCTGGTGATGTGGTCGTATCCCGGGGCGATGTCGGTGGTGAGGGGCCCGAGGGTGTAGAAGGGGGCCTCGTCGCACCACTCGAGCTGCTTGTCCATGTTCTCCTTGATCCGGTGCATGGGAACGTGTCCCGGACCCTCGCACATGGTCTGGACCTCCATCTCCCAGGCGACCCGGGTGAGCTCTCCCTGGGTCTTCAGCTCGGCGAACTGGGCCTCGTCGTTGGCATCGGCGATGCTCCCCGGCCGAAGGCCGTCTCCCAGGGAAAAGGAGACGTCGTAGGCCTGCATGATCTCGCAGATCTCCCGGAAGCGGGTGTAGAGGAAGCTCTCCTGGTGATGGGCCAGGCACCACTTGGCCAAGATGCTCCCACCCCGGGAGACGATCCCCGTCAATCGATTCGCCGTCATGGGGATATAGCGGAGAAGGACCCCGGCGTGGACGGTGAAGTAGTCCACACCCTGCTCCGCCTGCTCGATGAGGGTGTCCCGGTAGGCCTCCCAGGTGAGATCCTCGGGGACACCACCCACCTTCTCCAGCGCCTGGTAGATGGGGACGGTTCCGATGGGGACCGGGGAGTTCCTGAGGATCCACTCCCGGGTCTCATGAATGTCCTTCCCCGTCGACAGATCCATGACGGTGTCGGCCCCCCACAGGGTGGCCCACCGGAGCTTTTCCACCTCGTCCTCGATGGAGCTCTTCACCGCCGAGTTCCCGATGTTGGCATTGATCTTCACACGGAAGTTGCGCCCGATGATGGTGGGCTCCAGCTCCGGATGTCGGATGTTGGCGGGGATGATGGCGCGACCCCGGGCCACCTCGCTCCGGACGAACTCCGCCTCCATCCCCTCCCGGATGGCCACGAACTCCATCTCCGGGGTGATTTCCCCCTTCCGGGCGTAATGCATCTGGGTGACCACGCCCCCCGATGAGCCACCATTCCGGGGCTGGATCCACTCCGAGCGGAGATGGGGGAGCCCCTCCCGGGGATCGTATCCCCGGGGACCGCTGGTATCGGGGACCCGGAGGGGCGGCTCCCCTCCCGAAAGGCGGATCTCCCGCATGGGAACCCGGATCCCCCGGGTGCCCTCTACGTGGACCTTGAAGGAGTTGGGAAAGGCGCTGCCATACTCGGAGGGACGGGCGTCAGTCGAGTGGTCGGACGATGAGTGGTCGGACGATGAGCGGTCGGACATGGGCGTGCGGCTCCGGTTCCAGGTGGGATCCGGCCCTGCGACGCATCCTGCGGAAACAAAAAGGCGCGTCTCCGCAGCGGAAGCGGATTACGCGCGTGTGGTACCCCGGGAAACCGGGAAGGAGGGGTCGGACCCTCCTGGCGCGCCGCTCTCCCTACGCCGGTGTGAACCGGATCAGGTTCCAAGGGACTGTCTCAACCCCGGCGATGCGGGGTACCCCTGGCGGCTGTGCGGAGAACCTAGTCCCCCCCGGATCCCCGTGCAATCTCCCTGGCCCGGGTCCAGATGGCGTCGAACGCCTCCTCGGTGAGGGTCCCGGTGAAGGTGTTCTGCTGGCTCGGATGGTACGAAGCCAGGAGATGGACCGTGCGGGAGGCCGGGTTGGTCAGGGAGGCTGGATCGCTCTTGGAGGCTGGCGCTGGGGTCGGCGGGGCGCCCGGACCCCTGGAGGTCTCCCCTTCGTCCTGGTTCACCGTCATCGGTACCTCCGCGGTCATCGGTACATCCACCGGCACCTCCACCCCGTGACCGAAGCGGGGCTTGGGAGTGGGTACGGGAAGGCCCCGATCCCGGAGAAGGCGAAGGGTGTGGTCGAAGGCGAAGCCCCCCAGCGCGACGATGCAGCGCAGACGCGGGAGGAGGATCTCCAGTTCCCGCTCCAGGAAGAGTCGGCAGGCCCTCCGCTCGTCCGGCGTGGGACGATTCCCTGGCGGGGCACACCGGACGCCGGCTGTGATCCAGCAATCGGTGAGGGTCAGTCCGTCGTTCCGCCCAACGGAATCCGGCCCACTGGCGAAGCCGGCCCGGTGAAGCGCCCGATAGAGCCATTCCCCGGAGCGATCCCCGGTGAACATCCGGCCTGTGCGGTTCGCTCCGTGTGCTGCCGGGGCCAACCCGACCACCAGGACCCTGGCATCGGGATCGCCGAAGCTGGGGACCGGTCGTCCCCAGTATTCCTGGTCAGCAAAGGCGGCCCGCTTCTCCCGGGCCACCCTCTCCCGCCACGCCACCAGGCGGGGGCAGGCCCGGCATTGGACCACTTCCCGGTTGAGCTGCCAGAGCGCGGATTCTGCCGAATGGTTCATGCCATGGAGATTGCGCGCCCTCCGCCCTTCGGACAACCCGGGAAGGGGTCGAAGTCTGCGGCCTTGCCACGCCATGGGGGGGTGACCTACCGTCGGAGATGCGTCCCCCGCTCTCCCACCCCTGACGATTCCTGGCCCGCCATGAAACGACGCGACTTCCTCCGGCACTCCACCCTGGCCGCGGCCGGCTTTCCCCTGATCATGCACGCCGGAGGCCTGAGGGAGGCCCAGGCCCTCCACGGGATCCTGGGGCCGAGTGTCCGATCGCGAGGTGCCGACGAGGACCCACGGCCCCTGGCGGACCGGGCCCTGGAGACCGCCCGCTCCGCCGGGGCGGAATACGCCGACGTCCGGATCAACACCAATCGGCTCCAGGCCCTCTCCACCCGGGACCGGAGGATCACGGGCGTCGCGGACAACCTCACTTCGGGGTTCGGGGTCCGGGTCCTGGTGGATGGCACCTGGGGGTTTGCCGCCAGCGGGACGTTGACCCTGGCAGAGGTGGAGCGGGTCACCCGGGTGGCGGTGGCCCAGGCCCGGGCCAACCGGGCCGCCCAGCGTCGGCCGGTGGAGTTGGCCCCCGCCGAGGTGGAGACCGACGGGGTGTGGCGAAGCCCCATCCGCATCGACCCCTTCGCGATCCCCATCGAAGAGAAGGTGGCCCACCTCCTCCAGGCCAACGAGGCGGCCCTGGCCGTGGGGGGCGTGCGGGTGGTGACGTCGAACCTCCGTTTCCTCCGGGAGGACAAGTTCTTCGCCAACTCGGAGGGGACGGTCACGGACCAGGTGGTCTTCCAGTCCTACCCCACCATGAGCGTCACCGCGGTGGCCGCCGACGGGTCCGACTTCCAGTCCAGGAACTCCACCGAGATCCCCCCGCTGGGGCTGGGGTGGGAGCACGTGGTGGACTCGGACCTGCCGGGGCAGGCTCCCCAGTATGCCTCCGACGCCGTGGAGAAGCTCTCCGCCCGGTCGGTGGAGCCCGGCCGCTATGACCTGGTCCTCCTCCCCTCCCACCTGGGGCTCACCCTCCACGAGTCCATCGCCCACCCCACCGAGCTGGACCGGATCTTCGGCTTCGAGGCCAACTACGCCGGGACCTCCTTCATCTGGCCGCTGGAGGAATTCCTGGGACGGTTCCAGTATGGGCCGGAGTGGATGAACGTGGTGGGAGAGCGGTCCGCCGAGGGAGGATTGGCCACCGTGGGATGGGACGACGAGGGGGTTAAGCCCCGGGACTACCATATCGTGAAGGACGGGATCCTGAACGACCTCCAGACCACCCGGGAACAGGCCCCCTGGCTCGAGGACTGGTACCGGAGCCAGGGAAGGGAAGTGCGGTCCCACGGAAACTCCTACGCCCAGTCCTGGGCGGACGTCCAGTTCCAGCGGATGCCCAACATCAACCTCCTCCCCTATCCGGACCGGGATGTGAGCGTGGAGGAGCTGGCCGGAGACATCGAGAACGGGATCCTCATCGAGGGGCGGGGCTCCTTCTCCATCGACCAGCAGCGCTACAACTCCCAGTACGGCGGACAGGTCTTCCGGGAGATCCGGAACGGCCGCATCGGGGGGATGCTGAAGGACGTGGCCTACCAGATCCGGACCCCGGAGTTCTGGAACGCCATGGACCTGGCGGGGGGGGAGAGCACCTACTTCATGTACGGCACGGTGGGGGACGCGAAGGGCCAGCCGGCCCAGTCCAACGCCATTTCCCACGGCTGCCCCGCCACGCGGCACCGGGGGATCACGGTGATCAACACCGCCCGGGAGGTCTGAAGGGCGCGGAGGGAGAGGGAGCGGCGCCGTTGGCTTCGCTTACCCTCCCACCTGCGCAAGGAGATTCCGGGCCGCCTGGTTCCCCGGATCCAGTTCGAGTACCCGCCGGAGGCGGGTCCGCCCCTCGTCCATCCTCCCCACCTCGAGGAGGACCAGCGCCAGGCTGCCGTGGGCCCCGGGATGGTCCGGGTCTGCGGCCACCGCCCGGCGGAAGATGGCCTCCGCCGCCTCCAGGTCCCCCTGCTCCATCTGGAGGGTGCCCAGCTGGAGCAGGGGCTCCGCGTTTCGGGGATCGGTATCTGCGGCGGCCTGGAAGGCGAGGGCCGCCCCCGAGGCATCCCCCATCTCCCGCCGGAGGATCCCCAGGTTGAACCAGCTCCTGGGGCGATGAAGAGATTCATCCTCCACCACCGTCTCGAGTTCACGGAGCGCCTCGCCGCGTCGCCCCAGCGCGTAGAGGTTTTCAGCCCGCTTGGCCCGGACCTCGTTCAGTCGGGGCTGCAGGGCCAGGGCCCGATCCAGGTGAGGAAGAGCGTCGGCCGGGCGCCCGCGACGTTCCTCCAGGAGTGCTCCCAGGATGAAATGGCTCCAGGGATGCTCAGGGTACCGGCGAACCGTCTCTTCGAGCACGCCTTCGGCAGCCGTGACCGAGTCCATCTCCAGGAGAGCCCGGGCCAGGGCGATCCGTGCCTCGGCCGTGGCGTCGCCCCGGGCACCTCCACCGGCGTCCACACCGGAATCCGCGTGAAGCATCTCCCGGCCGGCCGCTATCACCTGCGAGAGGTAGCCCGAGTGGCGATGCATGGTCTCGTAGAAGTGGAAGAGCGCCTCGGTGCGAAGGGAGGATTGGAGGGCCTCGGATCGGTGGAGGAGGAGTTCGGGGCGGGCCAGCATCCCCAGCGCACCCACCTCCACCAGGGCCACCGGCACCGGCGAGTCGATCACCGGCCGTCCCGCCTCCGGGGGAAGGGGCGGGCGAGGCACCCGCTGGATCCAGTGGTCGGTGAAGCGCACATGGGGGACATCGCTGGTTCCCCCTGCCGTCAGGTGGCATCCTACGCAGTCCCCTGACATGGCTTCCTGGGGCGAGGCGAGGCCAGGCCGGGAGCAGAGCTCCCCCCCACTCGCCGGATCGGAGCCGGGGGAGGGATTGCTGGAAGGCGTCATCCCTCCGTGGCAGTCCACACAGCGATTCCGATAGTGGTCCGGGGGCACTTCGGTGCCGGGTATATGGGACAGGTGGCAGGTGGTGCAGGTCATCTCCGTGGCCTGGAAGCAGGCGCTCCGGGCCAGGCGGATCGGATGGGAGTCGATTCCCACCCAGTCCGGATCCTCCAATTGCAGCGCCGGCACATACACCGCCCGGTTCTCCGCCAGCTCCATCCCGGGACGGAAGGTCATGGGATCCTCCCCGTCCGGGTAGGCCATGACCCCGGCCAGATGGCACTGGGCGCAGACCGCCAGTTCCGCTGTGCGATCCAGGCGCACGGGGTTCACGATCCAGGGATCCCCGCCTTCATCTCCATCGCCGGGGGCATCCCCCGCCATGCGACGCTCCACATGCTCCGCTCCGGGCCCGTGGCATCGCTCGCAGGAAATGGCCCGGGGGAGTTCGGCGAAGACGTTCTGGGTGTGGGGCTCCAGCCGGGGAAGATCTCCATGGCAGGCCAGGCACTGCAGGATGATGGGCCGACTGAACCGGTCGTTGGCCTCGGCGTATCCGGGGCTCAGATCCCATCGCGCCTCCTGGGCATACCAGGTAAGGGGCATCTGGGTGACCCGTCCGTTGCGGACCATGAGGTAGGAGCGGGTCTGGTTTCCCGATCCGACGACCTGGTCGGCGGGGAAGGTCACCTCGTGGGCCACCCCGCGCCCATCCTCCGTCCTCAACACCTCTCGCTGGACGAGGCGGACTCCGTCGAGGGCGGCCTGATAGAGGAGGCCGTCCACGGGGCTGTGGATCCATCCCTCCGGGAACGCATTGGCAGGGATTCCAGACAGCGAGCTTCCTTCGAAACGTTCGGGAGCGCCGGCTGGATCGAAGTCCGAGAGGGACCGGCTATGATTCGTGTCCCGGTACCGATCCACCACATCGCCATGGCAGGGAACGCAGGCGGCATCCCCCACGAACCCCGGATCCCCCGACCCGAGTAATCGGTCGGGGTGGGTGGCGAAGGAAGACACCGATGATCCGCTCTCGACGGGACGAACGGCCTCACCGGAGCCGTTCGGATCACACCCCGAGGCCAGCAGAACCAGCGCCGACCCCACAGCCATCGAAACGGGAGCTGACAGCAGCATTCGCACGGTAGCTGTCCACCTCCTCAAAGGGAGCGTCAGAAGGGCAGGTCCCCGTTCTGGGTCGGCTGCCCCTGTCCTCCCCCGGTGATGGAGCGGATCACCAGCACCGCCACCGCGCCGAAGGCGGCGGCCAGGATGCCCGTCCGGGTCCGGGAGAATTCCTTCCGGTCGACCTCCAGGACCTGGGAACGGTGGAACTGCAGAGTATCGCGGCGGCCCTCGAAGACCGTGCCTGCGTAGATCGCACCCCACCCCACGTCCAGCCGGAGGGAGTCGGGCGTCAGCCCGATCAGGGGGCCCTCCACGGCCCGGATGGGCCGACCCACCCGGTCGGAAAGCTCTCCGGCCGCAGGTCCGGCGAGTCGGAGCCGCACATCGTCCCCGGGAACGGGATCCTCTCCCACCACCGGAACGTACGCGTAGCAACCGGCCACCACACCGATACAGGCCAGGAAGAGAAGCGGGCGGCCCGGGCCGGGGGCGGCGGGGGGGGGGGGGGGGAGAGAAGGAATTGGAATCAGCACGTTCCCACCAGGTGGCAGTTCGATGTTCGCTCGACCTGAGCGATGGGGAAGAGCGTACCGGGGCGACGAGCCGCATCGGCATTGGGATTCCACAGCGGAGAGGTGGTCCCGAATCGATAGTGATCCGCCAGCCGCCGGCCTGTCAAATACAGACCGGCCTTCCGGGAATGCTGGAGCAACTCCATGGCCGGGAGCTGGCCGCTATAGGGCGTCAGACCGTCCAGTGCCCGTACCCGGTTGATCTGCTCCGTGAAGCCGGCCTCGTTGCCTGCCGCCAATGCCGCCTCCGCCAGGATGAGCCGGAGTTCCCGAGCGGAGACCACCGTCAGAGGAGGCCAGTTCCGGGCCACCACCGCCTCGGAGATGATGGCGTCCAGCGCCGGGGCCGGCACCTCGTCGATGGGATCCAGCAGGGTTATGGACTCCACCCGCTTGTCATCTGCCGTGGGCGCCACATAGACGTCGGACGGACGCAGTTCGAGGCGCTCGTTCACCCATCCGCCCCAGGAGTTGCTCACCGTTCCGGAACTGTACAGGAACCGGAACTGCCAGCCGTCCTCCACGAGGGCCAGCGCGGCCTGGGCGTCGGCCACCGCTCCGGCATCGTTCACCAGCGGCTCCGCCGGTGAGGTTCCCGCCGGTGTGAATTTCATCCGCACCGCCTTCGCGTGCTTGGTGCGGGCGCGCTGGGCCAGGATGGCGGCCTGAAGCGCCGCGTTTCCGGTGGCCTGGGCGACGGTGAGCCCCGCGTCCAGGTCCTGGATGGCCTGGTCGTAGAGCTGGGGCATGTTTCCAGCCCCGATGGGCGGCTGTGTCTCCTGCCGGTCCGAGAACACGAAGTCCTCCCACAGATCTCCGATCAACGTTCGGATGATCGCCGAATAGAGGCGCGTCCGGGCCAGGAGATTCCGGTTTCCAAGATTCCCCTCCTGGTCAAACTGGCTCAGGAGACGGTTGGCCTCATCGGACATCCACCGACCCTCGGCGATGAAGGGCCACGCCGCATCCGAGAACTCATTGGCCGGATCCCGGAGGTCACCCTCCTGCAACTGGATCCAGGCATCCCGGGAGCCGGTGAAGACGAGCTCGTCCGCGGCTGAGGCGTGGAGAAGAACGATCTCCCCCGCCGCCCGTGCCGCCGTGGAGAGGGCCCCGTTGGCCAGTGCCGTCGCGGAGGCCGGCGTCTCCAGGTCCTCCTGTACCAACTGGTTGGGGTTCTCCACGTCCAGCAGGCTGTCGCAGCCTGCCAGCCCCACCAGTCCCACCATCAAGAGTCCCAGTCCGGCCGGAAGGCGTCGCTTCTTCCCAGGGTGGGCTCCGAGGTCGCAATGCCCCCGGGCCCGCCATTCATTCGTTCTCATCATGACATCCTCGCTTGAGAGTGAACGTCTGCGGTTTGGGGGGCCTCAGAAGCTGGCCCGTACGGAGAAGGTGAAACGTCGGGGAATGGGAACGCCCCATCCCACGGTGCCCACCAGGAAGTTGCTGGTCAGGCCTCCATCGCCCTCTCCTGCGGCGGTGTCCAACTCCGGATCCGTTCCCGGGAACTTGGTCCACATCCCCAGGTTCCGGCCGGCCGCCGTGATGGCAAGGGACGACGCGCCCACCCGCTCCGCCCACTCGAAGGGCGCGCGATAGGTGAGGCTTACTTCCCGGAGGCGGAGCCAATCCGCCTCATGGATCTCATTCAGCCCGTCGTAGGGGGAGAGGGCCGCCAGTTCCCGCACCCACTTCTCGGCGGCGGCCACCCGTTCATCCACGGTGCTGCCGGGGTTCAGGAGAGTGGATTCCACCTGCGCGGCGTCTCGGATGTTCCTCCCGATGAGGGGGTGGGACCGACGGAAGGCGCCATCCAGGTCATGGATATGGAAGTTGCCGAAGCGGTACTCGAAGAGGGTGTTGAGGGTGAAGTTTCCGAACATGGTGATGTTGGTCCCGAAGGCCCCCTGCCAGTCCGGGATCGGCTTGCCCAGGTAGTGGAGGAGCATCTCCGGCGTCCCGCAGTCCAGGACGAAGGGCTGAAGGGTGCCCGGGTCCCGGGGCTGGGACAGGAAGCTCGAAAGCTGGGCCCGGGAGAGGGGCTGGCAGTCCCCGAGGTGGACGGGGATCTCCACGCTCTCGTCCAGGATCGGCCCGAAGAAGGCTCCGGGGTGGAATCCTTCTTCGGTGAACTGCCGGTAGCGGGGGTAGGAGCCGCCCACCTTGAGAGGTGGCGCTCCGCCCAGATCGGTGATCTCCTCCCGGAGGAAGGAGGCGTTGACGAAGAGGTTGGCGGAGAGGTTGGGACGGGTCACCGCCACGAGGTTGGTACCGATCTCGAGGCCCCAGGACTTCATCTCCCCGATGTTGTCCAGCTGGGTGAACCGGAATCCCCCTGAGGGAGCAAACTGCCGGTCCACCAGCACGTCGGAGACGGTCCGGTTCCAGTAGGTGAAGTCGATGGAGGCCCGATCCTCGAGAATGCCGATCTCGGTCCCCACTTCCCACTCCAGGGAGGTCTCGGGCTTCAGGTCGGGGTTGCCCAGGTTGAAGGGAGCCACACCCGGTCCCTCGGCGGAGGCCAGGGGGGAGAAGGTGGTGAACTGATCGAAGGCGCCAGGCTGAAGCCCGGAGGTCCCGAGGGCCGCCCGGAGGCGCAGCGTGGAGAGACGGTCTCCGTCCCATCCCGGGAGCTGGCTCGGGATCACCGAAGCACTCACCTTGGGATAGAAGGCGCCCCCCGCCGTCTCACCGAAGGCGGAGTGCTCGTCGTAACGACCGCCGAAGGTGAAGAACGCATAGTCCCGGAAGCCCAGCTGGGCCTGACCCAGGATGCCCACGTTGGCTTCCTCCAGGAAGGCCTCCGTCACATTCTGGAGGGCGCCCGCTCCGGCCACCTCGAGTCCCGGTCCAGGGAACTCATTTCCGCTACCGGACTGGCTCTTGGTCCGGGTG
This sequence comes from Gemmatimonadales bacterium, assembly GCA_007695225.1. Taxonomy (GTDB): domain Bacteria; phylum Gemmatimonadota; class Gemmatimonadetes; order Longimicrobiales; family Gaopeijiaceae; genus T3Sed10-66. Next base: position 22,472 of record REED01000146.1, read on the forward strand.
AGGAAGCCCTGCCCACCGGCCAGGAACTCGGCGGTCCAGTCGTCCCCGAAGCTCGTGCTCCAGGTCCCTTTCAGGTCCAGCGTCACCTCCCGATGGTTCCGGTCGCTCACCGTGCGCTGGCCCAGGATGTTTGAACCGGTGAACGCGTCCACATTCCATCCGAAGGGGATGAAACGCACCCCCCGCTGGTTCACCAGGTCCACCCCCACCGTGGCGTCCACCGCGACATTGGAGGAGGCCTGCCAGACGGTGGTGAAGGCGCCTCCGAAGCGCTGCACCTCCTGATCCCGGAGACGATGCCAGTTCTCGCGGGTGGTGGCGAAGGCAGGCGAGCCGAAGAGGTTCCCCTCGCGGGCGCGGTCCGGCCGGCTGTTGATGATGCTGGAGAGGACCCCGAAGATGTTGTTGTTGGTGTCCGGGACTTCGTGGTTCATCTCCGTGTAGTTGGAGGAGACCCGGATCCGGACGTCGTCCCGGGGGAAGAGCTCCACGTTGGCGTTGAACTGCATCCGGGTGCTCTCATCGTTGGCAACCCGCATCCCGGGGCCGGCGAAGGCGCTCCCGTCATAGGGCCCGTCCTCGGTGGCCAGACGCCCCGAGACGTAGTAGGTGACGGCCTGGGTCCCCCCGGTCACCGACGCCGTGTAGGTCTGGGTGTGACCGGTGCCGAAGTGGGGGGAAATCATGTCCACCTCGAAGACCTCCCAGGGCTGGACGTTGAGCCCCCACCGCTCCTGGACACCCTGGACCCCCACATCGGGCCCTGTGGGGCCCTGTGCCTGGACGAAACCGGCGTGATCGGCCAGCCGTCCCAGCGGGTAGCGACTGAACCCCTGCTCGATGCTCACGTCGTAACGGGGGGTACCTGCCTGGCCCCGCTTGGTGAAGATCTGGATGACGCCGTTGGAGGCCTGGGTCCCGTACAGGGTGGCCGCAGCCGCTCCCTTCAGGATCTCGATCCGTTCGATGGATTCCGGATTGATGTCGTCGAGGCGGGAGGGTGAGCCGCCGGGCGCGCCCATGCCGGGGCCGAAGCCCTGGGCATTGTCCACCCGGATCCCGTCCACATAGATCACCGGTTCATTGGACTGCGAAAGGGAAGCGGAGCCCCGGATCCGGATCCGGGCCCCCTCTCCGGCCACTCCACCACCGGGAAGCCCGACCATTCCCGGCTCCCGGCCCGTGAGGATCTCGGACATGCTGCTCACTGGGGCCGTCTGGAGGTCACCCACATCGATGGTGGCGATGGTGTTTCCGAGCCGTCGCCGCTCCGTGGCCACACCGGCGCCGGTGACCACGATCTGGTCCAGCGCCAGGGTGGTCTGCCGGAGCTGGAAATCCACGGTCACGGTCTGCCCAGTTACCACGGTGACGGTCTGGTTCTGGGCCGCCATGCCGATGAGCTCGGCCCGGACCGTGACCTCGCCGGCCGGCGCGTTCTGGATGGTAAACTGTCCCCTGGCGTTTGAGAGGGATCCCAGGGTGGTGCCCTGGATGTAGACCTGGGCGTTCACCAGCGGACGCTGGGTCCCCGCCTCGGTCACGGTTCCCGTGATGACGCCCTGGGCCGCCACCTGCAATGGCAGGAGGGCCACAAGGGCCACTGCGGCAAGCCCCGTCCCGAACCGGGAGGGTCGCTTCCGCCGTCGACTGCGCACATGAGGTTCTGACATGGTCAAGACCTCCCTCACCCGAAGGTGGTGGGTCCCCGGATATCTCCGCTTCACCCAAGAAGAGGGGACGCCCGGAGAAACTTACGGTTATCTGTCAGATATCTTTCATAACCTCGTTTGTCAACCCGCACATCGGCCTCGGGCCCCGGCTCGAGGTGGAAAGGAGAACGGCGGAGAGGACCCATCGGTCCCCTCCGCCGCCATCCTTCCCGGAACGCTGGGAAGGCTTGCCTACTCCCTTCGCTCCAACGTGTTGAAGAAGATGGGCCAGGAGGCCACGGTCTGCCCCCGGAAGTTGGGCTGGAAGCCAAAGAGGACCACAGCTCCCTCCCCGTGGGGAACTTCCACCAGCGCAGGGGCGCCGGCGACGAACTCCTCGCCCAGGACCCACCCGGCCAGCCAGGGGTTTCCCTCGCCGAAGCGCCCCACCACCCTTGCGGCGGGGTCGGTCACCTCGAAGGCCCGACTGGTCCGCCAGTACCAGGCCATGTTCTCCGCCGGGACACCCCGGCTGAAACGGTGCTCCGGATCCAGGTTCAATCGGAGAATGGAGCCGGGAATGTAGAAGTCCTCGTCGGGAAGGTCGGCCACGGCGTTCCGGACCCCCAGCCCAAAGGCCTCGATGGCCCAGTCGGTGGCTTCATCAATGGCCACGATCCTTCCGCCGGCCCGGAGGAATGCATCCAATGCCGCCTCTCCCTCGGCGCCGACACCCCCTGCATACGGAGCCGGGATCACCTCGGGGGAAAAGCCCTCCCGGATGGAACTCGGGGACTGGTCCTGGAAGATGATGACGTCGTACCGGTCGGCCAGGTCGCCCGCCTGGAGATCCTGGTTTCGGAGTTCGTCGTAGCGGATGCCCGCCATGTCGAAGAGCCAGCGGGTCCAACCCTCGGGCATGGGCTCCTGATAGGCCCGGTAGAGCCCGATGCGGGGAGCGTCGGGCCCCATGAGATGGGCCGGCACCGGGAAGGTGAAGGCCTCCACCTGGGGGATGGGATCGGAGAGGATGGACTCGTCCAGCTCGGAGAGTTCTACCGCCTCGAACCCAAAGAGGAGGGGGAGGGAGTGGGCCGTGGCGTCGTAGGGACGGATCGGAGGCCCGCCGGGAAAGAGCCTGAGGTCCGGGTAATCCTGGGCCTCGAGGAGGGTCTGCGCAAAGGCGGCGTAGGGCTGACGCATGGAGATCACGTAGCTCCCGGCCGGGAAATTCCGTCCGCCCGCGTTGAGGGTGGTCTCCGCCCTGCGGACCTCCACGCTCCCGGTGGTGAGGACCCGGAGGAACTGCTCCACCCCGGCCTCGTTTTCCTGATCGGCAGGGATGACCCACCCTGCGGGCCAGCCGGCCCACGCTCCACCCTCCACCGCCCGCCGATGGATCTCCGCGAAGTTCTCCAGCCAGAAGGTCCGGTTCTTCGCGGCGTTGGTGAGGAGGGCCAGGGCGCCGAATTCCATGTAGTCCACGATGTCGTCCAGGCCCCACCGCCCGCCGGGCCAGACTGCGGGGAAGTTGGAGCTCATCTCACGGGCGTCGTAATTCCCGGGGCCGTCCCCGCCCAGGGATTCGAAGTCCACGTCGATGGGCCGGGCCCAGTTGGCGCTGGCGGTCTCGGAGAGGATCCGGACCCCCCCGTGGTAGTGCATGTAGGCCCGGGCGGGGGTGAAGATGTCGAAGATGGCGTCGGTGACGATCCCGGTGAATCCGTCCTTCACCATCTCCGCTCGGATGTAGGTCCCCAGCTGGTTCAGGGCCGCCAGGATGAGGGGATCCACGTTGGGCTCCACGGGATCGATATACGGGGGCACGAAGTACCGGGCCCCGCCGCTCCCCATCTGGTGCACGTCGTGGACGATCTGGGGACGCCAGGTGTTGTGTGCACCCTCCACGGTGAGGCGGGTCTCCTGCTGGGCGAAGAAGTACCAGTCCCGGTTGTTGTTGTGACCGATGTAGTGATGATAGAGGCGTGGAAGGGGCGCCGATTCGAAGGCGGTGCCCCGGTGCTCCCGCCACCAGTTGGAGACCATCTGGGTCCCGTCGGGGTTCAGGGACGGGATGAGGACCAGGATCACCTCGTCCAGGATCTCCCGGATCCTGGGGTCGTCGGAGGTGGCCATCCGGTGGACGAGCCGCGCCGGCATCTGTCCGGCCCCCACCTCGGTGGAGTGGATGTGGCTGGTGAGGAGGACGACGGTGCGTCCCTCCTCGATGAGGGCGTCCCGCTCCGCATCGCTCCCGATCCGCCGGGGGTCGGCCAGGAGGTGCTGGATCTCCCGGTAGCGGTCCAGGCGGGCGTGGTTCTCAGGACTCGTGATGATCATTTTCACGAAGGGCGCACCCAGGGTCGCCAGGCCCAGGGTATCCAGCGTCACCCGGTTGCTGGCGGCGGCCACCCGCCCGTAGTACGCGGTGAGCTCGTCCCAGTTGGCCAGCTCCCCCTCGGCACCGATCTCGTGGCCGAAGTGCTCCAGGGGAGTGGGGACCTGGGCCTGTAGCCCTTGCCCGTGCTGCGAAAGAAGGCCCGGGAAAAGGAGGGCGGCAAGGAGGAACAGGGCAGAAAGGGCGAAGGGAGAAGGACGTCTCCCCGGAGTTCGGGAGTGGACGGGTCGGGGCATGACCGGCCTCGTGGGTTGGGGATCCCGAAGCCGTGGGATCCGTGGTTCGATGGAAGAAGGCCGTCGAGAAGGTGAAGGGGCCGCGGTCGGGAGCAGCGGACCACCGCTTCGCGGCGGTGCCCCCGATTCGTACGCGGCCCCTCTCCTTCGTCAACGGCCTTCTGATGGGGACAGGGGAAATTTATCGGTCCCCCGCCCGCCGGACCACCGGACCGACGGATGGCCCGATCCCCGGATCCGTCAGGGGGATGCATCGGGGAGCCCCGGATCCATCAGGGAGCCGGCCCCACCGCGGTCATCTGGATCTCCACCCGACCGTCCCGGGGAAGGCGGGCCACCTCCACGGTGGCCCGGGCGGGAGGGGCGTCCCTGAAGTATTCGCCGTAGACCTCGTTCATGGCCCCGAATTCCTCCACGTCCTGGAGGTACACCTGGCTCAGGACCACGTGTTCAAACCCCAGTCCGGCAGCGCGGAGGACGGCGCCCAGGTTCTCCATGGCCTGCCGGGTCTCCTCCCGGATCCCTCCAGCCACCAGGTCCCCTGAGCCGGGGTCGATCCCCAACTGGCCGGCAACGTAGACCGTGTGCCCGGCCCGGATGGCCTGGGAATAGGGTCCGATGGCCGGCGGGGCTTCGGAGGACTCCACCACCTCCAGGGGAGGGGCGGCCTGGCGGTCCGAGGTGGATGGGAACCCCCCCTCAGGGGCACAGCCCGACAGGGCCCCCACCCCCCCGACCACCAGCACGACGGCCCAGGCACGAGCGGTCCTGGAGGGTGGGCCGGACCTCGAGTGCCCATGGTTCGAACGTGCCGGGCACGGACGTCCACGGTGGGTCAGGATGGACAAGGAACCACCTCCTTTCTGAATCGGCACAGGGAACCGTCCCTCCAGATCGAGCGAGGGAAACGGCGGTCGGAACGGGAGGCCACCCTTTCCGGCCAGGGTGGGGCGGGACATCTTCCCCCTCGCCTCCCATGGGGAATCATCGATCCTGCCTGGCTCCAGGGCACCTGTCAAATGGCCCGTCGCACCCGCGATCATTTCAAGTTCTGGCTGGAGCGGTTCCTTCTTCGGGGCCCCCAGTACCGCCTCCTCTTCACCGCCGCCATCATCGGACTGCTTTCCGTGGCAGCGGGGATCCTGGTCCTTCCCTCCGGCACCTTCGATTCCCTCCCCCAGGCGGTGTGGTGGGCCTTTCTCAGGCTCAGCGACCCGGGGTACCTGGGAGACGACGAGGGGCTCTTCACCCGGGCGGTGGCCACGGCCTTGACCCTGTCTGGCTATGTCCTCTTCCTGGGATCCCTGGTGGCCATCATGACCCAATGGCTGAATGTGACCATGGCCCGGCTGGAAAGTGGACTGACCCCGGTCACCCGAACCGATCATGTTCTCATCCTGGGGTGGAACAACCGCACGGTTCCGGTGGTGGCGGAACTCCTCCGGTCCGAGGAGCGGGTCCGACGCTTTCTCCAGCACCACGGAAGGCGGAGCCTCCAGATCGTGATCCTGGCCGAGGAGGTGACTCCGGCCCTCCACCAGGACCTGCGGGAACAGTTGGGGTCCCTCTGGGACGAGCGGCGCATCACCCTCCGCACCGGATCCTCCCTCCGGACGGAACATCTGGAGCGGGGGGACTTCCGGAACGCCGCCGTGATCCTCATCCCCGGGGCGGATTTCGGCGCCGGAGGAGCCGTGAACCTTGACGCCCGCACCATCAAGGCCCTCCTGAGCATCGATGCCGCGTCGGTGGGGAAGGGGAGGGGCGGGGGAGGGGACCGGGACCCGGATTCCCCCAGAGGGGCCAAGCCCTCCGCCGGCGAGAACCAGCCCTATGTGGTGGCGGAGATCTTCGATTCCCGCAAGCGCGCGGTGGCGGAGCGGGCCTATGGTGGTCCCCTGGAGCTGGTTTCCTCCGACGCCGCCATCGCGCGGCTCCTGGCCCAGAATCTCCGGCATCCTGGACTCTCCCACGTCTACAACGAACTCCTCTCCAACGGGGAGGGGAACGAGATCTATCTTCCCGAAGCGGAGGAGCTCGTCGGGCATCCGGTGGAGCACCTCCACGCCGCCTTTCCCCGGGGGGTGGTCCTTGGGGTGGTGCGGCCGGAAGGAGATAGCATCCGGCCCTACCTCAACCCGGCCCCGGGTTTTCGCGTGGAGCCGGGAGACCGGATCGCCGTCCTGGCCCATTCGTGGGGCGACGTGAGGGGGGCATTCCGTCGTTCCCCCGAACCCATCCCCCGGGAACCCCGGGAGTCCCCTCCCCCTCCGGTGGGCTCGCGGCGGATCCTCTTGCTGGGATGGAGTCACAAGGCCCCGGCCCTTCTCCGGGAGTTGAGCACCTATTCGGACCAACGCTTCGAGGTGGATGTCCTGGCGCAACTCTCACCGGAACGGCGGGAGAGTCAGCTCCAGCGCTACGGCCTCACGGACCAGCAGCTGCCCGTTCGACAACTGGAGGGAGATTACACCATCCACTCCGAGCTTCTCCGTCTGGATCCCCTGAGCTATGACGGAATCGTACTCCTGGGGAGCGACTGGCTTCCCACGGGACCGGAAGCCGACGCCCGGACCATCCTGGGAGCGCTGCTTCTGCAGGAAATCACGCAGGAACGAGAGCAGCGACCCGGAATCCTGGTGGAACTCCTGGACCCGGAGAACGTCACACTCCTGGAAAGGGGTGGGCTCGAGGTGGTGGTGACCCCGCTGCTGGTCAGTCACATCCTGAGCCAGGTGGCTCTCAGAAGGGAGCTCCGGGCGGTCTTCGACGAGCTGTTCACCGCCGGAGGCGCGGAGGTGGTGTTCCGTTCCGGCGATGGGCTGGGCCTGGACCCGTTGGTGGGGTTCACGGATCTTCAGCGGGCCACCTGCGCCCGGGGAGAAACCCTCATGGGGGTCCGCCTGAAGCCCGACTCGACAGCGGGGTCGGAGGACTTCCCCTCCGGTGCCGGAGGACTTCTCCTAAACCCGCCCCGGGACCTCCGGTGGCCCGTGGATACGCTGGAACTGGTGGTGCTCGCCACACTCTGAGACAGGGTGACAGGACCCCTCACCCGATTCTCGAACCCGGTCAATCGAACAAGGAGGATGGACAATGGCGGAGAAGATCCTGGTCACGGGAGCCACGGGTAAGGTGGGGCGGGAGCTCATTCCCTTCCTCCTGGATGCGGGGCTCGAGGTGAAGGCTGGGACCCGGGACCCGGGGAGCGCCCGGACGCTCTTCTCACCCGAGGTGGAGGTGGTGGAGCTGAACTACAATCGAACCGAGACCTATGATGCCGCCCTCACCTGGGCGGACCGGGTCTTCCTCATGCCGCCGCCCTTCACGCCCGACGCCCACGAGGCCATCACTCCCTTCCTGGACTGGGCCGTCTCCACCAAGGTGGAACACGTGGTCCTCCTTTCGGCCATGTCCATGCCGGAGTTGGACGACCTGGCCCTGCGGAAGGTGGAGCGGCACCTGGAGGCCCAGGACACGGCCCACACCATCCTCCGTCCCAACCTCTACATGCAGAATTTCCACCCCGGCTTCATCTCCCGGCAGATCCGGGCGGAAGGGAGGATCCGGCTTCCCGCTGGGAGGGGAAGGGTGAGCCTCGTGGACGTTCGGGACGTGGCCGAGGTGGCCGCCCGGGCCCTGTCGGGGAACCGGCACTTCGGCCGGAGCTATACCCTTACCGGCGGGGAGGCCCTGACCCTGGAGGATGTGGCGGGCATCCTCTCCCGGGCCGCCGGCCGAGAAATCCGGTACGAGGCCATCTCCGATGAAGCCTTTCGTGAACTCCTGGACGCGGAGCCCTGGCGGCCGGCGGAGGTGGACGTGGTGGTGGAGCTCTTCCGGTCCATCCGGAATGACTGGAGGGCCCCCATCCACAGCGCGCTCGAGCGGGTGCTGGGGCGGGCTCCCCGGACCTTCCAGGAGTTCGTGGAGGAGCACGCGGAGGCGTGGGGGTGACCTGAGCCGGACGCGCGATTCACCGGGGTCTCCGTTCCTTCCATGAGGCTCCCCACCGTGGAATGAAGGATCCATCTCCTCCGGCTCTGCTCCTCGAGCCGACAAGGTGTCTCCCAAAGCCTGGAGTCCAACGTGCAGAACGGTCCCACGGTCCTGAGCCTCCTTCTCGTCGTCTCTACCCTTGCCGCCTGTGGCGGGTGGGGTGGGCGGACGGGCCCGGATCCCTTCAGCACCGGAGATGAGCGGAGCTTCTCGATCCAGGTCGAGAATCTGAGCTCCGAGGATATGCGGGTCGCGGTCCTCGGCCCGGATCGACGACACGACCTGGGACAGATCAACCCACGATCCACGGGCCGTTTCGCGATCCCCTTGTCCGAGCACGCACAGGTGCGGATACGGATCGAACCCATCTCCGGCTCGCCGCACACGATGCCGGCCATGACCGTGGAACCCGGAGACCATCTCGAGTTGTTTCTCCAGTTCCCGGCCTCCAGGTCCATGCTCCGGCGCTGACGCCACGGCGTTGCGGGGGATCGACCGTCTCCCATGTCGAAGCTGGCCAGGATGCCATGAAGCCAACGCGGGGGGCGGGTCGGATGTCCCGCCCCCCCCGGCCCAACCCAAAAGAAACATATACAGCCTCAGGCTGGCTTCAGAAATTGAAGCGGAGTCCCAGCGACCCCCAGAATCCCTCGAACTCGTTCTCGTCCAGGAAATCCCGGGATCCATCCCAGCGCATATAGGGCTCGTTGGTGATGTTGTTGAGCTGGAGAAAGACCCGGGTGTTCGGCGTGACCCGCTGGGTGAACGAGGCATCCAGCTGGTTCCGGTACCGGAAGTACCGGTCCTGTTCGGCCGAGGCCCCCACACGACCGAGATAGGTGCCCTGGTGGTTCAGGCTGACCAGGCCCTGGAATCCCCCCATATCATAGTTCAGGGCAACATTGGCGATGTGGGGGATCTGCTCGGGAAGGGGGAGGTCCCGGTCACTCCCTGCGAGTCCCTCCGTGCTGGACCCCGAGTAGGTGTAGTTCGCATAGACGCCCAACCCGTTCAGGACACCGGGGAGAAAGGTGAGTCGCTGGTGCCACGCCAGCTCCAGGCCGTAGACGCGGGCCGTTGCACCGTTGGCCGCCTCGCGGAGTTCGAAGCCATCGAACTCGCCCCCGCGGAGGATGGAACGCTCCTGGAAGAAGAAGTCGGAGATGTTTTTGTAGAAGACCCCGGCCGAAACCATCCCTACGGAAGCGAAGTACCTCTCGGCCATGAGGTCGAGGTTGAAGGAGAGGCCCGGTCGGAGCTCGGGGTTCCCCCGCGTGATGATCTCGTCATCGAAGCGGATGTACTCGTTCGGAGCCACTGAGAGGAACCCTGGACGGGCGATGGTCCGGGTGGCCGCGAACCGGACGTTCGTTGCGTCGTCGACTCGGTACCGGAGGTGGAAGGCGGGGAAGAAGGATCCGAAGTCCTGGTCGGTCTCCACTTCTTCCGTGTCGACGAAGTCCCCGTCGGCATCGAAGCTGAGGCGCTTCCCCGCATAGGTGGTGGAGGTGTGCTCGTACCGGGCCCCTGCAATGATCTCCACTGCGCCCAGATCCAGGGTGGTCATCCCGTAGAGGGAGCCGATGCGCTCCGTGGCCACGTAGTCCTGGGTGTCGGACTCCCTCCGTTCCCGGTTCTGGTCGTTCTGGAAGAACGCCTGGTTCTGGGACCAGAAGTTCTGCCCCTCGGACCATTCCAGGCGCGGACCGAAGGGGTACCGCCGGGGGGTGATGGGACTGGCTTCAGTGGAGGTGCCCATCGTACCCATGTTGAAACTGCCATCGATCTCGTCGAAACGGAGTCGGTCGAAGTCCCGCTCCTTGTCCTTGTCCGAAAGCTTGGCACCCAGGCGGACGGACCCTGGAACGCCCAGGCCCTCGGGAAGGGGCATCGTGACGTTGAACTGACCTCCGAGGTCCCGATCCATGGCATCGTCGAAACGCTGCTCGTAGTAGCGGAGCCCGAAGGAAGAGAGGTCATTGGGATCCCGCCCACCGGTGGTGCGAATCTCCGGGAAGGCCCGTTCGCGGGAGGCGTCGGCGAACATGTCCACACCGGACTGGCGGAATTCGAAGTAGTTTCGGAAGGGCTCCCTCCGGATCCCTTCGGAAAAGGAAAGGTTGTAGTCAACCTGCAGACCGTTGGAGAGGAAGTGGTTCCCCCCGGCCGTCAGATCCAGAATGGACCGCTCCCAACGGTACTGGCGGGCCTGCCGCTCCACCCGACCACCCGTGATGTCGGTTCGGGAAGTCCGATCCCCGCTGTCGATCCGGTAGGTGACCCTGTGGCGCTCCTCGTCTGTGTCATAGCGCGAGTAGATGCCCCGCAGGAAGAGGAAAGACCGATCATCCCCCAGGTTGTAGTTGAGGGTCCCGTTGGCGGAGTACTTCGTCCGCTCGATGGGATAGTGCTGCAGGCGGAGGCGATCCAGAACGGACTCTCCCTGATAGTCGGTCCACCAGTACTGGAGGTTCTCGGTCTGCCGGAACTGAGTAGCGAAGTCGCCGCCCATCACGAAACTGAAGGGCCCGGCCAGGTTCCCGTAGGTCAAAGCCCCCCGGCGAGTGACCCCGTCGACGAGGGAGTGCGTTCCCCCCTCGAGACGGCCGTCGAGCTGGCGGCGGGTGGGCTGCCGTGCCGTGAGGTTGATGGAGCCGCCCACCGCATCCGCGTCCATGTCGGGGGTGATCGCCTTGATCACCTCCAGGGACTCGATCATCTCGGCGGGGATGCTGGAGAGTTCCACGCCACGACCTGAGCGATCGGTGGAGGGAACGCGTGCGCCATCGATGGTGACGGTGGTGAAGTCGGGGGAGAGCCCCCGGAGGAAGACAAATCCAGTCTCTCCGCGGTCTGGCTGGGCCGCCACGCCTGGCATCCGACGTAGCACATCGGGAACGGAGGAATCGGGAAACCGCTCGATGTGATCCGACGACACGATGTTTCGGACCGAGGCCGCGGTCCGCTGACGGTTGTATGCCTCGGCCTGACCCACCTGACCGGTGACGATGAGTTCGTCCAGGGCCAGAGGATTTACCTGAAGGACGAAGTCTTGGCGAACCACGCCTCCGGCCGTCACCTGCACCTCGAAGGTCTCGGAGGCGAACCCGATGGAGGAAATCTGGAGCTCGACCATGCCGGCAGGAACGTTCCGGAGGTTGAAGCGACCCTCTGCGTTGGAGAGCGCCCCCAGGGAGGAACCCACGACCTGGACCGAGGCGCCGGCCAGGGCGCGACCCTGGTCTCCGACGACCCGCCCTTCCACCACGCCGGTCGCAGGTGCCTGACCGGAAAGGGAGGTGGGGGGGAAGAATGGAAGAAGGAGCAGGCACAGGGGAACGGCAGCTCGAACCAGCAATCGTGCGTAGGACATGGTACCCTCGTCTGGAGAAGCGAGGGTCGCGACGAACGGAGGGGACCCTCGGTCGATCCAGGATCGCCGAGGGAGATGTTCAGGGGATGGCGGGCGGGAAACAGGTACGAAAGGGCCGGGTCACGATCCGGTAACCCGGCGCCTACCAGACCCTGTGGAGAACAATTCCTCAGTAGGCCTCAGCGGACCTCACCGGACCGTGGTCGCACCCTGTGGGCACACCCTCCGCGAAATCGCTCCCGCAGTTGGTCCAGGGCGGATGCGCCGGGGCCAGAGGGTGGGGTAGGGCAGGTCCACCAGGGGCCCGGGGAACGTTCCTAACGCCTCATGCATCTCGGGCACCGTGGGATCCAGATGCAGGAGGCCCGTGAGAACCTCCCCGGCCTCCTGGTGCTCCCGGACATACGCATAGGCCCGGTCCCGAGAGGATCAGATCCGCATCGCCCACCGTCTTCAGGTGTTTCCGGGTGTAGCGATAGCTCTTGGTGGAGCCCTCGTGGTCGTTGAAGGTGACGCAGGGAGAGATCACGTCCACCAGGGCGAACCCCTTGTGCCGGATTCCCGCCTTCAGGATGGGGATGAGCTGGGCCTTGTCTCCCGAGAAGGAGCGGGCCACGAAGCTGGCTCCCAGGGAAAACTCCAGAAGAACGGGATCGATGGGGGGCTGCTCGTTCACGGCCCCCCGCTTTGCCTGGGAGCCGATGTCGGCGGAGGCCGAGAACTGGCCCTTGGTGAGTCCGTAGACGCCGTTGTTCTCAATGACGTACAGGAGGTGCACGTTCCGCCGAATGGCATGGGCCAGTTGCCCCAGCCCGATGGAGAGGGAGTCCCCGTCCCCGGAGATTCCCACATGGATGAGCTCCCGGTTCGCCGCGTTCACCCCCGCCGCCCCGCCGCACCACCGGCTCCGGCAGGGCGGACGCCGCGCTTTCGATCTTCCGGGCGGTCCGGTCCACCACCTCGGTGTAGCCCTCCTCGTCCTCGGTTTAGCGGCCAAAGCGGTCGTGTCCCGAGCCCCGGGTGAAATAGGCTCCCTTGGGATGGACCCCGGGGAGGGTCCGTCAGGGGATCCCGTCGACATCCACGTCCAGGTAGCGGTGGAAGCGGTCCATGGCCTCCAGCTCCTCAGCCCCCAGGACCTTTCCCCGATCCGGCTCGTACCCGTCATCCCAATCCAGGCGGGGCACCATCCAGTCGTTCATCCCGATATCCAGGTCCGACACCACGAAGACCGCCGTCTGGAAGCGTTCCGCCAGGTCGAAGGCCCGGACGGCGTCATGGAAACACTCACCGGGATCGGCGGGAAAGAGGGCGATGTGCTTCGTATCGCCATGGGAGGCGTAGGCCACGCTCAGGAGGTCGCCCTGCTGGGTGCGGCGGGTGGGGATCCCGGGTGGCGTCCGGAGTGGCGTCCATCGCCCTCGGGCGGATGGGAAGGGGGGAGGGAAGGTGGGCCTTCACGTGATCGTACCCCAGCTCCAGGGCCAGGAAGTTGGACTCAAGGAGGGCCTTCTTCCGGGCGAAGGTCTCCTCCAGGAGTCCCCGCACCACCTCCAGATCCAGCTCCAGGAGCGCTCCCAGCGCACCGACGTAGACGATGTTCTTCATGAGGATCCGCTCCCGGTCCCCCTCTAAGTGTTCCCGGCAGAGGGCCGCCATGGGAACGTCCAGGAAAGTGACGTCGGGGCGGCGGAGCTCCTCGCGGAGGCGCCAACTGGAGTCGTGCATGACCCAGCCCCCCTTCCCGTACCTCCCGGATGTCCCGCTCGTACGAGGCGGGATTCACGATCACGAAGAGATCGAAGGTCCGGCTCCGGGCCGTGTACCCCCGGCCGTTCACCCGGATCTCATACCAGGTGGGGAGCCCCTGGATGTTGGAGGGGAAGAGGTTGGACCGCGGGTTCAGCATGTACGCTTCGGTGAAGCGCCCCTGTCCGACGAGACGGATGTACTCCGGCACGTTGGTGGGGCCCGCACTTCGACCTCCGTGGGGGCCGATTCCCTGAAGCTCCATGAGGACCGCCCGCCCCCCTCCCCCTGGCCCTGGCTTCAGGCGATTCCGGTCCGCAGGGCCTGGCGCACGGCCTCCACGAAGCGCTCCAACTCCTCCATGGTGGTATAGACGGAAGGGCTGATCCGAAGTCCCCGGCAGTCCGGGTGTCCGATGGGCGTAACGATGATCCGGTGGCGCTCCCAGAGCCACTCCGCCAGGGGTCCCGGTTCCAGGCCGTCCACGGCGACGTTGGCGATTCCCGCCGCCATCCCCGGCTCCAGGGAGGTATGGAGCCGGACCCGATCCTCCTGAAGGAGCTCCCGGGCCCAGCGGTCTCTCAGGTAGACCAGGCGGGCCTCCTTCCGGGCGGCCCCGATCCCCTCGTGGAAGGTGAGGGCGGCGCCGATGGCCAGGTAGTTGGCGCAGGGGTGGGTCCCGATCTCCTCGAACTTCCGGATGTCCGAGTCCAGGTGCTCCGGAGAGGCCATGAGGGGCCAGAGCCCGGGGATGCGGTCCCGGCGCACATGCAGGAAGCCGGTGCCGAAGGGAGCGAAGAGCCACTTGTGGAGAGAGGTGGCGTAGTAGTCGCACCCCAGGTCATCCAGGGTGAAGTCGAAGTGGGCGTAGGCGTGGGCCCCGTCCACGATGACGGGGATCTCGTGACGACGGGCCATCTCCACCACCTCCCGTACGGGGAGGATCTGCCCGGTGATATTGATCATGTGACACATGAGGATGAGGCGGGTGCGGTCGGTGATCTCCGCCTCGAATCGTCGCACGATCTCTCCCGGGTCCTCCGCTGGAACGGGGATGGGGAAGGTTCTGAGAACGATCCCCTCCCGCCGCGCCCGTTGCTCGAAGGTGGTGAGCATCCGGGGATAGTCCTGGTCGGTGGTCAGGACCTCATCGCCCGGGGCCAGATCGAATCCGAACTGGCAGATCTGGAGGCCCTCCGACGCGTTCCGCGTGAGGGCCATCTCCTCGGCGTCGCACCCGAAGTTCCGGGCCAGGCGCTGCCGCACCCCCTCTTTCTGGGGCTCCAGGACCCGCCACATGTTCCGCACCGGGGCCTCGTTGGAGTAGGCCAGGTACCGGCCCATGGCGTCCTGGACGGCGCCGGGGGCCGGGCTCACTCCCCCGTTGTTCAGGTTCACCAGGGAACGATCCACCCGGAAGGCCTGCTGCACTTCCCGCCAGAGGTTCTCGTCCCGGGCCGCTTCCCCGGGGGTGCGGGTTTCGGCGTGGAAAGCGTCCGTGATCCCCTCCAACTGGAAGGGGTCCAGCCATCCTCCGGCCGTGCGGGCCGCCGCTGCGGCCGGGTGGGCCAGAATGGCCCCTCCAGCCATGGAGGAAAGGAAGGAGCGGCGAGTGGGCACGGGCGCCTCCAGGTTCGAGGTGGACAACCTCCGCTCCGCCATGATGGGCCCCAGAGTCGCCACAGGCAAAGGGACCCGTCTCCTCGGGCGCCTATCCCGGGATCACCGGCCCGACATCATCGGCCCGGGATCACCGGTCCACGATCACCGGCCGGGGATCACCGGAAGGGCGCCCCGGGGGCGTGGTCCCCAGGACTGCTCCGACTCCCGGGTGAAGAAGAAGGAGGTCTCCCCCAGGGCGGGCTTCAGGTCATGGAGCCAGGTAGCCGCTGGATCGAAGCGGGCGAAGAAGGGGCGGCCCACCCAATTGGGGTTCCGGGCCTGGAGGAAGTCCAGGACAAAGACCCTCTCCCCCGCGACCTCCTGGATCCCCAGGATTCGGACCTTCCCCGGATAGGAGGACATGGACGGTCCCCGGACCGTCCGGGCCAGCCCCGACATCTGGCGGAACGCATCCTGGAAAATCTGGAAGGCCCGGGCCAGGGGCACTTCGAAGTAGTTCTTCGCACCGGTGTCCCGCTCCACGAACATGTAGTAGGGGATGAGCCCCTGGCGCACGCCCTCCCGCCAGAGCTGGCCCCAGGCATCGGGATGGTCGTTGACCTTTCGGATCAGGGGAGCCTGCATCCGGATCTCGGCGCCGGTATCCCGGATGCGTCGAGCGGCCCGCCGCGCCATGGGGGTCGAGATCTCCACCGGGTGTGAGTAGTGCCCCATGAGGGCCAGGTGCTTCCCCGAGGCCACGATCTCCTCGAAGAAGCCCAGGAGGTCGTCGGCATCCGAATCGGTGACGAAGCGTTGCGGCCAGTAGGCCACGGACTTGGTCCCGATGCGAATGGTCTGGACATGGTCCAGTGTCGGGTCGTCCAGGAGGGGCTCCAGGTACGCCCGGAGCATCCGGGACTTCATGATGAGGGGGTCACCCCCGGTGACGAGGACGTCGGTGACCTCCGGATGGGCCCGTAGATAGCGCACCAGGTCATCCGACTCACGGGCCTCGAACTTCATCTCCGGCATCCCCACGAACTGGGCCCACCGGAAACAGTAGGTGCAGTAGGCATGACAGGTCTGTCCACGGGCGGGAAAGAAGAGGACCGTCTCGCGGTACTTGTGCTGCATCCCGGGGAGCGGCTCCCCGTCCAGATGCGGCACGTTCTCGGTCATCTGCCCGGCAGGGTGGGGGTTGAGGGAAAGACGGATCTCCCGAACCAGCTCACCGAGGGCCGTTCCATCTCCGTTTTCCGACTCCTTCCCCGCCAGTCTGCGAACCTCCCGGAACGCACCCGGATCCAGCATCCCGGGCTGGGGAAAGGTGAGCTGGAAGATGGGGTCATCCGGAACCCGGTCCCAGTCGATGAGCTCCCGGACCACGTACTCGTTCACCCGGAAGGGAAGCACCCTGGAGACCACCTCCACCGCCTCCCGGAGTTCGCGGTCCAGCGCCTTCCACTGGGGGAGTTTGTCCACGGTTCGGCGGGTAATGGCGCGGTAGCGTTCCGGGGCATTGCGGGAAGGGGCTCGCAGCATGAGGGTCCTCTCCGGTCTCTGGGATCGACGTGACGGGGTAGCCCTCAGAACGACCCTCGTTCCGCCGAGGGGTTCCGGTTCCGTCGGACGTCAGGGGAAACGGCCAGCTGGGCGGGGAGTGTGAGATGGGAAGGAACCGCTCCCCGACCGGGCCCATCCACGCCGCACGGCCCGGAGGGAAAGCCGCCCCTCCGGGCCGTCGGCCCTTCGTCACCCAGGTCGTGCGGTGGGATCAGAAGGTGTAGCGCACCCCCAGCTGGATCTGGTAGCGGGAGGTGAGGTCCGCGATCTGGTTCGCCGTCTCCCGGGGGCTGAACGGCTGCATCAGCATTCGGCCACCCACCACGTCGTTCCGGTCCGCGATGCCGATGAGGTTGAAGGATTCGTTGGCGACGAACTCCTTCCGCCCCCAGCCTGAGTTCAGGAGGTTCCCCACGTTCAGGATGTCCAGGCTCAGCTCGGCCCGCTGGGTCCCGATGGTGGGGATCTTCTGAGAGATCCGCAGATCGAACTGGTTGAACCAGGGCTCCTCACAGGCGCCCCGCTCGATGATCTGTCCCCGGGCCTCCCGGAGGCAGGCCTCGCTCTCGATGAAGTTGTTCAGGTTGGCCCAGGACTGGGAAGCGGAGA
The DNA here is from genome assembly GCA_007695225.1 of Gemmatimonadales bacterium. Classification (GTDB taxonomy): domain Bacteria; phylum Gemmatimonadota; class Gemmatimonadetes; order Longimicrobiales; family Gaopeijiaceae; genus T3Sed10-66. Next base: position 39,656 of record REED01000146.1, read on the forward strand.
GATCCGCCGTCTCCCGGAACCGGATGTCATTGGCGCCTGATGGGACGTAGAGGAGGTCGTTGGAGGTCTGCAGGTCGCCGTTGGCATCCCCGTTGTAGACGTAGGTGTAGCGCTGTCCGCTCTCCCCCACGTAGACCAGGGAGACGGCCGTGGGGAACCGGTCCACCAGGTTCAACTCGGTGGTGGCGGTGGCCAGGAGCCGATGTCGGATCACGAAGTTGGACCGGGCCGCCGATAGATCGTTGGGATCGCCGGCGGTGGGGTTGAACCGCCAGTTGGAGATGGCCTGGCTGGATCCGCCCCGGTTCACGTCGAAGGCGTCGGAGTAGGTGTACGCGGCAGAGAAGCCCCACCCTTCCTGGACCGGGCGCTGGAGCTCGGCCGTGAGGCTGTAGGCGTAGCCCTCCCCGGTGTTGGAGATGTCGATGACCTCGCCCACCGGAATGTCATCGGGGCCGGCGGTGATCCGGTTCACCCGGTACTGCTCCCGCCCCTCCCGGGCCTGGGCGCCGGGGTCGCGCTCGATGAGGAGGTTCTGGTACTTGATGTCCTGCAGCGTCTTGGTGTAGAGCCCCTCCAGGGTCCCGACGGTGCCCAGGAAACCCGTCTCCCGATCCACCGCGGCCGAGGCCCGGAAGACCTGGGGGAACTTGTAGTCCGGATCCACCGTGTTGATCTCGTTGGGGGCGAAGGCCGCCCCACCCCCGGCACAGGCCTGGGGCTGGTTGAAGGGATCGGCGGTGAAGGTGGGCACCTCGGAGTTCCGGCAGGTGAACCGGACGTAGTCGATCCCGGTGTTCCCGTAGGCGTTGGAGATCCAGACGAAGGGGGTCCGGCCGGAGAAGAGCCCCAGGCCGCCCCGGAGCTGGGTGCTCCGGTCCCCATAGACGTCCCAGTTGAAGCCGATCCGTGGGTTGAACTGGAGGGCGTTGTCCGGAACCTCACCGGTCCGACGGCCGATATTGGCCTGGGCCACCACGGGGTTGTCCCGGGGCGACTCGGGAAGCTGGGTCAGGTCGGCACGCACACCATAGGTGAGGGTGAAGTCATCGGTCATCTCCCAGCGATCCTGAGCGTACAGCGACCAGCGCCGCACAGGGAACTCCGCCCGCTCATCCCCACCGGGGAGGAGGAAGGAGTACTCATAGACCGAGGCGCTCCGGTTCCGGAAGTCCTCCATGGAGGAGAAGCGCCAGTTCCCGAAGGGGTTCCGGACGAAGAGGTTGGAGAACCGGAAGAACTCGTTGGAGGTCCCGATGGTGAAGTTGTGGCTCCCGCGGACGAAGCTGAAGTCGTTGGTGAGCTCCAGGACGTCCTGGTCCAGGGCATTCCGGCCGGAGAAGTTCTCGGATCCCGCCTGGATGTTGTTGGGCCCACCCACGTCGATGCGGAAGCGGGGGAAGGGCTGGCCGATGTCCCGGGAATCCCGGACGAAGGTGAGTCCCAGCCGGAGTTCGTTGAAGACGCCCCCGCCGAAGTTGGAGTTCAGCTGGGCCACGGTGGAGTTGGTCCGGGAGTTGAACATGTGCCCGGAGTTCTCGAAACCGAAGTTGGGACCCGTTCCTCCATGGGAGCGGTTGGCCTCGGCGTCCACGAAGTTGTGCCGCAGGGTGAGGCGGTGCTCCGGATTGAGCTGGAAGTCCAGACGGGCGAAGATGTTGTTCGAGTCCACATTCCGGGGGAAGGTGCCCACCGTCCCCACATCGTAGTTGAACTGGTCCCGCATGATGGTGGCCACTTCGTTGATCTCAGATGCCGAGGCACCCGTGTTCACACCGGGGATGGCCGGGTACGGATCCGTCCTGCGGGAGAGCTCACCGGCCACGAAGAAGTGGGCCTGATCGGTGACGATGGGGCCACCCAGGGAGAAGGCCAGATCCCACTGCTCGAACTCGCTCACCTTGCCGGAGCGTGCGCCGCTGAAGTCCTCGAAGCGGCCGATGAGGGACTCGTTCCGACCGAAGAAGGCTGCCGTCCCCCGGAAGTCGTTGGTCCCACCCCGGGTCACGGCATTGATGTTGGCCCCGGTGAACCCGCCCTGCCGGACATCGAAGGGCGCCAGGTTGACCTGGAACTCCTGGATGGCCTCCAGCGTGATGGGCCGGGCGTTGGCCTGTCCTCCCGGCGTTCCGGACGCCGCCAGTCCGAAGAGGTCGTTGTTCACCGCCCCGTCGATCTGGATGTTGTTGTAACGATTGTTCCGGCCGCCGGCGGAGGTTCCAGGGGTGGACGCCGTGACCTGGGGCGTCAGCCGGAGGAAGTCGGTGAAGTCCCGGGAGATGGTAGGAGAGGTGGTGACGATCTCCTCCGTGACCACAGTTCCCGTTCCGGTGCGCCCCCGGGAGATGATGGCGCCGGGACGTTCACCGAAGACATCGATCCCCTCCAGCGCCACCGCCTGCTCGGCCAGGACGAAGTCGACCCGCTCGGTCTGACCCAGCGCCAGGAAGAGATCATCCACCGCCTCGGTACGATAGCCCAGGGCCCGGGCTTCCACCCGGTAGGGGCCACCTGGACGTAGCCCGGGAAAGGTGTACCGCCCGTCTGCTCGGCTCATGACCGCCTGCTGCGTTCCGGTGGCCACGTTGACCACGACGATCTGGACGTTCTGGAGGGGATTCCCAGCGGGTGTGGCGATCCGCCCGGTGAGTCCCGAGGTGGTCACTGCCTGGGCCAGCCCGGGCCCGGCGGAGAGGAGGACGAGGAGGCAGGCCAGCGCCGACCGTCGAATCAGCCTACAAAAGGAGGCCATGAGGGATTCTCTCAAGTTGAACACATGGAGCCGGCCCACGTTCGGGCCGAAAGGCCCGGGACGAATGAGAAGCCGGCGTTGGAACGAGAAAAGGGGAGAATGGGGAAGCGAAAAGCAGCAGGGGAAGGTCTTTCCGTCTGGCGGATATCATCCGTCCGCTTCCTGAACCCCCAACGCCCCGAACGGAGCGCTCATGGTAAGGATCTCGAGACCTGGACCCAAGCCATCGAAATGTGTGAAAGAAGGTAGTCCTGAACGGGCCACCGGATCAACGGGATTCGGTAACCGTCGGGTGAACCAGATGGATCAACTCCGGAAAGAACCGCCGTTTCCGGATCTCGGCCCGCACCAGGGACACCGGGAGGCGGAATCGATGCGGCCCGCAACTCCCCGGGTTCACGAACCATCGGGGTCTCACCTCGCCCCCCCCGACCCCCGGGCCCTCCGTATCTGGATCGGTTTCCGTATCGGGTTCCGTTTCCACCAGGAGGGGCTGGTGGGTGTGTCCGAAGACCACCACATCTGATCCGGGAAAGATCCGGGAGAGGCGTCTCGGCGTCGTTCCATGGGAGGCGAGGTGCCCATGAACCACCGTGAAGCGAAGCCCTTCCAGTTCCACCGAGGCGGCTTCGGGAAGCCGCGACCGGATCTCCCACCCGTCGGTATTCCCGTGGACGGCGGTGACGGGGGCCAGGGCCTCCAGCGCCAGGAGGATATCCGGATCTCCCACGTCTCCGGCATGGAGGATATGCTCCACTCCCTCCAGAGCGGGGAAGACCTCCGGACGGAGGAGTCCGTGGGTGTCCGAGAGGATTCCGATCTTCATGGGACGTGGGCCGCAGAGATGCCCTCGGGAGCCGATCGCTCCTGAAGGTCTTCAGGGTCCTCAATGCCTTCAGGAGTGCCGTTCAGGGGGGACACGTCATGCGGCACATCGTCCCAGGGAGGGCCCTGGGCATCTCTCGCCTCCCGTCCTACCTCGGCCAGGAAGCGCTCCGCCACCTTCTCCACCCCGAAGGCCCCTACCCGCTTCCGGCCCTCTTCTCCCATCCGACGACGCAGCTCCGGATCACCCAGGACACGCAGGAGCGCGGCGGATAGGGCGTCAGGGGAGCCGGGCGGGACCAGGATCCCCGTCTTTCCGTGCTGCACCACCTCGGGGACGGCCGCCGCCCGGACGGCCACGATGGGGAGGCCGGCGGCCATGGCCTCCAGGAAGACGATGCCGAATCCCTCCTGGCGGGAGGGAAGGCAGAAGACATGGGACTGGAAGTAGGCCTGGCGCACCACCTCGTCTTCGGGAAGGGGGCCCTCGAAACTCACCACCCGGGAGAGTCCCAGTTCGGCGGTCAGGGCCTGGAGCCGGGGGAGCTCGGGGCCCCCACCCAGCACCCGGAGGCGGAGGTTCGGGACCTGCCGACGGACCATGGGAAGGGCCCGGATGAGCGTTGCGGTATCCTTCCTCGGGTACTGGCGGGCCACCGAGAGGAGGGTGGGGACCTGGGGGCGGGGCGGGGGATCGGCAGCCAGGGCCTGCCAGGGCGCCAGATCCAGCGCCTCCGGCACCACCCGGATGCGCCGGGGGTCCAGTCCGTAGACCCGGGTCGCCACCTCCGCCGAATACCGGCTGGGGACCACCACCCGGTGGGCGCCCCGGGCGCTCCGGGCTTCCAGGAGGGCCAGGAAGCGGAGTTGGGCCCGAGCCCGGCCCCGGGCAAAACGGGCCTCGTCGGCGGCGATTCCCTTCAGGGCCAGGATGAAGCCCGGTCGGGGTCGGGAGGAGGACCCCGACCACCGTACCCCGTCGATGTCGAAGCCCACCACCAGATCGAAGGGTCCCTCCCGCCGGATCCGGCGAGGGAGGAGGGCATTGTACCGGAGCCGCCGGTAGAGAAGAGACATCTCTCCCCCGGAAGGCGGGGCCGTCCCGTTCCTGGAAGGCCCCACGAAGACCACCTCATGCCCCAGCCGGGAAAGGCCCCGAGCCAGGTTCATGATCCCTACCGCCGTTCCTGTTCCCTCGGCGGTAGCCGTCTTCCAGGAGTCCACGAAGGCGATGCGCAGGGGGGTCACCGTAGCCAGGGGTGGGGACGATGGATGGGACGGCCGGTCCCGGGCCGGACCGTTCAAGGGCGGCCGGGACCTTCCACGGCGTCCAGGCGGGCGGCCAGGATGAAGTCGTTCTCACTCAGGCCATCAATGGAATGGGTCCAGATCCGGACGGTGGCCTTCCCCCAGGTGAGGGTGATCTCCGGGTGGTGCTCCTCCATCTCCGCCACCGCTGCGGCCCGGTTGGTGAAGGCCAGGGCTCCCAGGAAGTCCTCGAACTCGAAAACCCCTTCCAGGTGGTGGTCGTCCACTACCTTCCAGCGATCCGAGACGGCGGCGCGATAGTCCTCCAGCGCCTTTCCCTTCAGGGGAGGGGAATCTTCACCCAGGGGACGACAGTGTCGGGAGAGCAGATCCATGGTCATGGGTCCTCCGGCAGATGATGCGGCGTCAGATGATGCGGTGGCAGACGAGTGGGCGGCTACCCGGCAATGTCTTAGGGGATCCGGTCCTCCTTTGAAGCCGGGGTTGCCCCCCTGGCAGTTCATGGCCACGGGACCATCCCCTCACTGGAGATACCACCGCCCTGTGCACAGGTCCCGGTAGAGGGTCACGGCTCGCCCCCCCTCCAGGACCAGGTCGTAGTAGAGACGGGAGATGGGCACGCGCCACCATTCGTCGTCGATCCGCCACCGCTCCCGGATGCCATCCACCCCCACAGGCGCCCGGCGTCCCTGGACGGCCAGCGGCTCTCCCGACGGATCGGTGCGAACCCCCACGGCCCGGGGGAGATTGAGGGACCTCATGGCTCCACCGTCATGAGGGCGTGTCGCCGTTCGGGGATGCGGGACCAGGGGTCCACCTCCACCACCCGGTAGAGGGGGTCGTGTCCCAATCGTAGCCTCAGCTCCCGGAGGGCTTCCCGGAGGAGGAGACCCCTCCGGTCTCCCATGGGGTCGGTCCGGCCTTCCTCCACCCCGGTTCTTGCCTCCTGGGGATCGAAGAGGGAGGTCTGGTCGGTGGGGGCCCCGAACTCGAAGGCCTCCACGAAGAGGGTATCCAGCGCCCGGGAGGGAGGACGGAGCGCCATCCGACTCCGGAGGGGAGAGGCCAGGACCTCCCGCCGGGCTGTGGGTTCCCGGAGGGTGACCTCCACCTGCCAGGATCCCCCATCCTCCAGGTGACCACCGGCCCGGAGACCCCGGAGGGCCCGGTCCCGGCGCTCAGGCCGGGAAAGGAGTCGATCCAGGAGCCGATCCACTCCCCGGTGGAGAGCCTCCCGGTCTCCCACCGGGGCGGGGAAGTCCAGGGAGACCCGCAGGGGACGGGGACGGTGCAGTGGACGCACCGGGTCGATCCGCTCGCCCCGGGCCAGTTCCCGGAGAATCCGTCCCTCGCCTCCCACCTGGCGGAGGAGCGCGGAAAGGGGAAGGTCCCCCAGGTCGCCCAGGGTCCTCAGGTCCAGACGATGGAGTCGATCCACCTTCTCGTCGGAAAGGGGGAGGACCTCCAGGGGGCAGGACGCCAGAAAGCGGGCGAGTCCCGACGATTCCACCAGGATCGGTGCCCCCGGGCAAGCGGATTCCGCCGCCACCCGGGCCGCGAAGGTGCCTGGAGCCCGCCCCACCCGGATGGCCGCCACCAGGGGGCGGGGAAGGATCCCCAACAGGGCATGGAGCACCCGATCCACTTCCTCCCGGGGGGGACCCAGGAGTCGCTCCAGGCCATCCACCCCCAGATGGATGAGTCCCGGCCCCACCGGCTCCACCACCGGACTCACACCTTCCAGACACTCCAGGATCCCCTCCATGGCGGCCTCGTAGTGCGTAGGGTCGGGCTCCAGGAGGGTCAGGGAGGGACAGAGGGCCACCGCCCGGGAAACCAGCATTCCGGGCCGAACCCCAGCCCGGGCAGCCCGTTCCGAGACCTGCCCCACGACCTGCCGCCCCGCCCCTTCTCCCGGAGCCAGGAGGGCCACCGAGGTGGTATCCAGCTCCGGACTCCGAACCAGTTCGAGCCGAAGCTCGAAGGTGGGAAGCCAGAGGCAGAGGGCGGTGCGAGAGGTGGGCCCTCGAGGGGGAAGAGGAGGCATGCCGGTGGCGGAATCCAGGAAAGCGACCAGGGAGATCGAACAAAAGCCGAAACCGAAGATAAACCGAAAACAATCGACAGGACAAGCCGCCACCAACGTCCAGGACCATGGGGTCTGGCCCGGGACCATCACCTGAGCGCCCCCGGTGGCTACGCCTGGGAGAAGCGCCTGGATGCGGACCGCCCGGAGCTACCGGGCGGAAGGGGGAGGCGCCAGGGCCCGCCAAGCGTTCTCGTGGAAGGTCCAGACGAGCACCCCACCCACCAGAAGCACGTTCAGGAGTCCCACGGCACTGAAGGGAGGCTCGGGATCCCCTCCCGCCAGGACCACTTCCGGAAGGCTCCAGATGGGAAGGAGGACCGAGAGGAGAAGGAGGAAGAGGTTCACCACGCTCTCTCCCATGACGATCCAGCGGGCCATGGACGGGCGGAGGAGGAGGAAAACCCCCACCAGGACCAGAATGAGATAGTAGCCCGCCCGGAGTCCCGGGGAGGCGAGCCCTGCCACCCGGATGGGAGCTCCCAGCACTCCGTCCACCAGGGCAAACAGGGGAGTGGCCCCCAGGTAGTAGGCACCCATCCGCCGGGACCAGGGATCCGGGCTCAGGTCAGCGACCCTCCGCCACTGCCCCACTGGCCACCCAGGCGGTCCACCAGATGTCCCGGAGCATCTCGGCCCCCACGGCTTCCCGGACACCGGAGGCCAGGGAACGGGGGGACGAGGTGACCCGGAGAAGGGAATCGCCGGGGAACGGAGCGGAAGAGGAGGAGATCGGTCCCGGAGGGGAAGCGCCCAGAAACAGAATCAGGACGGAGAGAAGGAGGCCTACCCTCGAGGCGCCCCGGTGGAAAGGGCGGGTCATGGAACCGGCCTTGATTCAGGAGTGGGGGACGTCCGGAGCGGCGAACCCGGCAGAACGGATGAGGAAGACGGCGCCCCGGGCCAGGGCGGGAACCAGGGTCACCCTGGAATCCCCACCGGGACCGGCTCCCTCCCGGATCCCCTCGGCCAGGCTTCCCACCAGAAGGGTGGCCAGGTCCCCATCTCCGATCTCCTGAAGGGGAATGGCGAAGGGAAGGCTCTCCGCCAGGCGCTGCCGGAACCGATCCCGGAAGAGGTCCAGGAGGGGACGGGGATCCGTGGAGCCGTCCAGGGACGTGGATACCGGGAGGGAGCCCAACCGGGGGCCCAGGGCCCGGGCCAGGGGGGGATCCGATTCCAGGGCACGGCCCACCGCGTCCACGATCCGCACGATGGCATCGGTCCCCACCAGCCCTTCTCCGGCCACCTCCTCCTCCGCCGAGGCCCAGACCTCCTCCAGGTAGGCGGAAAGGACGTGATCCTTGGTGGGGAAGTGGTTGAAGAAGGTCCCCTTGGCCACACCCGTGACCCGGGTCAACTCCGAAACCGTGACCTCTTCGAACCCTCGGTTCCGGAAGGCGGACAGCGCCTCTCCGTAGAGGTTTGCCCGGATCTCCCCAGGGGAGAGACGGGTTCTTCGGGGCGCGCGGCTCCGGGGACGCTTCCGGGGGGATCGGGTTTTGGTCATGAGGGGAAGATGACCATGGTCACCTTCCTCCGTCAACCAGTCCCGGTCCGGGTGGGCGGAACTGGATCGACCCGTCTTTCCCCGGGGGGAGTATGATCCTACCCTGGGGGGCTGTGGAGGCCCGCCAAGGAGCGATGGGAAACGAAAGCGGGTCCTCGGGGCTTATCCCCGTATGACCAGTCCCCCTTCCGGTTCCCTCGGATGGGTTCATCTTCCGGGATTCCCGGAAGTCCGGGTTCCCCCGAGAGAGGGATCCGGCATTCACGCACGGCACGGAGCGCCCGTCGGATGAAAGCCAGCAAGATCCTCATCGGAGTGGCCGTCCTGGCCCTCATCGCCGCCTTCTTCATCCTGGAGCTGGGGCAGTACTTCTCCCTGGAATTCCTGAAGGACCAGCGGGACGCCATCGAGGCCTTCTACCAGGCGAACACCGCCTTCACCGTGGGGCTGTATTTCGGGATCTACGTACTGGTGACGGCGCTCTCCCTTCCCGGAGCCGCCATCATGACGCTGGCCGGAGGAGCCATCTTCGGCTTCCTCTGGGGAACGGTGATCGTCTCCTTTGCCTCCACCATCGGGGCCACCCTGGCCTTCATCCTGGGACGGTTCCTCTTCCGGGATTATGTGCAGCGTCGCTTCGGTCCGTACCTGAAGGCGGTGAACGAGGGGGTGGAACGGGACGGGGCCTTCTATCTCTTCATGCTCCGCCTGGTGCCCATCTTCCCCTTCTTTGTCATCAACCTGGTGATGGCCCTCACTCCCATGAAGACGGTGACCTTCTTCCTGGTGAGCCAGGTGGGGATGCTGGCGGGCACCATGGTGTACGTGAACGCCGGGACCCAGATCGCCCAGATCGACTCCCTGGCGGGGATCCTCTCCCCCCAGCTTCTCGGCGCCTTCGCCCTCCTGGGGATCTTCCCCCTCGTGGCCAAGTGGGTGGTCGGAGTCGTCCAGCGGCGCAGAGCGCTGAAGGGGTGGACCCGGCCGCGGAGCTTCGACCGGAACCTGGTGGTCATCGGGGCGGGATCGGCGGGACTGGTCACCGCGTACATCGCCGCAGCGGTGAAGGCCCGGGTGACCCTCATCGAGAAGAACGAGATGGGGGGCGACTGCCTGAACACCGGATGCGTCCCATCCAAGGCGCTGATCCGCTCCGCCAAATACGTCTCCCTGATCCGACGCCACGAGGAATTCGGGGTGCGTCAGGCCTCCTCCGAGCATGACTTCGCCGACATCATGGATCGGGTCCATGGGGTCATCGCCACCATCGAGCCCCATGACTCGGTGGAGCGCTACGAAGGGCTGGGGGTGGAGGTCATCAAGGGGGAGGCCCGCATCACCGGGCCCTGGTCCGTGGAGGTGAACGGACAGACCCTCACCACCCGCCACATCGTGGTGGCCACGGGCGCGCGTCCCTTCGTTCCTCCCATCCCGGGGATCGACGAAGTGGACGCCCTCACCTCCGACACCATCTGGTCCCTCCGGACCCACCCGGGGCGCCTCCTGATCCTGGGTGGGGGACCCATCGGATGCGAACTCTCCCAGGCCTTTCAGCGCCTGGGCGCGGAAGTCACACAGGTGGAGATGCTTCCCCGGATCCTGAACGGGGAGGATCCCGAGGTCTCCGCCTTCGTGGAAGCGAAGCTCAAGGGGGAGGGCGTCCAGGTACTGACCGGGCACAAGGTCACCGCCTTCGAGGTGGCCGGAGAGGAGAAGGTGGCGGTGGCGGAGCATGAGGGAGGGGCGGTTCGTCTCCCCTTCGATACCCTCCTGGTGGCCGTGGGGCGCCAGGCCCGGGTGGAGGGGTTCGGCCTGGAGGAGGTGGGGGTCACAGTCCGAAATGGCCGGATCGAGACCGATGATTATCTCCAGACCCGGGTTCCCACCATCTTCGCCTGTGGGGACTGCGTGGGTCCCTACCAGTTCACCCACGCCGCCTCCCACCAGGCCTGGCACGCCGCGGTGAACTCCCTGTTCGCCAATCCATTCAAGCGCTTCAAGGTGGATTATTCGGTGCTCCCCCACGCCACCTTCACCGACCCCGAAGTGGCCCGGGTCGGCCTGAGCGAAGAGGACGCCAAGGCCCGGGGCGTGGAGTACGAGGTGACCGTTTATGACATGGAGGAGCAGGACCGGGCCATCGCGGAGGGACAGGCCCATGGGTTCGTGAAAGTTCTCACCCCGCCGGGGAAGGACCGGATCCTGGGCGCCACCATCGTGGGGGAGCACGCCGGAGATCTCATCAGCGAATTCACCCTGGCGATGAAACACGGGATCGGCCTGAACAAGATCCTGGGCACGATCCATGCGTATCCCACGCTGTCGGAAGCCAACAAGGCGGTGGCAGGGAACTGGAAACGAGCCAATGCACCGGAACGGGCCCTCGACTTCCTCCAGCGCTACCATGCCTGGCGAACGGGCTGAGCGAGGAGAGGAAGGGGTGGACGGGCCGGTCTGACAAGGAGGCGCCGTGGGCAGAGGAGCAGGGAGTGCCGAATCCGTCGTCCGTGACCTCTTCGGAGAGGTTGGGATCACCGTGGACGGGCCTGCCCCCCACGACCCACAGGTCCAGGACTCCCGCTTCTTCCAGCGGGTCCTTTCCCAGGGCTCGCTGGGGCTGGGAGAGTCCTACGTGGAGGGGTGGTGGGACGCTGAAGCCGTGGACGAGTTCATCCATCGAGTCCTGACCGGGGGTCTCACCCGTCGAGCCCGTCGGAACCTCCGCGCAGTGGCCCTGGCCCTGAAGGCCCGGGTCCTGAACCTTCAGCGCCTGGGGCGGGCCGGACACCACATTCGGTCCCACTACGAACGCGGTTTGGATCTCTTCCATATCATGCTCGACGCCCGCATGGTCTACTCATGCGGGTACTGGCGTGACGCCCGGACCCTGGATGAAGCGCAGGAGGCAAAGCTTGAACTCACCTGCCGCAAGCTCGGACTAAAAAAGGGTATGCACCTCCTGGACATCGGGTGCGGCTGGGGATCCTTGGTTCGCTTCGCGGCTGAACGGTTCGAGGTCCGGGCCACTGGCATCACCCTCTCCCCGGAGCAGGCCCAGGTGGCCCGGGAGCGCTGCGAAGGGCTTCCCGTGGAGATCAGGGTCCAGGACTACCGCCAGCTTCAGGATCGTTTCGATGCGGTGGTTTCGGTGGGGATGTTCGAACATGTGGGACCCAGGAATCACCAGGCCTACATGGAGACGGTGGACCGGTGCCTGACCCCCGGAGGAGTCTCCCTCCTCCACACCATCGCAGGGAATGAGGTGACCGCCCACATCGATCCCTGGATCCATCGGTACATCTTCCCCGGAGGACACCTTCCCACCCTGGCCCAGATCGGTCGGGCCGCCGAAGGGCGCTTCCTGGTGGAGGATGTCCACAATTTCGGGCCGGACTATGACCGCACCCTCATGGCTTGGCATGAGCGCTTTGAAGCCGGATGGTCCCACCTTTCCAACACCTACGATGAAACGTTCCGTAGGGCATGGCGCTACTACCTGCTCTGCTGCGCCGGCGCCTTCCGGTCCCGGTTCACGCAACTCTTCCAGGTGGTCCTGTCCCGTCCCGGCACCCCCCGAAGCCACCTGCGAGCGCTGGAGCCGACCGTGCCCACCGTATCGGGAGCGTCTTGAGCCCGCCGAGGAGGGATCCTCGACGTCCAAGAGCGAATTCCGTCATCCTGGCGTTGGCCACCCTTCAAGAACCAGGAAGCAAGGGGATCCCGGACAGAGCAGGAAGGGTACCTTCCTCAGGAGACAGGTTGAACGCTTGCGCGAAGCTACGTGTCGTGGAGATTGGAAGAGGGAGATTCAGAAGGCCGTCACGCACACCCGAATCGGCGAGAATCAATGATGAACCAAAGGGAACAGGGCAAGATCGGATCGAGGGGCAACCGTCAACTGCCGCCGTGGTTCTTGCCCGGCCTGCTGACCCTGGCCCTCGTTGGGTTTCTGGCCCCTGCCTTCCTGGAAGCCCAGGAGGAACCCAGGCGAACCGCCTTGGACGGGGTCTATTCGGAAGCGCAAGCGCAGCGGGGGAGCAGTACATTCCGGTCTAGCTGCGGCTACTGTCACACGGCTTCGGAATTTGCCGGAGAACACTTTCGTCGCATGGTGAGCGGTGACCAGATCTACTGGTTCTACGAGTACATCCGCTTCAATATGCCCCAGGACGCTCCCGGAGCCCTTCCGGCCCAGTCCTATGCCGACATCCTGGCCTATATCCTGGAGTTGAACGAATTCCCCGCAGGGAGCGATGAACTCCCAGCTGAGGCTTCCGTGCTCCGAGGGATTGATTTCCCCGAGGTGGACGACCGGTAACAGGAAAAGCCCTCGGCGTAATCCTTTTGCCGGATCCAGGACCTGTCCCCGTTGGCCCCCGACGATCGAAGGATCGCCGGGGGCCAACCTCGTTCAGACCAGGGATGGGAACGAAGGGGCTTTCGTCAGTTCCCGGCATCCCCGGCGATGGCCCGGAGCAGGTCTGTGGTGGTAACGATCCCCAACAGTTGCCCGGACTCCACCACCAGGGCCCGGTGGATCCCCCGATTCAGGAGCAACCGGGCCAGGGCGGCGATTCCTTCATCGGGACCGATGGTGATGGGTGCCGGGGTCATGATGTCCTCCACGGCGTATCCGTCGAAGACGCCTTCGGGGAGGCTTCGGATCCGGTCCCGGACATCCACGATCTTACCCTTGGGCGTCAGATAGTAGGCGATGAGCTCACCTTCCACCGGCCCATCCAGGAAGGCGGTGGCCTCATCGGCCACTCCGTGGGTTCCCAGCCCCCATCGCACCGCTTCGGGTACATCGCTAAGATCCCGAGAGAGGCGAAGTACGTCCCGCAGTGTGACGATCCCCACCAGAAGTTCGTCGGCATCCACCACGGGGACGCCGGTGATCCCATGCTGATCCAGTAGGCGCACAAGGTCGGCCACCGAAGCCACCGGGGGAATGGTGTAGAGGTCCACCTGCATGAGGTCGCGAACCAAGGTCATGACGAATTACTCCGGTCTTGAGGGGAGAGCGTCGGTCCCCGGACGGTCCGGACATGGCCTGGACGTCGTCGGGGTTCCCGGGGCTGGCGCCCGCCAACGCAAGGGACATGCCCCCTCCTCAGATGGCCCTCACCCACCCCTGGATGGCCTCGCGATAACCCGAGGAGGGATCGATGAGCCTCGTGGTCAGCCACGGGGTCTCTCCCTGTTGGGATAAAGCGTCCCAATCGCTCCCGGCCCCGGGACAGTTGGTGCCCCTGTTGGAGGTGACCCGGCGGCAGGGCTCAGCGGTCCCGGCCCAGCGCCTCCCGGGCGGCCTGGAGATCCGGGCGTTCCGGGTCCGCGGAGGAGAGGAGTTCCAGGAGTTCGGTATAGTGGCGCCGGGCGATCTCGGACTCGCCGGCCGCCTGTGCGGCCTTGGCTGCTCCGTGGAGGGCCCGGGCACGGCGAGGCTCCTGGACCAGGGTGGCCTCATAGGCGGTGAGGGCATCCCGGGGGCGCTCCAGTTCCAGGAAGAGATCGCCCAGGAGTTCCCGTGCCGGCAGGAGGGGACCCGGTGTCACGGGGTGCTTCTCCACTGTGGCCTCCAGATCAGCAGCTTCCACCGCGAGACGGAGGGCGCCGGCATGATCTCCCCGGGCCCACTCAGCCCAGGCCGAGGCCGCGAGCCGCTGGGCCTCCACCACCGTGGCCCAGTAGGAGTCCCCATCCTCCTGCAGCCGGTCCCGGAGCGTCGTCAACACCTCCAGCTCTTCATCCGCCCTGGACAGTTCCCCGGCCCGTGCCGCTCCCAGGGCTCTCCCGAACCGGGGGACGGCCTCCACGAAGGCCGGAGACTCCGGGGGAATGGGTAGTTCCATGGCTTCCCGCCACCGGTTCCGCTCCAGCGCGTATCGGGTGTGCATGGCGGCGAAGTTGTACCCGATGACCCCCACGTAGAAGGTGTCGTCGATCTCCCTTGCACGGGTCACGATCTCCCCTGCGGCCCGGTCCTGCCCCAGTTGGAGATGGGCGTAGACCATGTAGTCCATGGGGTGGACCGCGGCATCGGGATCGGGCTCGGCCTGGGCGGACCGGGCATTCGTGTGGATGGACTCTTCCCAGTATCCGAGTCGGGTGAAGATGTGGGAGGGCATGTGAAGAGCATGGGGGGCCGCTGGGGCGATCTCGGCATAACGGAGTGCGGCTTCCAGGCCCTTCTCGGCGATGGGAGGCGCATCGAAGGCGTGGATCAGGTAATGGATGAGACCGGGATGATCCGCGTGGTCCGCCATCAGCGGTTCCATCACCTCGGCGGCGTGGAGTTGACGCTGGAAGGTGAGATCGTCCGGAGGCGCGTTGGCCACCACGATTCGACCGTAGAAGAAGACGATCTCCGGATCGTCGGGGTAGGCCTCCATGAGCTCTCTGAGGACCTCTTCGTGGGCCGCCATCCGCGCCAGGTGGTGGCTCCCCGCTTCCTCGTCGAAGAGCACCTCGGCAGCCCTGAGCCACCCTCTCTCCTTTTCCGTCATGGTTCCGTCCAGCCTCCTGGCCTCGGCAAGGGCCGTCCGGGCCACGGCGACCCGCTGCGGGGTGGGGGCGCCTCGAGCCATGGGATTCCCCCAGGCCGTCATGGCTCGGCCCCAGTGGGCCATCCCACAGGAGGGATCGGCCTCTCCAATCTCCCGGAACGCCACATCCGCCTCGGCGAACCAGAAGGAATGGAGCATGGCCATCGCTTCCTCGAAGGCGGGCTGCACTTCCTCCGCGCAGGAGACGGGGAAGGAGACGGAGCCCAGGAGTTGGCCTGACTCCGAACCATGCCCGCCATGGTGGTCATGGTCCTGGAGGGCGGCGAGGGGTCCCGCCGCCGCGGTGGCCAGGAGGACCAGCGCGGGAAGGAGCAGCGCGGAAGGAATGGCGAGTCGGGGACGGCCCTGGGGGAGGGTCGGGAACATGTGGGTCTCCGGTTCCGGTGGGTGATGAGGGGAAAGGTGGGAAGGGGCCGACCCCTAAGGCAAGGACCATGGGCTCAAAGGGGCGGGGGCTTCACCTTCCAGGCCGCTGGACACCATTCTATTTTTCCCTACAGGACCCGACGCCCCCCACCGCCCCATCGCTACCCGACCCATCGCCGATCTCCGACTGTCCCGTCTCCGACAGGAGTTGACCCATGCCCCTGGTTTCCCGCCTTTCCCTCCGACCGATCCTCACGGCCCTCCTGCTCGGGGTGGTCCTCCCCCTGGGCGTCGGGGCCCAGGAAGGGGACGGGGACGCCAGCACCCCCACCGACCTCCCGCTGGAGGGGGCCGAGGGGACCCGTTCCCTCTCCTTCACCACCGACGAGGGAAGCTGGATTTCCCTGGATGTGAGCCCCGACGGGGAACGGATCGTCTTCGATCTCCTGGGCGACCTCTACCTCATGCCCATCACCGGGGGCGAGGCCACCCGCCTGACCCGGGGGATGGGCTACAACGCCCAGCCCCGATTCAGCCCCGACGGGGAACGGGTCGTCTTCATCTCCGACCGGGATGGGGGAGAGAACGTCTGGATCCTCTCCTTGGACCTCTCCGATACGGTCCAGATCACCCGGGGAAAGAACGAAGCCTACCTGAGTCCGGTCTTCACTCCCGACGGGGAGTACGTGGTGGTCTCGAAGGGGCCCCGGGCCCAGAAGCCCTGGCTCTACCACGTGGAGGGCGGGACCGGCGCCGCCCTCTTCACCGAACCGGAGAACCTCCGGGCCACGGGGCTCAATTTCGGACCGGACGGGCGCTACCTCTGGTTCGCCCAGCGCACCGGAGCCTGGCAGTACAACGCCGCCTTCCCCCAGTACCAGCTCGCCGTCTATGACCGTGAGCGGGGGACCCGGACCGTCATGAGCTCCCGGTACGGCTCCGCCTTCCGCCCGGTCCTCTCCCCGGACGGACGATGGCTCGTCTACGGCTCCCGCCATTTCGCCGACACGGGGCTCCGGATCCGGGACCTGCAGTCGGGAGAGGAACGGTGGCTGGCGTATCCGGTGCAGCGGGACGAACAGGAATCCATCGCCGAACTGGATGTCCTTCCTGGCTACGCCTTCACCCCCGATTCCCGACACCTGGTGGCTTCCTTTGGGGGGAAGATCTGGCGACTCCCGGTGGAAGGGGAGCAGCCCGAGCCGGAGAACATCCCCTTCACCGTGGAGGTGGAGCGTGAGATGGGACCCGAGGTCCGCTTCGACTACCCGGTGGAGGACAGCCCCACCCTGTTGGCCCGGCAGATCCGGGACGCGGTCCCCTCACCCGACGGGAACCGCCTGGCCTTCACGGCCCTAAACCGCCTCTACGTCATGGACCTCCCCTCGGGGGAGCCCCGACTCGTGGCGGCCTCCGACGAGGCCAACCACCACCAGCCCGTCTGGTCCCCGGATGGACAGGATCTGGTCTTTGTGAGCTGGAACGACGAGGAGGGAGGACACCTGTGGCGGGTGGCGGCCCAGGGCCAGCAGGCCCCCCGACGCCTCACTACCACGCCGGCCTTCTTCCGGGACCTGGCCTGGTCTCCCGACGGGGAGCGGGTCGTCGCCATTCGGGCCGCCGCCCGGGACGTGCAGGAGAACCGGGGCGGCTTCGGGGGCGGTCTCGCCCAGGAGTTCGTCTGGGTCCCCGCCGAGGGAGGCGAGGTGCGGAGCATCGCCCCGTCGGGCGGGCGGAGTGGCCTCCACTTCGCCGGGGATTCGGAGCGGATCTTCGCGTCCAACGCCTCGGACGGGCTCGTCTCCTTCCGCTGGGATGGGACGGACGAACGGGAGCACATGAAGGTCACCGGACCCACCGTTCCAGGGGCCACCCAGCCCCTCCAGGCGAGTCGTCTCTACATGGCTCCGGACCGGAATCGGGCGCTGGCGGTGCTGGACGTGGACCTCTACGTGGTCACCGTACCCCAGGTGGGCGCCACCGCCCCCACCGTCTCGGTGGCGACGCCTGAGACCGCGGCGTTCCCCGTCCGGAAGCTCACCGACATCGGGGGGCAGTTCCCGGTGTGGAGCTCGAACGGGGAGCGGATCCACTGGTCCATTGGCCGGACCCACTTCATCCACGACCTGGCCGAGGCCCGGGCGGCCGAAGCGGCGGCCGAGGCCGAGGCCCGGGAGCGTGGAGAGGATCCGGATGCCCAGGAGGAGAACGAGGAGAATGGGGACGACCCCGTCTATACCCCCCGGGAAATCCACATCACGGTGGAAGCCGAGCGGGACATCCCCCAGGGAGTGGCCGTCCTCCGGGGAGGGCGGGCCATCACCATGCGGGGACACGAGATCATCGAGGACGCGGACATCCTGATCCGGGACAACCGCATCGAGGCCATCGGTCCCCGGGGCCAGGTGGAGATCCCCGCCGGGGCCCACGAGGTGGAACTGGAGGGCCGCACGGTGGTGCCCGGGTTCGTGGACATCCACTATCACACCCAGTGGCTCATCACCGACATCCACAGTACCCAGGTCTGGCAGTACCTCCCGAATCTGGCCTACGGTGTGACCCTGGCGCACGATGTCCAGACGGCCACCACC
>REED01000089.1 GCA_007695225.1 Gemmatimonadales bacterium
AACACCGGCCGGGATTATAGCCGGGCCCCAGAGCCGGCACAACCGTGGGGGACCGCTCCCGATGGGGTCAGAGGGGGGGGAGGGGCGGGGTGAGGGCGGGATTTCCCGGCTGGAGCTGAAGGGCCCAGTCAAAGAGGACCAACGCACCTTCCTGGGCGAAGCCCACATGGGTCACCCGAACGACACCGTACCGCCACATTCCCCCAGCTGCCGGGACCCGCAGGACATAGGCGAAGCCGGGAGCCAAGGCCATCTCCTGGGAGGAATACCCTGCGCTCGGCGCGGTCCGCACATCCGTGCATCCGGCGTCGGCGGCAGGACCGCACTTCAGGGCCGAAGCCTCGATGGGGGTGCTGTGAACCTGGACGCCAGAGGCGGGAACCAGCCACCACCCCTGGGCATCCACCTCCAGCCGGAAGTGACGGTCCGGCGCCGTGCCACTCCGGATGGGATCCGTGTTCTCATCCTCCTGGAACCGGAATCCAGAATGGTCCGGACGATCCTCGAAGGCCCAGAGGAGCTCCCCGTGGAAGTCGGGACGGGGGGTGGCTTCGGCCAGGGCACTCCCGTCGCTCTCGTGCCCCTGCGCGTCTACGGCGGTGACGAAGTAGCCGTAGGTACTCCCGTTCTCCACCAACAAGTCCAGGAACCCCTCGGAATCCGTCTCTCCCAGGAGGATCACGGCTCCGTCTCCCCCTTCGATGTAGATCCGGTAGAAAGCGAAGTCGTCGGCCCCCCGGGCCGCCTGATTCCACTGCAGGTAGATAGCGCCGTCCAGCGCCACCGCGTCCAACGCTCCGGGAACCGGAGGGGGGGTGGGTTGGGGGACCTGCACTTCCACGGAGTAGGCCGAGGCGGTCTCGATTCCGCTTCGGGGGCTCACCGCAGCAACGTAGTACTCGTAGGTCCGCCCCGGGGAGATGTTGAGGTCGGTGTAGCTGCAAAGCCCGGCGGAGCAACTGGTCACCTCCGCCACGAGGAAGAAGTCGCGGTCGGTACTCCGGCGACCGTAGACCCGGAAGGGCTCCTCGTCCCACCTGGGGTGCAGCTCCCAGGAGAGGTGGATGGCTCGGTTGTAGTACCACCCCTCCAGTTCCCGGGGCGCCCCCGGCTCGTCGCCTCCGACCCACACCCCGGAGTCCTGGCAGCCTACCAGGAGCAGCAGCGCCAGAATGGGAAAAACCAACCCCAGCCCAATTCGCCTCATGGTCCACTCCCTGTTCGGGTGCACGCCGCCCGAGGGGACGACCCCTCGCCCTGTTCTAAAGCACAACGCGTGCCGCGCCACCAGGGTGGGGCGCATCGACGAGTACACGGGACGATCTCGCGGGGTTGAGGCGGAACCGGCGGGGAGAATGTCCTCTTACGAGGACAGCTGAGGACCCCTCAGAAGGGCGTCCGGCCGAATCCGTCCCCTCGCTCCCCTACGCTTCGCTGCTCGTGGTCAAAGCGTAGATCCCGGTTGGCTTTGAGGGAGACTTCGAACTGGAAGGACCAGTTCCCGAGGGCCGTCTGGCGGAACCCGAAGGAGGCCTCCCACTCCTGAAGGTCCC
Organism: Gemmatimonadales bacterium; assembly: GCA_007695225.1. Taxonomy (GTDB): domain Bacteria; phylum Gemmatimonadota; class Gemmatimonadetes; order Longimicrobiales; family Gaopeijiaceae; genus T3Sed10-66. Next base: position 1,554 of record REED01000089.1, read on the forward strand.
GGCTCAACCGCACCACATGGTCGTTGAACCGGTTCTCCTCCACATCGTAGGAGGTCTGCCAGGTCGCGTCCCAGTTCTCCGTGGGAGCAAAGGAGAGGGTCGCCGAGACCATCTGTGCCCGAAGGGCCGACCCCACTGAGGAATCACGGGGACGACGGAGGGAGTAGGACACACGGGCATCCCACCCCTCCCGCCGGCCCGAGACTCGTCCCCGCGTGGCCCCCGACGCTCCAGGAAGGACCCGGTTGCTGTCGAACCCGTCCACGCCGGCAAAGGGGTCGGCCAGCTCGTCGTCCAGGTCATCCTCCCGGGCGGGAGGGGCCTCCCGGGGCTCCCGGTCCAGGCCCAGGAGGCCCCCGACCCACTGGACCACCCCGGACTGGTCATTCATGGAGAAGCCCAGGGAGAGCTGCTCCAGATGAGGCGCCAGGCGACGCTCCGCGCCGTTCCCATTCCCCAGAGCCGGCTCCTCGAAAAGGGAGTGGGTGAAAGAGAGGTCGAGGCCACGGAGGTAGTCTGAACGCACCGTATTGGAAAGCTGGGTGGTGGTGAAGCCATCCACGAAGCGTCCAGTGGAATCGGCCTGCACGATGTCATAGGACACCGCTGAAGTGGAGAGTCCCAGGAGAGTCACCACCCGGGAGGGGGGGAGTCGCCGAGGACCGTCCTCACCCTCGTCTCGGTCCCGGGCAGGAGGCGCGATGGGGGGATCTGCGTCCAGGATCTCCTCCTCCACGTCCTCTCCCATCAGGGGAAGATCCTCCACCAGCTCCAGCGGAGCCTCGTCGGGCTCCTCGGGATCCACCTCCGGTTCTTCCGGCTCCTGCCGTCGCGCTTCCCAAGTCTGATTGAAGCTGAAGGTGAGCTGGTTCTGGACCCGGAGGTTCCGCGACCCGAACACCTGCTCCTGGAGGGCCGAGGGGGTCGTGGCCGGGGAATAGGACCAACTTACTCCCGGCGTCACTTTGTGGCGCAGGGCCTCGAAAGGCCCGAATCCAGGGTAGAACCCGAAGATCTCGGTCTGTGCCGAGAGCCCCATGGAAACCCGATTCGGACCGCTCACGAAGCTCCGGGCGTCGGCGATGGAATCCACCCTGGCCATGGCCCCGCCGATGGAGAGGGAGGGGGTAAGGGTGGTCGCGCCGATGAGGCGCTGCTGGTAACTCAGCGACACGTCCCAATCCGTGCGTGCGTCGCTGAAATCCACCCGCTCTCCGGTGAGGGGATTCAGTTCTCCCGGGAGGAAGACATCCGCTACCTGCCCTCCTACCCGGCTGGGGGTGATGAAGAACGGCGTCCGGGTCCCTGCAGCGCCGTCGTCCTCGCCCTCCTCCGGTCGGATGGTGGGGTCCACCAGGAACCGGGGCACCTCCGGGAAGAGATTCTCCTGGTACCGGACGTTCCCGGAGAGGGAGAGATTCCCCAGTGAGGAGGTCGCCCGGGCGTTGGCGGAGGTCCGGACCTTGTCGGCCTGGTTGAATCGGAACACCGTGTCCGCCAGGGGGGCGAATTCCCTGATGCTCCGCTCGAACCGGGTGGATCCGTTCACCGAGAGGTTGTTGTACCACTGGGCCCGGGCCGGGGGTGCGGCGAAGAGGGTCAAGGTCGAGAGGGAGAGGGACGCACTCGGAAGCGTCATCTCGACCCGGTCGTCATTCAGGAACTGCTTCCGGCTCGAAGACACGGAAAGGGCCCCCCACTGAAATCGGTGATCCAGTCCGGCCTGGGAATCCACCGACCCCGTCAGCTCCCGGGGATCCAGGGAGTTCTGCCGCACGATTCCGGTGTTGGTGACATAGTTCCCCGATGCCCGGAGCTTCGTCCGTTCGCTGGCATCCCAGTTGTTCCGGGTGGAAATGGCGAACTCCCGCTGTCCAGTGGCTCGCCAGAACCGCCGCATGGACGCGTCGCCCTGGAGAAACTGACGCGCCCAGCGGTACCGGAGACCACCGGTCATGGCTACGTACCGATCGGACCACCAATCCATCGCCATGGTGAGATCCGAATAGTCGGACATGGCCCAGTAGTAGCCCATGTTGGACACCCGTCGATCAGACCCGGAAGAGGTCCGCACCACATCGTTCATGGAGAACCGGGGCGTCAGCAGCCCGCTGGACCGACCGGTCTGGAGGGGCTGGGCAATGAAGGGGAGCCAGACCACCGGAACCGGATTCGAGCGGCCCTCCTCCACGTTGTCGAAATACAGTCGCACGGAGCGGGCGATGAGGACCTGCTCCTGGACCACCTTCAACTCCGATGCCTCGAAAAAGGACCGAGGCGGATCGCTCTCCGACGAGGTGAAGCGGGTTCGGGAGCCGAAGAGGAGTCCGTCCTGGACCGAATCCAGGTTCCCCCGGACCCTCCATTCGAAACCACTTTCCATGTAGCTGGTCTGGGCATCCATCGCCGTCCCCCGCTCGGTGGCCACATCGTACACCAGGGAGCGGCTCCGCACGGGCTCCCCCTCGTCGGGAGTGAGGAGCGTGGACCCCCGGGTCCGAACCCGACCCGTCCGATCGTCGTAAACGATGCTGGAATCGGCCTCGAGCCGGACCCCCTGCCCTGAGAACCGAGCCTTTTCCTCCTCCGTCCCGGAAAGAGTGAGACGCCGCTCCCGGGCCTCGTAATCCCCCCGAAGCCCCTGGTAGGTGGCCACGGTGAACCCGGGAAGCTGGGCAAGGGCTTGCATGATGGAGTCGGCCCCCGTCGGGAGTTCGGCCCCGGGCGACCGGGTGCGGCGGGGGGTAGGCACCCCCGTCTGGACTGGCGCCGGGGGAACGGTGTCCACCTCCGCATTCTCAGGAGTCACCTCCGCTTCTCCAGGAGCCGGGGGGGCAGGTCCCGACAGATCCCGGACCCGATCCAGGATTCGCATCCGCACCGAGTCCACCGCAGCACGGATGGTGTCCGGTGCGACATCCTGCGTCGGGGACGGGTGGGCGGGAAACCCCGCCCCGATGGTGATGGACGCGATGCCAGACGGGTGGCTCAGGGCGCCTGCCGGCTCCACCGGGACTGCGCCCCCCAAGAGACCGAAACACCCCACCATCAGGATCCGCTTCCATCCCGACCCAGCGGCCCGCCCCGGGGTCCGGGGGTCGAGGGCTGACCCTCGACCCTCCCCTACGCCGCCGGGGACCCGCTCTCCTCCAGTCCGGCCCACTCCACGCATCACCCCTGGGCCTCTACCGCTCCGGGAGGTGGCTCGTCAGAGGGCCGGAGGATCTCCTCCTCCTGATTGAAGCGACGCCGCTGAATCGCCCTGGAGAGGAGAATGCTCACCTCGTAGAGGACGACCATTGGACCAATCATGAGGAGTGTGGACGCCAGGTCTCCCGGGGTCACCATGCTGGCCAGGACGGTGATCCCCAGAACGGCATGGCGACGCTTCGACCGCATGAATTCCGGTGTCATCAGCCCCATGGCTGAGAGGATCATCACCACCACCGGGAGCTCGAAAACGATTCCAAAGGCCAGGAGGAGGCGGGTGACGAAGCCCAGATACTCGCCCACTTCGATGGCGGGCATCAGGAATTCCTGCTGGAAGCCGGTGAGGAAGATGAGGGCCAGGGGAAGCACCCAGAAATAGGCCAGGGCGACACCGGCGCAGAAGAGGACGAGCCCGAAGTAGAGGCTCGGTATGATGACCTTCTTCTCCGACGTTGACAGGGCCGGGGCCAGAAAGGCCCAGATCTGATAGACCACGATGGGGATGGCCAACAGGATCCCCACCACCACGGAGAGCTTGAGGGTGATGAAGAAGGGGGTGACGGGGCTGAAGTAGAGCAGTTGCTCCCCGTCCAGAAGGGGAAGAATCGGCCGCTGGAGGATGTCCAGGACCCCCCCGTAGTGCACGAAGAGAAAGCCCACCACCGTTCCCACGCCGACGGCAAGTAGACTCCAGAGGATCCTCCAGCGGAACTCCTCGAGGTGGTCCAGGAAGGGCATTTCGCCCAGCGGGTGTCGGGTTCGTCGAGCCATCTTCTATATCCGCCTCAGAGCGGCAGCTCTGACTGGTCCCTGCGCTGGGCTTCAATCCGACCCCGTTGCTTCATCTCGTCCACGAACTCCTGGAATTCATCGGGATCCTGGAAATTCCGGTAGACGGAAGCGAACCGGATGTACGCGACCCGGTCCAGGGGCTTCAGCCGTTCCATCACCATCTCCCCGATCAGGGAACTCTCGATTTCCACTCCCGCCTGTCGAGAGAGGGTGTCCTCGATCTCGTCTGCGATCCCCTCGATCTCTGTGAGCGAGATCGCTCGCCGAGCGCACGCGGTCCGAATGGCCCGGATGAGCTTCGATCGATCGAACTCCTCCACACTTCCGCCACGCTTCAGGACCTGCACCGGGCGCTCTTCTACATACTCATAGGTAGTGAAACGGGTCCCGCATGCGGCACACTCCCGGCGACGGCGAACGGCCCGTCCGCCCCGGCTGGTGCGGGTATCCACCACCCGGTTTCCCGGAGAATCGCAGTTGGGGCAGTGCATTGAGGAAGGCAAGAGGGGAGGGGTCGGACCGGTTTCGGCACCCCTCCCGGACTCACATTGAGCGAAGGGCGTCCCGAGCCAGATCGGCGGCGCCGCTGTCCGGCCAGGTGTTCACCACCCGCTCCAGGTGGCGTCGGGCTTCATCCCTGTCCCCAGCCTCCCGGTAGAGCATCCCCACCCGGTAGAGGGCATCGGGGGCCCGATCGGAGGTTGGATGGAATTCATGCACCCGCAGGAACCCCTCGATGGCCCCAGCCGGATCGTTCTGCTGGACCTGGATGTCGGCCAGGTAGTAGCGGGCATCGGGCGCTAGCGCATGATTCGGGAATCGCTCAAGGATCTCCTCGAAGCCCAGTCGGGCCGAGGTATAGGCTCCCCTTCGAAACTGGGTCACCGAGGCGTCATAAATCTCTTCCGCGGCACCTCCGCCTCCGCCCTCTTCCATCCCAATGGACCCCATGGGCACGGACCGGCGCTCCCGCTCCAACTGATCCCGGAGCGCCGCCAACTGCTGTTGGGAGATTCCAGTGACTTCCTGCAGCCGGAGGAGATCTTCCTGAAGGTCCACGATCCGCCGGAGGATCTCCGCCCGCATGTTGGTTTGGGTGGAAGACACCACCCGCACGGAGTCCCCAAGGTCCCGTTGGTCGCGCTGGACCTCCCGGATCAGTTCGGCCTGTCGTGCGTTCAGCGTCCGGATCTCCTCACCGAGGTCCCGGACATCCCGCTTGGTTGCGCACGCCGCAAGAGGCAACATGAGGGCCAGCCCCAGGAGCGCACGCGCCCCTCCCTTCCACCCCCAGCTTCGCTGAAGGCGTCCAGGATTCCGGTTGTGGAAGGAAGGGGACATGCGCATTGATACCACCTGAAATCAAGTTCGATGTTGCCGGGTTCGGCTCGTCAGTCCTGGGACGGCGGGTTGATACGGTCCGCCCCTGCGGTGATCACGAACTCCACCCGCCGGTTCTGGGCCCAGGCCGCCTCGTCGCTGCGGTTCACCAGCGGACGTTCCTCACCGTAGGACGTGGCTACGAAACGGTCCCCCGAGATGCCGTACTGGCCGAAGAACTCCCGGACGCTCTCCGCCCGTCGATTCCCCAGGGCGAGGTTGTACTCCACCGAACCCCGCTCGTCGGTGTGCCCCTCGAGACGGAGACGCACATCCGGGCTGGCCCGGAGGATATCCACCTTCTGACGGAGGACCTGCTCCGCCTCGGAGGTAATGCGGGACTCGTCATACTCGAAGAAAACCATCTGTTCGAGAACGGAGCGGGCGTTGGCGCGGGCGCGCTCCGCAGCCTCGGCCGCGCGGCGGGCTTCCTCTGCGCGCCGCACTGAGTCCTCATAGGCCCGCAGGGAATCCATGTCCGGGCCCGGATCTTCCTGGACCGGAGGGGGGGCCGGGGGCTCAGGCGACTCGCGGCGGCATGCGCCGAGGGTCACTGCGCCCAGTACCGCAAACACGATGAAGAGACGTCGGTAGTGCATCGAGGCTCCTGGATGGGTGATGGATCACCGTGGAAGGCGGGCGTTCCTGTGAATCGGCTCGGATGGGGGGAGACCCGATTTCGTGTCCCCGGACAACTCCCATTTCAGGAGGGTCGACCGGTGTCTCATCCAGAGTCCCGTTCCGCTCATCTCCGCCGTCCCCCGGGCGGCCACGCCTCCTACTCCCGGGGGTGAGCTGACATAGTCTTATACTGCAAAATCGTTTGTGCCGCAACGTCTCGATGGGTATGAGACACGGCGACTCCCGTCATCCATCCTCCTCCGCCATTCGGGGAGAGAGGGAGGGCGACCAGGAGGGGAGATTCGGCCGGATCCCGGAGACCAGGGTCCGGGTGTTGCCGGTGACGGCATCCACAATGAACAGTCCGTGCCCCCAGCTTCGCTCCCCGACATAGACCAGGTGCCGACCATCCGGCGCCCAGCTGGGATCCTCGTTGTTCCCTTCGAAGGTAAGCTGGACGATCCGGTTGTTCCGACCCAGCTCGGAAATGAGGATCTGGTGCCTACCCCGGTTCTCAATCCGGCCATGATAGGCCACCCGGTCCCCCACCGGCGACCACTCTGGAGAAGTATAATACCCCGGGCGCCCGAAGACGTAGGGGGAGAGGATCTCCGCCCGTCCGCCGCCGGCCGGCATGACGTAGATCTGGGGAGCCCCGGTGCCCAGCCGATTGGAATTGAACACGATTCGTCGCCCATCCGGGGAGAACGAGGGAGAGATGTCCTCGTGCCGTCCTTCCGTCAGGGCGGCGAAACAGCAGTCCCGACCGACGTTGTAGGAGAAGAGCCCGGATCGCCCGCCCCCGTTCACCGCGAATACGAGGGTCTGACCATCGGGCGAATAGGTGGGGGTGAGGTAGTCGCCGGGGCGAGGGGAGGGGATCTCCCGTTCCTGTCCGGTATCCAGGTCCAACTGGTAGACCCGAGGAAGACCGGATCGATAGGAGGTATACGCCACCCTGCGCCCATCCGGGGCCCAGGAGGGGGAAAGGGCCAGATCCCGGTGATTGGTGAGGCGCCGCAGATTCTCCCCATCCGAGTCCACCAGCCAGAGGTCCTGGGTTCCATCCTCCATCCGCCGAGAGAAGGCGATGCGAGATGCCGCGAATCCCGGCTCGCCGGTGGCCCAGAACACCACTGCGTCCGACCCTACATGGGCGGCCATTCGGAATTCCGGGGAGTCAGGGTGTGGAAGGGTGAATCGCCCTCTCTCCCGGACCTCCCGGTAGACCACGTCGTGAAGCTCCAGGATCAGGACGGCGCTGCTCCCGGCTCCCTCCACCTGCCCAGTGACCAGGAAGTCCGCACCCAGTTGGTCCCACAGGGCGTAATCCACCTCATCCCTGGCAAAAGAGGAGGGAAGGGAGTCCAGGACCGTGAACCGGTTGGAATACCGGAGGTCGCGGGCCACGATGGCTTCCGCTCGGGCCGCCACGGCTTCCCCGCCCAGGCGTCCCACGAAGGGCTGGATCGCCAGGGTGGATGCCCTGCGTCCCTCGTAGGTGATTCCAAGGGAAACCCCTGGGAATCGCTCCTCCACGTCCTGCGCCATCAGCGCACCCGGGGCCAGAAGAAGTCCCGGGAGAACGAGGGCCGCAAGGAGGAGGATGCCACGTGAATGGGGAAAAAGAGCGTATGGAGCGTTCCTCCCCGGGATGCGGAGGGCCCCGCCGGGCGGGGGAAAGGACCGAAGCCCCTGGCTGATCCGTCGAATCATCTCATCACTCCTGGAACCCACGGGGACTGAAGGTGAACTGCACCGGCAGGACATCGAAGGGAAGGTCCGAGGGAAGCGGGCCGAAGCGTCCGCCCCCGGCGCACTCCACCGCCGCCACCGCCTGAAGGTCGAAGGGCGTGTTCCCCGACCGCTGGAAGAGACGGATGGACGCGCCGGGCACCGTCCCGTCCCTCCGGATCTCGAACCGAACGACTGTGGTGGCCCGATCCACGCCTGCGGGGGGACGGAAACACCGGAAGATCTCCCTTTGGATCTGGTCATAGTAAGCGGGATAGTCCCGGCGGAGTCCCTCCATGCGGGCCACGATCTCCGCGCTTGACACATCTTCCCGCGTCTCCTCCGGGGGCCGCTCCGGGGGCCGCTCGGGCTGGGGCGGCGTCTCCCGCCGAGGGGGCGGCTCGGGCTCCGGCTGGCGCTCCGGCTGCGGCTCCGGGGGCCGGGGCGTCGGTTCGGGGTCGGGCTCGGGCTCCGGCGGTGGTGGCTCAGGCTCCGGCTCCACCGGCGGGGGGGGGGACTCTTCCGGAGTCTCCACTACCAGATCCGGCTCGGCCACGGCGAAGTCCTCCGGCTCCTCCAGGTCGGCGAAGGTCATGATATCCATCTCGAACGCCACGTACTCGATGGGGCGCTCCATGAGGGACTGGCCCAGCCACGCCGCCACCACCACCACCACGTGCAGGGCAACGGAGGAGAGCACCGGGCCCCGGCCCGGGCGACGGGGGTCCTCATGTTGGGAGTTCATCATCGCAGGCTAATACGGCGAACGGCCTGAAAGGGGTCCCTCTGGATCACCGGTCGTCCAGCCGCTCCGGCTCCCCCAGCATTCCCCAGCGTCCACCTTCCTCCTGGGTGACCCGAGCCACCGTGGCCATCACACGATAGATGGCGCCGTAGTGGGCCAGGGAGTCCCCCTTGATGTAGACCACGTTGGGGTTCACCGCTCGATAGAGCTGGGGGAAGGCGGTCCGGAATTCGTCCATGGGGACCGGCGTCTCTCCCACGTACACCATCCCCGACTCGTCCACGGAGACGATGAAGGGGTCATCCTGTGCCGTGATGGGCTGGACCTGGGCCCTGGGAAGTCGGACCTCCAGCCCTCCCTGCAGGATGGGGGCGGTGATGATGAAGATGACCAGCAGGGTGAACGCCACGTCGATGAGGGAGGTGACGTTGATCTCTGCGGCTACGGGGAGGTCCCCACGCCTTGCTTCGTTCCGGCGACGGGACCCCAGGCTCATACCCGGCCCTCCCGCGCCAGCGTGCCGATGAACTCCGAGGAGAAGCCTTCCAGTTCACCGGAGACCAGGTTCAGCCGCGCCACGAAATAGTTGTACCCGATCACGGCCGGAATGGCCACCGCCAACCCCATCACCGTGGTCACCAGGGCCTCGGCCACACCGGGGGCCACTGCGCCGATGTTGGTGGAGCCGGTAGCCACGATCCCCAGGAAGGCGTTCATGACGCCGAGAACCGTCCCCATCAGGCCCAGGAGGGGAGAGATGGATCCGATGACGGCCAGCCAGGTGAGGCCCACAGCCAACTCGGCCCGCTCCTCCGACTCCTCCGTCTCCAGCACCATGCGGAGGGCCTCCAGCTGCGTCCGGGAAAGCCCTTCCCCCTTGGGCGCACCCTCCCGGAGGGCACCGGGGCGAAGCTCGGAAAAGAAGTTCACTCCCTGCCGGAAGACCCGTCCATAGGGGGAGTCGGGGAGGGTGAGGATGATCCGATAGGCGTCCTCCAGGCGCTGGGCCCGCTCCATGGCCTGGAGGAATTCGGTCCCCTGACTCCGGACCTCGCGGAACTGCCGCCACTTCCAGAAGATGAGGATCCAACTGGCCATGGAGAAACCCAGCAGGATGAGGAGGATCAGCTTCGTCGGAAGGGTGCCACCCAGAATCAGATCCCAGGCGCTCGTCGGTGGTGCTCCCACCTGAAGGAGAAGACTCTTCACGAAGTCGCCTCCTGGCCCGATATCCACCGGAAGGTCTCCCGGAGTCCATCCGACAGGGGCGTCCGGGGAGACCATCCTGCAGCCTTCAAGCGGGACACGTCGAGGACACTCCACGCCAGCTCGCCCTTTCGGGCCGCGCGGAAGATCCGTCCCGTCCGGATCTCCGAGACCGCCTCTGTGATATCCGCTAGTCGATTCACGCTGGTTTCCACTCCCGTCCCCACATTGAAGGCCCGATCATCCATCCCGGCGTCGGCCGGGAAGCGGAGTTCGGACGCAAGAAGGTTGGCCCGCACCACATCCCCCACGAAGACGTAGTCCCGGGTCTGTTCCCCATCACCGAAAATGGTCAATTCCTCTCCCCGGAGCAGACGCTGGAAGAAGATGGCCACCACCCCGGCCTCTCCATGGGGATCCTGCCGGGGGCCGTAAACATTTGAATACCGCAGCGCAACCGTTTCGATCCCATGGATGGCGCGGTAGTACCCAAGGTAGTACTCCCCGGCCAGCTTGCTCACGCCGTAGGGGGACAAGGGGCCCTTGGGGGCTGTCTCCGGAGTGGGCCGGAGTTCGGGCTCCCCATAGACCACGCCTCCGCTGGACACATAGACCACCCGCTCCACCCCGGTGGCGCGAGCCCCCTCCAGCAGATTCAGCAGTCCGAGGATATTGATCCCGGCGTCGAGCCCTGGATCTTCCACGGACCGGCGGACATCGATCTGCGCTGCATGGTGATTCACGAGATGGAAGCCAACGTCCTTCATGAGAACATGAAGCCCCGGATCCTCCACCGGCATCTCCACGAAAGTGGCACCCGAGGGAAGGTTCTCCCTCCTTCCGCTGGAGAGATCATCCACGATCCACACCTGGTCCCCCCGGGAGAGATAGGCTTCCGCCACATGGCTTCCGATGAAGCCCGCACCGCCGGTGACCAGGATGCGCCGCGGCTCGACTTCCTCCGCCCCCCCCACCTCTTCCCTGCTTTCCCGCTTCTCTTCCGTCATGACCCCGTACCTCCCATCATTCTTCTGCCCCCTTGGATTCATATTCAGATCTCCGGGGACCCCCCCGGCCTTCCGGACCCTGGTCCTGGGCGTCCGACCCAGGGTCAGCCTGCCCTTCCAAGCCGTACAAGAACCGGACCGCATCGACCAGTTCTTCCCCCCCCCCTCCCCTGGCCATCCCCTTCCGCAGGCGGACGGTGGGCTCGTGAAGGAGCTTGTTCAGGAGTCGCCGGGAGAACTCCTCCAACCGGGCCCGGTCATCGGCGTCCAGATGATCCATGCCCCGCATCAGCCGTTCCAGCTCGAGGGTCCGGTGCTCCTCTGCCCGGGCCCGCATCCGACGAATCACCGGCACCACTTCGAGGGAAGCGTACCACGTCCGGAACTCCCGGGAGTGGGACTGGATGATCCGGTCTGCGGCGGGGATGGCCTCGGAGCGGACCTGGACGTGCTCGTCCACGATCTTGCGCAGGTCGTCCACGTTGTAGAGGAAGACCTCGGGCTCGTCTCCAACCGTGGGATCCACATCCCGGGGGATGGCCATGTCGATGATGAGAAGGGGATGCCCCCGCCGCCCCGGGAATGCCCTCCGGAAGGTCTCCCGGGAGAGGACGTGATGTGGCGCCGCCGTGGAGGCCAGGACGATATCCGCAGAGGGAAGGGCCGTGGACAGTTCATCGAAGTGCACCGCGTGGCCGTGGAGCTTCTGGGCCAGTTCCACGGCGCGGTCGTATGTCCGGTTCGCCACCATGATCCCCCGTACCCCCTCCCGGCTCAGTGCCTCCACCACCAGTTCGGCGGTGGCTCCGGCGCCCAGGATCATGACCCGTTTCTCCCGAAGGGACCCGAAGATCTTCCGAGCCAGTTCCACCGAGACCGACGCCACCGACGCCGCCCCCTCATTGATGGAGGTCTCGGCCCGGACACGGCCCCCCACGGACAGCGCCATCTGGAAGAGGCGATTGAGGACCGGCCCCGCCATGGGGGGATCCACTGCCAGGGAGATGGCGAGCTCATAGGCATCCCGGACCTGGCCCTGGATCTCCGCCTCCCCGGTCACCATGGAGTCCAGGCCCGAGGACACCTGGAAGAGATGGCGCACCACCCCTTCGCCCCGCTGCTCGAAGAGGTAATCACGGGCAGGGCGCTCGAGATCTCCGGCCCTCCCCTGCAGCAGCCGCTCCACCACACCCAGATGGGAGGCATCCCGGGAGGGATACAGGTAGACCTCGGTGCGGTTGCAGGTGGAGAGGAGAACGGCTTCCTCGACCCCCGCCTCCTCCCGAAGGGTCAGCAGGGCCCGGGATGCCTCGGAGGGCCCGAAGGCCATCCGCTCCCGCACCTCGACCGGAGCCGTTCGATGGCTCACTCCCACGACTGCCAGCGGCATGTCCAGCTCCGTCCCTCCCGCTTGCCCGTGGCTAAAGGAAAAGGCCCGTGCCCTCCGCCGTGAGGCGGAGAACAACGTAGCTTCCGATGACGACGCCGAACCCGATGACCGCGGCCAGCGCTCCCCGATGCTCCGTACTACCCCTCCCCACCCGGGAGAGGAGAATACCCACGAAGACGAGCCAGGAGAGGACGGCCCAGATCACCTTCGGGTCGCCCGCCTCCAGGGATCCCCGATGCTGCACGGTCCAGGCCCACCCAAAGGCCAGGGCCACCGTGAGGCAGCCGAAGCCCACCCAGAGCCCGACTCGACCGACCCTGTCCAGGGTGGCCAGGGGAGGAATGAAGTGGAAGAACCGGCCCAGGCGCTTGGCCTTCAACTCGTGGTGCTGGATCAGGTAGAGGCTCCCGGCCGCGAAGGCCACCGCAAGCCCCTGATATCCCAGGAAGGCGAAAGCCACGTGGAGGACGAATCCCGCCCCCTGGAAGGCGATGGTCCTGGGAGAGGGCTCGATCCCGGCCACCAGGGCAACGCCCAGACAGATCACGATGAAGGGAAGAAGTGCGATCCCCAGTCGGGAAACCTCCCGAAGGGGGAAGGTCACAAGGAGGGCGAGACCGCCCACAAAGGCCAGGGATGAAAGGGCCGCACCGGGACCTACGAGGGGCAGTTCGCCGTAGCGCAACCAGAACTCACCCAGGGCAAATGCGTGTACCACCACCGCGGCTCCGGCCATCCCGGAGGCGAGAAGCGTCCCGCCTTCCCTGGAGCCCTGCACCAGGAGGCGGATCCAGAGGCCGAGGGCCCCCAGGTAGAGGATGAACGCGAGGAGGTGGATCACGCCGCCGGTTGGGGAGAAAGGATGGGAGGGTAGGAAGTCGGATCCACGGGGACCGAGCTCACCCTGTGCGCGGGCCTTGTCCCTGAGGTGTGTTCGGACCTTGGAATTCAGCCATGGCGCGGAAGCACTCCTCTGAACAAGCGCCTATGGCATGGTTCGATCAAGGAGAACCCGGCTCCCCGCTTGCAGCGAGCCTGGATAGTGGGTGCTCAGGATCCGGAGTGTCGCCCGTTCCTCCTCCACCCACACCACTTGGAGCTGTGCCATCCAACGCCCGTCCCACCCCTCCTCCAGTCCACCCGGGACGATAAACTCGTCTCCTGGGACGAGCCCGTCCAGGGCACCCCGGTCGATGAAGAGGAAATCTCCGGGCTGATACAACTCCTTGATTTCCTGGAAGGCGAGGATGGAAGCCTCGAGAGGCCGTTCCGTGCTGGAGGGATATACGCCGGGCGCCATGAAGAAGGTCCGCTGGGGAAAGACCAGGTTCCCCAGTTCGGCCTTCCCCAACCCGGCTACCATTCTGCCGATGACCCCTGCACCCTCCAACCGCTGTACCACCAGAACGCCCGTGGGTCCCATGATCCGGCCCACATCGGGAAGCTCCCGATTCACCCTGGCCACCAGGAGGGAGTCGCCCACCGCCACCTGGACCCCGTCCTCCAGGATCACCCGTACCTCGTCGTATGGAAGAAGGGTGTTGCGGGAGATCCGGGCATCGTCGCCACCGGCGAACCCGCGGACTGCGCCCCACGCCCCCAGGGGCTCTCCCGGTGCCACCGTCCATCCACCCGCCAGCGCTACTCCGGCGGGGATGGCCGGCACCTCCTCCCTTGGAAGGACCAGGACCTGGGTCAACTGCTCTTCCTGCTGGAGGCTCCGGTCGTCGTAGAAGATCGTCCGCTCCGCCGGGGCCTCGGGGACACCGGCGGGTACGAAGGGCCGGCGCTCCAGGAGGGCCCGTCGATCCCGGGGATCGACGGGGACCTCCTGGCCTCCCATCTGGATCCCGGTGACCCGGGCGGCACCCCTGTCCTGGGCCGGCAGGCGCAGGGTGATGCCCACGGTGAGCCGCTGCGGGTCGGGGATCCGGTCCCGGTTCGCTTCCAGGATCCGCTGCCACTCCCCGGCCGAGCCATAGTGCTCCCGGGCGATGCTCTCCAGGGTCTCTCCTGCCCGCACCACGTGGGAGGAATCGGAGTAGCGCTGGGATTCGCCAGGAACACCCTGGGCCGTCCCCTTCCCGGACAAGGGGAAGAGGAAAAGGAGGAGGATGCCGACGAGGAGGACGGCCGCCGAACGATGCATGACCGCTCCCGGGTTCAGGGACAGGCGGGGAATAGGGTTCTGGAGACGCCTTCGCAAGATACCCGGCCGCCGGAAGGGGGTCAACGAAGCTGCGTCAAATGTTTCCGGTCTGCCCACCCCCTCACCCCATGATTCGGGCGAACTGCCGGGCCCAGTAGGTCAGGATGAGATCAGCTCCGGCCCGTCGGATGGAGAGGAGCGCTTCGGACATCGCCGCTTCCCCGTCCAGCCACCCCCGCTCCGCCGCGGCCATGATGGCGGCGTACTCCCCTGAGACGTGGTAGGCGGCCACGGGCCAACCGGTTTCTGACTTGACCCGATGGATGATGTCCAGGTAGGCCAGGGCGGGCTTGACCATGAGGATGTCCGCCCCCTCTTCCACGTCGGCCCACACCTCCCTGAGGGCCTCGTCTCCGTTGGCTGGATCCATCTGGTACCCCCGTCGATCCCCGGAGGCCGGGGTGGAATCGGCGGCGTCCCGGAACGGTCCGTAGAAGGCCGAGGCATACTTGGCGGCGTAGCTCATGATGGGGAGCTGGGGGAACCCCTCCGCGTCCAGGGCTTCCCGGAGCGCCCCGACCCGGCCGTCCATCATGTCCGACGGAGCCACCAGATCGGCCCCGGCCCGGGCATGGCTTACCGCCGTGCGAGCCAGGAGCTCCAGGGTGGGATCGTTCCGGACCTCCCCCTCCTCCAGGACGCCGCAGTGCCCGTGGGCGGTGTACTCGCAGAGACAGACATCCGTGACCCGGAGGAGGTCGGGAACCTCCGTCCGGAGGGCGCCCAGCGCCTTCTGCACGATGCCATCCTCGCTCCAGGCGCCGCTTCCTTCCGAGTCCTTGGCCTCCGGGATCCCGAAGAGTATGACCCCACCCACGCCCAGGGCGTGGGCCTCGGCGGCATCCCGGACCATCTCGTCCACCGAGAGCCGATCCACCCCCGGCATGGAGGGCACCGACTCCCGGATCCCCTCACCGGGGAGGACGAAGAGGGGGAGGAGGAGCTGCTCCGGGGTGAGTCGGGTCTCCTGGACCAGGCGGCGGAGATTGGGACTCCCTCGGAGACGGCGCCCCCGGAAAGTTGGAAACTGGGTCATGGCTTCGGCTCCCCGGAATCCGGAAGAATCAGTTTCAATACCCGGGCGTCCTCCCGGGGTTGGGTATAGTAGTTCCTTCGGATCCCCAGGGGACGAAAGCCCCGGCTCTCATAGAGCCGCGCCGCGGCCTGATTGGAAACCCTCATCTCCAGGAAGACCCGCTCCACCCCTGCCGCCCGGGCACCGTCCAGGAGGGCGTCCAGGAGTCGTGCGCCTCCCCCCCGCCCACGAGACTCCGGGGCCACGGCCAGATTCGCCACCTCCCCCTCCTCTCTGACCCACCAGAGGATCCCGTGGCCCACCACCCGACCTTCCTCCTCCAGCACCAGGAAGTGAACGTCATCCCGCTCCAGGAGCGCCTGGAAGGAGCGGACCCCCCAGGGGGTGGAGAAGGAGGCCTGCTCCACCTTCAGGATCCGTTCCAGATCCGCAGCCCGGGCCGGCCGGATCCCGACGGGAGAGACGCCCCTGCCACCCTCGGTCCCGGCGGCCCGCACCTCCTCCCTGGCGGTTCCTCCCACCTCGCCCTCGGCTCCCCCCGACTCCGCCGTCCGGGTCATCATTCGGTGACCGCTCCTTCCGGGGACCCGGCCAGTTCCCGGGAACGGTCCCGGAACTCCCGCTCCGCCGACGACGCCCGGAGGTATTGCGGCTCCCATCTCGACCCGGGGTCCAGGGGCGAGGCGCCGGGATGGAGGTGGTGGACCCGGAGGAGCCCCTCTGCGGTGGGAAGGCCCGCAGGATAGGGGAGGACCGTGAAGCCCTCCCCATCGAGAAGCTCCGCATGGGCCAGAGCCCCGCTCCCACAGAAGAGGGTATGGCCAGGCAGGTCTTGGGCCAGCAGCTCATCGATGGTCAGGGCTTCAGGGGAACGGAGTTCCTCCATGCCTTCAGCAGGGAATCGATAGCATCCAGCGTAGACCCGGTCGGCTCGGGCATCAAAGAGGACATAGCGCGGCCAGCGCTCCGCGTCCTTGGGGAGCTCCACCGACGGAATGTCCGATTCAAGGCGGAGGGCGTCGGGGATCTCGGCTCCGTGGGACGCCGCCGCCCCCGCCAGTGACGACCACGCCCAGACGGGACACTCCAGGGCCATGGCGATCCCCCGCGCCGTGGCGGCGGCGATGCGGACCCCGGTGAAGGACCCGGGGCCCCTACCTACGACCAGCCCGTCCACTTCCTGCCGCGCCAGACCCGCCTCCTCCAGGACCCGGTGGATGACCGGAACCAGGCGCGCCGCCTGCTCCCGCCGGTCCAGCACCATTCCCCGGGCCAGCACCTGCCCCCCCCGAGCCACCGCCACCGAACCCACCTCCCCCGAGGTATCCAGGGCCAGAAGGAGGGGAGCCGGTGCCTGGAACCCAGGCCGGGACCCGGAGGGGAAGGCCGACGGGGCGTCCGTGGTGGCCACCGAATCCCTGCGTTCGGAAGGGGGCATGGCGCCCATCACCCCCGCTCCAGCGTCACTGGGAACCCTGGAAGGTGGGGCGGCACGCCCACCCGGTGCACCTGCACCGCACGGAGGGAGGAGCCCGGCTCCGGAACCGAGAGGTGGATGTCCCATCGGTCTTCCGGGAGGAGGGGCCCGGCCCGCTCCGGCCATTCAACCAGGACGATCTCAGGTCCCTGCCCCAGTTCCTCCCACCCCAGCTCCCACAGCTCCGAAGGCTCCCGCAAGCGATAGAGATCCATGTGGACAACCTCCACCCCGTCCCGGCCCGGATACCGGAACAGGAGATTGAAGGTGGGCGAAGGCAGCGTCCCTTCCACTCCCGCCCCCCGGGCGATGGCCCGGGCCAGCACGGACTTGCCTGCACCCAGTTGCCCCCGGAGCCCCAGGAAGAGGGGGACCTCCGCCTCAGAACCCAGTCGGAAACCCCAGGCCGTGAGTTCATCCTCGGTCAGGATCATGAATTCGCCGCCACTCCTTCCAACTTCGTCTTGAGTTCGAAGAGCTCGTCCCGGAGGAGCGCGGCCCGTTCGAAATCCAGCGCCTCCGCGGCCGCCTCCATTTCTGACTCCACTTCTTTCACCAACGCCTCCAGATTCACCTCGTCCTGATAGGATCGGGTCCGCTCCGCCACCCGGGACACCGGGAGTTCACGGGCATCGGCCACTCGGGTGGAGAACTCGATCTCCTCGATGCTCTTCCGGATGGTCTCGGGGGTGATGCCGTGCTCCAGGTTGTGGGCGACCTGGATCTCCCGACGCCGCTCCGTCTCCTCCATGCATTGGCGCATGGAGTCGGTGATGCGGTCGGCGTAGAGGATGGCCCGCCCCTCCACGTTCCGGGCGGCCCGTCCGATGGTCTGGATGAGAGAGCGGGCGTTCCGGAGGAAGCCTTCCTTGTCCGCGTCCAGAATGGCCACCAACGACACCTCCGGGAGATCCAGCCCCTCCCGGAGGAGGTTGATCCCCACCAGCACATCGAAGCGCCCCAGGCGGAGCCCCCGAAGGATCTCCATCCTTTCGATGGTATCGATGTCGGAATGCATGTACTGCACCCGGACACCGACTCCCTGGAGGTACTCGGAGAGGTCCTCCGCCATCCGCTTGGTCAGGGTGGTGACCAGGACCCGCTCCCCCCGGGCTTCCCGCTTCCGGATCTCCGCCAGGAGGTCGTCCACCTGTCGGTGCACGGGGCGGACCTCCACCTCCGGGTCCACCAACCCGGTGGGCCGGATGATCTGCTCCACCACCACCCCTCCGGAGAGCTCCAGTTCCCGATTCCCCGGTGTCGCGGAGACGAAGACGGCCTGCTGGATGAGTTCCTCCCACTCTTCGTACTGAAGGGGCCGGTTGTCCAGTGCCGAGGGGAGACGGAAGCCGTGCTCGATGAGAGTGGACTTCCGCGCCCGGTCTCCCTTGTACATTCCCCCGATCTGGGGGATGGACTGGTGGGATTCGTCCACCAGGACGAGGAAGTCGTCGGGGAAGTAATCCAAGAGGCAGGAAGGTCGATCGCCGGGTCCCCGCCCTGCCATGTACCGAGAGTAGTTCTCGATCCCGGGGCAAGTGCCGATCTCCAGCATCATCTCCAGGTCGAAGTTGGTCCGGGACTCGATGCGTTGGGCCTCCAGGAGGCGGCCGTGGCGCTGGAAGTGCTTCACCTGCTCGTCCAGTTCGGCCCGGATGAGGGGGGCCGCTTCCTCGATGGTCGTCCGATGGGTGACGTAGTGGGAGGCGGGGTAGATGGCGGTGCGCTCCAGCGGGGTCACCAGTTCTCCGGTGAGGGGATCGAAGCGGGTGATCCGTTCCACCTCGTCCCCCCAGAACTCCACCCGGATGGCCTGCTCCTCGTAGGCGGGAAGGATCTCCACCGTATCCCCCCGGACCCGGAAGGTGCCTCGCTCGAAGGCGATGTCGTTTCGCCGGTACTGGATGTCCACCAGGGCCCGGAGAAGGGTGTTCCGTCCCACCTCCTGCCCCACGTTCATCTCGAACATGAGGGACCGATAATCATCCGGGTTCCCCAGCCCGTAGATGCAGGAGACCGAGGCCACCACCACCACATCGTCCCTCTCGAAGAGGGACGACGTGGCCCGGAGACGGAGGCGGTCGATGTCCTCGTTGATGGCCGAGTCCTTTTCGATGTAGGTGTCGGTTGCGGGGACGTAGGCCTCGGGCTGGTAGTAGTCGTAGTAGGATACGAAGTATTCCACCGCGTTCCGGGGGAGGAGTTGCTTCAACTCCCCGTAGAGCTGGGCCGCCAGGGTCTTGTTGTGGGACATGACCAGGGTGGGGCGGCCGTGGTTCGCGATGACGTGGGCCATGGTGAGGGTCTTCCCCGTCCCGGTAGCCCCCAGGAGGGTCTGGAAGCGATCACCCCGGATCAGCCCCTCGGTGAGTTCCTTGATTGCGGAAGGCTGGTCCCCTTTCGGCTCGTACGGGGCTTCGATTCGGAACTCGGGCATTCGGTCAGGTGTCCGGGCTGGACGGTGAGATGACTTCTGTCGGGAGGTAGTAGGGGAGGATCACGCGCGCCCGCTGCCACCTTCCAGGAGATCCGATTCCCCGAAGGACTCACGCCGTTCCACCGACACCACCCCCTTCACCCGGGAAATCCCCTTCATGACCCGGTTGAGGTGCTGGAGGTCCGGGACCTCCACCACGAACTCACCCAGCATCCCGTCCTCGATGGCCCGGATGTCGGCATGCTGGATGTCGGTGCCGGTGTCGGTGATGGCCTTGGCAATGTCCGAGAGAAGCCCCCGGCGATCCGTTCCCCGGGTGTAGAGCTTCACGAAGAATCGGTCCCCCTGCTCCGCCGTCCACTCGATCTCCACCCTCCGGTCGGGCTCACGAGAGAGGTTCAGGACGTTGGGGCAGTCCTTCCGGTGAATGGAGACCCCCCGCCCGGCGGTGATGTACCCGATGACATCGTCACCGGGGACCGGCTGGCAGCACTGGGAGTAGCGCACCATGAGGTTGTCCAGACCCTGGATCCGGACTCCCTTGTCCGTCCCCCGGATCTTCTTGGCGATGCGCTGAAGGGGTGAGTCGGCCTTTCGCTGCGCCTCCTTCACCTCCTCTTCGGGGAAGAGCTCCTTGATCACCGCCGATGGGCCCACATCGCCCCTTCCCAGGCCCGCGTAGACGTGCTCCCAGTCGGGGAAGTCCAGGGCCTCCGCCACCTCCGCCAGCGTCCCGGCAACCGGGAGGGAGACCCGGAGCTTCTTCAGCTCCCGGTCCAGGAACTCCTTCCCCAGCTTTACCGACTGCTCATGCTCCTCCTGGCGGATCCACTGCCGGACCTTCTGCCGGGCGCGGGAGGTCTTCACGAAGGAGAGCCAGTCCCGGGAAGGCGTCTGTTTCGTGGAGGTGATCACTTCCACGGTGTCCCCGTTCTTGAGCTCCCGGGAGAGGGGGGCGATCCGCCCGTTCACCCGGGCCCCGGCGCAGTGGAAGCCCACCTCGGTGTGGACGGCGAAGGCGAAGTCGATGGGGGTGGCGCCGGTAGGGAGCTGCTTCACCTCGCCCTTGGGGGTGAAGATGAAGATCTCCCCCAGGAAGAGGTCCATCTTGAGGAATTCCATGAACTCCTCGGGCTCCGACGCGTCCTGCTGCCACTCCAGCACCTGGCGGAACCAGGAGAGGGCCTCGTCCACCTCATCCGACTTCTCGCCCCCCTCCTTGTACCGCCAGTGGGCCGCAATCCCGTACTCCGCCGTCCGGTGCATCTCCTCGGTGCGGAGCTGGATCTCGTAGCGGCGCCCATGGGGTCCGAACACGGTGGTGTGCAGGGACCGGTACATGTTGGACTTGGGCGTGGCGATGTAGTCGTGGAAGCGGTCCTGGATGGGGGTGAACTTGGAGTGGATGAGCCCCAGCGCCGCGTAGCAGTTCTGCACCGAGTCGGTGATGACCCGCATGGCCATGAGGTCGTAGATCTCCTCGTAGGGCTTCCCGCGCCGGTCGATCTTCCGGTAGATGGACCAGAGGTGCTTGGGCCGCCCCGTCACCTCGAAGGGGATGCCCGCCTCGCGCAGAAGGTCCTCGATGGGGCGCTGCATCTCCAGGATCTGGCGCTCCCGCTCCTGACGCCGCTGCTGCACCAGCCGCTGGAGCTCCTCGTACTCCTCCGTCTCCAGGTACTTGAAGCAGAGATCCTCCAGCTCCCACTTCACCTGGGCGATCCCCAGGCGGTGGGCCAGGGGCGCGTAGATCTCCCGGGTCTCCTGGGCGATGCGCTGCTGCTTGCCCCGGGGGAGGTACTCCAGCGTCCGCATGTTGTGGAGGCGGTCCGCCAGCTTGATGAGGATGACCCGAGCGTCCTCCGCCATGGAGAGGAGGAGCTTCCGGTAGTTCTCCGCCTGGCGTTCGGTGTGGGAGCGAAACTCCACCTTCCCGATCTTCGTGACCCCGTCCACGATGGCGGCCACATCCCCACCGAACCGGGCTTCCACGTCAGGCAGCGAGAAGACGGTGTCCTCCACCACGTCGTGGATGAGCCCCGCCACCAGGGAGTCGGTGTCCATCCGGAGCTGCCCCAGGATGATGGTCACCTCCACCGCATGGGAGACAAAGCTCTCCCCCGACGCCCGCTTCTGTCCTCTGTGGGCTTCCTCCGCCAGGGTGTAGGCCTCCCGGATCCGATCCACGTCCAGCCGGGAGGCATACGTCTCCAGCTCCCTCGCCAGGGGACGGGGGAGGCCCCGGATGGTCGGGGTGGCCGGTTGCGCGGAGGTATCGGTGGGAAGTGCCATCGTGGGAGGGAATACCCGAAGCCGGAGTCGATGCTCCCCACCCAACGAAAGGGCGGGGCCGGGGACCGTCGAACAGAGGGGATAACCCTTATGCTACCCTTCTCTCCGCCGTGCGCAATCCCGGCCTGCCTCCGCCTCCCTCCCGGGCCCTTCCTCCTCGCCCTTTGCCGGTGGATGGTCTATGCTACGGCGGCCCCGATGGACACAGACCTCCTCGGGCCGTGTCGGGGAGTTCCAGGAAGGAGGTCCCCAGGAAGGAAGCCCCCCTAGAACCTGCTCCCTCCCCGATCCGGGGAACCGAGCATCTCCCTCCTCCCCCCGCCGCCCCTCCATGCTCCAATCGTCCCTTCTACTGTTCGCCCTCGCCCTGACCCAGGTGGTTCCACCCCCGACGGTGGCGGAGTCAGAGCCGGAACCCTTCCGCATACTCGTCGTGGCCGGTGCCCTGAGCGGTGGGGAGGGGTTCCATCCCTTTGGTGGGGCGGAGGCGGGTTGGGCGCCTGGACACTTTGGCGTCCAGGGGACCGGTCTGTACGGACGGGGGAACGGCTTCTCCTCCGTCCTGGTGGGAGCCGGCCCGGCCCTGCGGCAGTCCATGGGAAGCGCCTTTACTCTGGTCCTTTGGGCCGGAGGGGGATGGTACGGGGAGGGACGCAGCCCCGGAATCTCCCGGAATCTCCCGGTGGCCACCGGCGGGGCGGGACTCCAGTTCCCTGCGGGCCCGGTCCGCCTCTCCGCCGGGTTCACCGCCCTGGCGGGGAGGTACTCCAGTCAGACCGTCCCCACCCCCATTCCGGTGCGATCCATCCGGTTCACCGTGGGCGTGGGACGATGAAGCGCCGGCAGTGCCTTCTGGCGGGGCTCGCATGCGCTATCCTCCTCCACGGGTGCGGCGACGGGGACCCCCTCCTCTTTCCCGAACCCATCTCTCTCTCCCCGACCGGAACGACGGCGCTGCAGGGCCAGGTGGGCGAGGCGCTGCTCCCGGCACCGGAGGTTGTGCTCCGGGACGCCCGGGGGAACCCGGTGCCGGGAGTGGAGGTGGTATTCTCCCCTTCCCCGGGCTCGGGGAGGATCACCGGCACTCCGGTCCGGACCGATTCCCGAGGGGTGGCCCGAGCCCAGGGATGGACCCTGGGCGAGGAGATGGGGATGCAGCGCATGGAGGTCCAGGCGCCCGGAGTGCCGACGCTCCTCCTGGAAGTGGATGCACGCCCCGGCCCTCCCCATCGGCTGGAGGCCGTGGACGATCCCCAGGAGCGGGTGGGGCGGGTGGGAGAAGAGGTCGACGCGCCCCCCGCCGTGCGCCTCACCGACCGGTTCGGCAACCCCCTGTCCAGCCGGGCGGTGAACTTCACCGTCGCCGATGGCGGGAGCATCCAGCCCGCCTCCGGAGTCACCGACGCAGAGGGTGTGGCCCGGGTGGAGCGATGGATCCTGGGACCCAGCTCAGGACTCCAGACCCTCCACGCCACCCTGGGTGAACTGGAGCCGGCGGTGTTCTCTGCCGAGGCGCGCCCGGGGCCTCCGGCGGAGTTGGTCGAGGGGAGGGACACCATTCCCTCGGGGGTGGTGGGGCGCGCCCTCGAGGAGATCCCCTCGGCCCGGGTCCTGGATGGGTTCGGGAATCCGGTGCCCGGGGTCGAGGTGCGATTCGAGGCCCTGCCCCTGTACGGCACCGTCTCGCCTTCCCGGGTCCACTCCGACTCCCTGGGGATGGCGACGCCCCAGGAGTGGATGCTGGGGACCGGGGCGGGCCCCCAGTTCCTCCAGGCACAGGTGGATCCCCTCCCCTTGCTCCGATTGGAGGCGCTGGCGCTGGCCGGCGACGCCGCCCTCATGGAGCCCGGGTCTCTACTGGAGCAGGAGGCCTTCGTGGACTCTCTCGTGATCCATCGCCCCACCGTCCGGATCCGGGACGAATTCGGCAATCCGGTGGAAGGGGCAGAAGTGAGCTTCCAGGTGCTGGAGGGGGGCGGAACGATCTCGGGAACGCCCACGACCTCCCGCGCCGACGGGCTCGCCTGGGCCTCCTCCTGGCACCTCGGTCCTCTCCCAGCGCTGAACCGGGTGGAGGCCCGGGCGGAGGGGATCGAGGAGACGGTGGTGTTCCAGGCCACCGGACTGGAGGTGCCCCGTTTCGACCTCATCGTGGAAGAGGTCCACCTCAACCAGGGATCCCAGCATACCACCGGCGGAATCCTTCCGGTGGCGGGACGTCCCGGGGTCCTCCGGGTGGTGGTCCGCGCCACCACGGAGACCCAAGCGTCGCCATCGGTCCGGATCCGCCTCCGCCAGGGGGGGACGATCCTGCGGGAGGAATGGGTCTCCCGGAGTGGCTCCGGGGTCCCGGTGGAACCGGACCTCACCGTGGGCACCCAGACCTGGAACCTCTCCCTCCAGCCCCAGGAGATCCAACCAGGACTCGAGGTCCAGGTGGAGGTGGATCCCGAGGCCCTCCTGGAGGTGGAACGCCGGGAGACGAATCGGTTTCCAAGGAACGGAGGGTTCGCCTCGCTGGAGGTGGTGAGGGACCCGGACTTCCGGGTCCGGTTCATCCCGGTGCACCAGAGCACCACCGGCCTCACCGGCAGGGTGAGCGACCAGAACGCCTCCGCCTTCCTCGACGCCGGCTGGCGCCTCCTCCCCCTGGGCGGTCTGGCCTGGGAGGTGCGGAGCCCCTTCACGACCGACGCACCCCCGCTGGACCCCACCAACGCGAACGGCGCATGGAGTCAGATCCTCTCGGAGATCCAGGCCCTCCGGGTCGCCGAGGGCGCTACGGACGAATACTACTATGGGGTGGTCCAGTGGCCCTTCACGGGCGGGGGGATCGCAGGGTTCGCCTACATCCTCCCCGGTCCTTCCCATCCCGCCCGGTCCGCCCTGGGTTTCGATGAATTGGTCGGCGCAAGCATCATCATGGCCCATGAGTTGGGTCACAACCTGGGTCGACGCCACGCGCCGTGCGGAGGGGCAGTAGGAGTGGATCCGTTCTTTCCCTACCTGGGAGGACAGATCGGAGTTGCGGGTTGGGATGTGGCCACGAGCCGCTTCGTCCCGGTGGACCAGGCTCGGGACGTGATGGGGTACTGCAGCCCGGTCTGGATCAGCGACTACACCTTCGGGGCCATCCGTTCCTGGCGCCGTGACGATCCCCTGGCGGCGTCACCTGCGGCCGTGGCCGGTCGCCGGGAAGAGGGGATCCTGGTGTGGGGACGCATCGACTCCCGGGGGCCCATTCTGGAGCCCGCCTTCCAGGTTACCGGTCGCGTGACCGAACCGGAGGGACACGGGCCCCACCGGATCACCCTGCTGGACGGAGCCGGGAGTGTGCTCTACCAGGGACGCTTCCCGGGAACCCCGGTGGCCCATGCCGAGGATCCGGAGGAGCGCCACTTCGCCTTCCTCCTCCCGCTGGACGCCCCCGCCCGCGCTGCGGGCCTCACCACCCTTCACCTGGAGACCCCGTACGGCACGGTGGAACACCACCTCCCGCTTATGGCGGCTCCCGCTGAGGCTCCGGAACCCGGCCCCCAACTGGTCATCCCGGCTCCGGGACAGGCCGAATTCACCTGGGATGAGAACCGCTTCCCCATGGCCTTGATCCGGGACCGGGCCACCGGCCAGATCCTGGGTCTGGCCCGAGGAGGGGAGATCCGGTTCGACCTCGCCCCGGGGACCGGGCGGAGGGACCTCCAGATCCTCCTCTCCGATGGGGTTCGGAGTCTGGAGGTGGATCCCCCCTGAGGGGAGTTGAGGCGAGTCAGCGCCTGCCGAAGGAGGAAGCACCCCCGCCGAGCAGGGTCAGTCAGCGAAGGGTGCGCCCAAGCTCCAGGGGACGGGGATACCGGATGGGACCCAGGGGGGTGTCCACCGTGGGGGTCGCCCTGAGTCCCAACGCCACCGGCTCCCCTTCCATGCCTGCCAGGGCCGACACGAGATCCACCAGGTCCCGGGTGCTCCCTTCGAAGAACTCCAGGAGATCGAG
This sequence comes from Gemmatimonadales bacterium, assembly GCA_007695225.1. GTDB lineage: Bacteria > Gemmatimonadota > Gemmatimonadetes > Longimicrobiales > Gaopeijiaceae > T3Sed10-66. Next base: position 27,081 of record REED01000089.1, read on the forward strand.
GCGGACCCGGATCGGAAACCCCGTCACCTGACCCCCCGGTAGGAGCAGGGCCTGATCCAGCCCCCCACTCACCGTTTCCCGGTCCTGGAGGAGAAGGGTCCAGTCCAGGGCCAGAAGGCGGGCTTCGGGGTTCCCCGCCGGGTTGTCCGCCTGCAGCTCCAGGGTCATCTCCAGGGGCAGCTCACGGGTCGTGAGGGCCAGGGTGACCTGGAGGATCTCCCGAGCGGAAAGATCTTCATACCCCCGGATCCGGAGCACGTCCACTCCAGCCAACCGGAGTTCGCTGACTCCGTCGAGGTCGAATCGGACCTGGGAGAGGGCGGCCAGGGACTGGAAGGCAGCGCACCCCGGGAGGACAAGGAGCATGAGCGCCATTCCCGGGAGAAACACCCGGGAGGAAGGAAAGCCAGGAAAGAGCCGGATGGGTTTGGGCATGGCTCCGCTACCCCCGGCCACCGTCCCGGGTCCTCTCCCCGCTCCTCCCCGGAGTCGTCACCCTCCTCTTCCACGGATCTCCCCGGCGTCCGATGCGGATCGCCACCGCCCCTCCCCCACCACCACGTGGTCCAGGACCCGGATCCCCACCGAGCGTCCGGCTTCGGCCATCTGTCGCGAAACGGAGCGATCTTCCGGCGAAGGGGTGGGGTCACCGGAGGGATGGTTGTGGACGAGGAGGACCGCGGCGGCGTTCTCCAGGATGGCAGGCCGGAAGACCTCCCGAGGATGGATGAGGGAAGCGTCCAGGATCCCGCGAGTCACCGGCACCACCCTGAGGACCCGGTGCTGGGTGTTCAGGAGGACCACGTGGAATTCCTCGTGGGGAAGATCACGGAGGCGGGGCGCCATGAGTCGGTAGACGTCCTCGGGGCCCCGGATCCGGATTCGCTCCGGTGTGCCCTCTTCCTGGACCCGGCGCCCAAGTTCCAGGGCGGCCAGGACCCGGGCGGCCTTGGCCTCGCCGACACCCGGAAGGGAGGACAGCCCTGCCGATCCCTCCGCGGGAAGCCGTCGAAGCCATCCACGTCCCCGAGCCAGGATCCGATCCGCCACGGCCAGCGCCGACCCCTCCCGTCCGCCACTCCCCACGAGGATGGCGAGGAGTTCCCGGTTCGTGAGCACTCCTGCGCCCAGGGAGCGCAGCCGCTCCCTGGGCCGAGCGCCGGGGGGAAGATCGAGGACGGATGGGGGGAAGGCGGTCATTCCCCAACCTCGCCCCTTCCGGTCAGCGAAGGGTCAGCGTCTCCTCGGTCCTCGTCGCCCCTCCCTCTTCCCGGGGGTGGTCGGTCCCCGGGCCCGACTCAGCTCGGCGCCCCGTGGCACTTCTTGTACTTCTTGCCACTTCCGCAGGGGCAGGGGTCATTTCGTCCGGGCTCGTCCTCAGCGGTTACGGGCTGCTGGGGCGCTGCCTCCTCGCCCCGGTTGGTCTGAAGTCGGGCGGGATCGGGGGCGGCGGCATCCGGAAGGCCCGTCGCCCCTGCGTCTGCCCTGGCCGCTGCCGCCACACCCACCGGATCCAGGCGGGAACCGCCTCGCCCCGGCACTCCCTGCCGGCTTCGGGCCGCGGCCTCCGCCCCTCCGGTGTCCTGGGGCCCCTGGGGACCGGAGTAGGCCAACCGCTGGGGCTGACGAGGCTGGGGCTGGGGCTGGCCGATCTGGGCACGGAAGAAGAGGGACGTGACCGTCTTCCGGATGTCCTTCATGAGGTCCACGAACATGTCGTAGGCCTCTTTCTTGTACTCGATGAGCGGATCCTTCTGTCCCCAGCCCCGGAAGGAGATGGAGGCCTTCAGGGAATCCAGGTCGTAGAGGTGGTCCTTCCACTTGTCGTCGATGATGGAGAGGAGAAGCCAACTCTGGACCTTCTCCGAGTGCTCCCCGAAGGTCTCCAGCTTCCGTTCGAACTGGGCCCGAGCCGCAGGAAGGGCGACCTCCAGAACCTCCTCCCGATCGACGAAGTCCGCCTCGTCCTCCTCCTTCTCCGGGAGCTCGTCCACCTGGAGGAAGAAGTCCATCAGGAATCGCCGCCGGAGCCCATGGAGTTCCCAGGAGTCGGGGTGGGCCTCCTCGTCGGTGAACTCCTCCACCAACTCCCGAACCGCCACCTCCACCATCTCCCAGATCTCTCCCCGCAGGTCCTCTCCCCCCTCGAGGGCGAAGAGGCGGAGGTCGTAGATCACCTCTCGCTGCTGGTTCATGACGTCGTCGTAGTCCAGCAGCTTCTTCCGGGCCTCGAAGTTGTTCCCTTCCACCCGCCGCTGGGCCCGCTCGATGGACTTGGTGACCAGCCCGTGGGTGATGACCTCCCCCTCCTGAGCCCCCCACTTGTCCATGGCCTTTGCGATCCGCTCCGACCCGAAGAGACGCATCAGGTCGTCTTCCAGGGAGAGGAAGAACTGGGTGGCCCCCGGATCCCCCTGCCGTCCCGCCCGGCCCCGGAGCTGCCGATCGATGCGGCGGGATTCGTGACGGGCCGAGCCCAGGATGTGGAGCCCCCCGCATTCGATGAGGTAGTCGTCGGACTGCTCCGCCAGATCCACCCATCGGTTCGGGTCCACCGGAGCCAGCTCCTCCAGCTCCAGCCCCCGCTCCTTGGCCCATCCCACGGTGCGGTCCTCCTTGACCCCCTGGCCCAGTTTGATGTCGGTCCCACGACCGGCCATGTTGGTGGCGATGGTCACCGCTCCGGGGCGTCCCGCCTCGGCCACGATGTCCGCCTCCCGCTTGTGCTGCTTGGCGTTCAGGACGTTGTGGGGGATTCCCCGCCGCTTGAGCATCCGCGCCAGGGTCTCGGAGACGTCCACGTTGGTGGTCCCCACCAGGACGGGGAGCTCCATCTTGTGGAAGCGGTCGATCTCGTCCATGAGGGCGTTGTACTTCTCCCTCTTCGTCTTGAAGATGAGGTCGTTCCGGTCATCCCGGACCACGGGGCGGTTGGTGGGAATCACCAGGACATCCAGGCCGTAGATCTGGTGGAATTCGTTCTCCTCCGTCTCCGCCGTCCCCGTCATCCCCGCCAGCTTGTCGTACATCCGGAAGTAGTTCTGGATGGTGATGGTGGCCAGGGTCTGGGTCTCCCCCTTCACCTCCACCCCCTCCTTCGCCTCCACCGCCTGGTGGAGCCCGTCGCTCCAGCGACGGCCGGGCATCTGCCGCCCGGTGAACTCGTCCACGATGACCACGGATCCGTCTTCCCCGATGATGTACTGTTCATCTCGGTGGAAGAGGGCGTAGGCCTTGAGAAGCTGATGGATGCCATGCATCCGCTCGCTCTTCTGGGCGTATTCCTTCTCGAGGTTCTCGATCTGCTCCTGCTTCTGCTCGGCGGAGAGTTCCTCATCCTCCTCGATCTCCCCGATGACCTCGGAGAGATCGGGCACCACGAAGGCGTCGGGGTCCCCTGGCGAGAGTTCCTCGATCCCCCGGTCCGAGAGGTGGACGTTGTGCCCCTTCTCGTCCATGGCAAAGAGGAGGTGCTCATCCACCTCGTGGAGGCGCTTCTCCCGCATGAAGGCGGCCTCCGCGTCCTGGACGAGCTTCTGGATGGAGGAATCGTCTGCGAAGAGCTTCAGGAGCCGCCGGTTCTTCGGGGTCCCCCGTCGCACCGCCAGAAGGGCCTCCGCGGCCTCCCACTCCTTTCCCTCCTCCAGTGCCGCCTCGGCCCGTCCGATGAGCTCGGTGGCGATCTTGAGTTGTTTCTTGTAAAGGCTCGAGACCAGGGGGTTGAGCTGCTTGTAGGCGGTATGGGTGTCCCGGCTCACCGGCCCGGAGATGATGAGGGGGGTCCGAGCCTCATCGATGAGGACCGAATCCACTTCGTCGATGATGGCATAGAAGTGGGGACGCTGCACCCGACGCTCCAGGGAGTGGACCATGTTGTCCCGGAGATAGTCGAAGCCATACTCGTTGTTGGTCCCGTAGGTGATATCGGCCCCGTAGGCCTCCCGCCGCCCTTCAGTCCCAGGATCGTGGAGGTCGATGACACCCACCGTGAGTCCCAGGTAGGTATAGATGGCGCCCATCCACTCGGCGTCCCGCTGTGCCAGGTAGGTGTTCACCGTAACCAGGTGGGCACCCCGGCCGGCCAGGGCGTTGAGGTAGAGGGGCATGGTGGCGGAGAGGGTCTTGCCTTCTCCGGTCTGCATCTCGGCGGCGGTGCCACGATGGAGGGCGATCCCGCCGACGAGCTGCACATCGTAGGGGATCATGTCCCAGGGAAGCTTCTGCCCGGTCACCACGACCTCGGTCCCCACCAGCCGCCGACAGGTTTCCTTGACCACGGCAAATGCCTCGGGGAGGAGATCGTCCAGCGCCTGGACCAGGACCTCCTTCAGCTCTTCCTCCACCCCCTGCATCTCCACGGTGAGGCGTTCCCGCTCCGCCGACTCCACCGTCTTCGCCCGGGCGGCCCGGATTTCGGCGATCTGCTCCTCCAGGGGGCCGACCTGCTCCTGGATGTATTCCCGGAACTCGTCGGTCTTCCCCTTGAGTTCCTCCTCCGAGAGTTCAGCCAACTCCTCGAAGATCTCGTTGATCTCGTTTACCAGGGGCTGAAGCGCCTTCACCTCACGCTGGTGTCGGTCGCCCAGAAGCTTCTTGAAAAGGTTCTTCATTCCGATATCGTCCCGATTGTCGATGGACCGGGTGGCCTGCAGGCTCCGAAGGGAGTCATGCCGCTTGCCGGTTCAGACCGCAGATGCAGACATTAGAGATACAGCCTGGAAGCTTCCAGGATCCGGTGCACGGACTCGGGGACCATGTAGCGAACCGAGCGTCCCGACTGGATCCGTTCCCGGATGAAGGTGGAGGAAAGGTCGATCCGGGGGACCGCCACCGGCAAGGGAGACACCCCGACCCCACCGGTCGGATCCGGAGGGAGGCCCGGATCCACCGTGCGGGGATCCTCCCCGCCCCGGGTCATCACCACCAGCGTGGCCTGGGAGGCGATTGTGCCAGGGTCCCTCCATCCTCCAAATCCCGCCCACTGGTCCGCGCCCAGGATCAGGAAGAAGGCGGTGGAGGGATGGGCTTCGGTGAGGGAACGGAGGGTATCCACTGTATAGGAAGGTCCCGTCCTTCTCAATTCCAGATCTGAGACCTCGAAGCGGGAATCCCCCTCCACCGCCGCCCGCACCATCCGAAGCCTGAGGGAGGCGGGGGCCACGCTGTCCCCCGCTTTGTGGGGTGGGAGTCCGGTCGGGATCAGAAAGACCCGGTCCAACTCCAGGGACTCGTATACGGCTTGGGCCGCCACGAGATGGCCTACATGGATCGGATCGAAAGTCCCTCCCAGGATTCCGATCCGCTCGTGTCGAGAAAGGTCAGCGGGCATCCCCGTCGCCGTCTGTCCTTGCCTCCTGAGCAGCATCGGAATCCGGGTACAGGAAGAGGAGACGTTCCCGGACCTGCCTCGCCTCCTCCTCCCATCCGATAGCCTCATAGGAGCGGAAGAGGGCCAGCAGCGCCCGCGGTGCCCATGAGGTCTCGGGGAAGAAGTCCACCACGTCCTGGAAGATGAGGATGGCCGAGTCGTGGAAGTCCCGCCGCTGATAGAAACGACCTTCCTGGTACCAGCGCTCCGCGAGGCGATCCACCATCTCGATCCGAATGGAGTCGGCCTCCTGGGCAACGTTCATCCCCTGGAATTCACTGGCGGTGGCGCGACATGCCTCCCTGGCCCGGCGGGTGTACTCCTGATCGCGCTGGGGGTGGGGCGCCAGCCGGGCATAGGCCCGACAGATCCCCAGGGAGGCTTCGGGGGTCATCCCGTGGCTCGGATACCTCTGGAGAAACCGTTCGTACTCGGCTGCGGAGGTGATGTACTCCCCATTTTCGAAATGGGCCCGGGCCAGGTAGATGCGAGCTTCGGCCCCCCGGGGGTGCCCAGGGAAGGAAGCCACGAGGCGCTCGAATGCCTCCACCGCCTCATCCCAGTCCCGGTCTTCGAACTGCTCCACCCCATAGGCGAAGAGTTCGTCTCCATCCATCCCGATCCATGGGGGAGTGGAGGCACACGCGGAAAAGACGAGGGAGACCATGAGGGCCCACCCCGCCGACCTCCACCGGGGCCACCCCTTTCCGGGGTTTCCGGCGCCAGCCTTCCATGCACGTCCCATCCACACTCCTGCACCTCGCCAGATCCCGGAGAACCCGGACGGTTTCTTTCCCTCGCAAGCCCTCAACTGTCGTGAAACTCCGGTCCCGACGCAACCGGTCCCAACTTCCATCCTCCTCTTCCGGAGCTGCAACCACCGAGGCACGCGCTTCCTGGCCCTCCCTGGAATCCCGGTCATGAGGCGAAGAAGGTGCGGATCTCTTCCACCACCAGGGCCAATCGGTCCTCACCCAGTTCAGGGAAGACGGGAAGCGAGAGCACCTCCCGACACGCCCGCTCCGCCTCTGGAAGCTGACCTTCCCTCCCGCCGAGTTCAGCGAAACAGGGCTGGAGGTGGAGGGGCACGGGGTAATAGATCCCGCTCCCCACCCCCCGCCCCTGGAGATGCTCCCTCAGGGCATCCCGGACGTCCACCCGGACGGTGTACTGATTGTAGACATGGTGATTCCCCTCCAGGGCGTCGGGGAGCTTGACCTCATTCAGGTCGCCCAGCCCCCCATGATACCCGCAGGCGTTCCGGCGCCGCGCTTCCTCCCACCCACCCAGGTGCCGAAGCTTGACCCGGAGAACCGCTGCCTGGAGGGCGTCCAACCGGGAGTTGGTACCTACCAATTCATGGTGGTACATCTGTCGGCCGCCGTGAACCCTCAGCTTTGCCACCCGTTCCGCCATGTCCGAGTCCCGGACCGAGACCAACCCCCCGTCCCCGAAGGCACCCAGGTTCTTGGTGGGAAAGAAGGAGAACGCTCCAGCGTCCCCTGCGGCCCCCGCCATCGTCCAGCCATCCGGAGCTTCTGGTCCGTTGCCTCGCTGCCGAGCGCCGATGGCCTGGGCCGCGTCCTCCAGCAGGAACGCCCCCCGTTCCCCTGCCAGGGAGGCAAGCTCCCCCATGGGAGCCATCTGTCCGAAGAGGTGCACCGGAATCACCGCCCGGGTCCGCTCCGTCCAGGCCGCCTCCACCGTCTCCCGGGTCACGTTGAACGTGTCGGGATCGATGTCGCAGAAGACCGGGCGGAATCCTGCGTTCCAGACCGCGCCGGCCGTGGCGAAGAAAGTGAATGCGGGAAGGATGACCTCATCCCCCGGGCGAGGGTCCAGTGCCTTGAGGGGAAGGAGGAGGGCATCCGTGCCGCTGGCGCACCCCACGGCGTGGGGGACCTGGAGAAAGGCGGCCATCTCCTCCTCGAACGCCTCAACCTCTGGTCCCAGCACGAACCCCTGCGATTCCACCACAGCCCGGACGGCCGCGTCGATCTCGGCTCGGAGGGCTTGGTATTGGGGCTTCAGATCCAGAAGGGGAACACGCATTCTCAGGGGTCCGTCGTCAGGAGATGAGGGTGGGGATCGCCAGGGATCCGGGTGGACGCGGGAAGCCGGACCAGCAGGGCACCGATCAGCAGGGCCCTTCGCCACCGCGTCGGAAGCGAATCTCATCGATGCGCTCCCGTGCACGTTGGATCAGGAGTCCTCCGCCCGCCAGTTCCTCCCGGAGGACCTGCTCGAAGGCCTGGACGGCAGGGATGCACTGGCCCTGTCCGGCCAGGATCTCCGCGGTATCGAACCAGGCCTGGGCAAGTCGATTCCGGGGCTCACCCAAGTCGATCGTGGCACGGTAGAGGCGCAGCGCATCATCGTTGAAGCCCCGCTCCTGGGCCTCTCTCGCCATCTCGAAGGAACAGTTCCCCACGTGCCAATCCACCTCGGAGCGCCGGCTCGGACTCACCTCGTCCCGGACCTGGTCGAAGAAGGCGAGGGCCCGCTCGCAATCCCCCAGTTCCTCGTGGGCGAGCGCCATCTCGAAGATGACTTCCGCCTCGTCCCCGTCCTCCCCGAGGGCTTTCTGGAAGAAGGGTAGGGCTTCACCGTACTGACCATTCCCAGCGAAGTGGCGGGCCAGGGGCAGCGCCAGGCCCGTCAGACTCACACCTGGCTGGAGCGCAAGCGCCGCCTCCATTGAGGCGGCGGCGGCAATCCCATCCCTTCGCTCCACGGCGCGTCGGGCCACACGGAGCAGATCCGAGGCCGCCAGGTCTGCAACATCCGGATCCTGCTCGATGGCCTCCCGGTAGTGGTCCCGGGCTTCGTCGATGCGCCCCACTCGCGCGTAGGCGTGGGCGGTCCGCACCAGGGTATGGACCTCCCGGTTCCCTTGGCGAAGGGCCAGGCGGTACTCCGCCAACGCCTCCGGGAAGTCGCCCCGCGCAAAGGCCTCATCCCCCCGCTGCAGCGCACCCTCTTCGTTCCCCGCGGCGGTACATCCTGCAGAGATCCCGACAAGAGCGATTCCGGAGAGGAAGAGGGCGAGGAAGAGGAGCCGGCCAGTGGTTGGATGCATACCGTTTCGGGGTCGGATGGTGGAGCTGGAAGAGCGAGCCGGAAGTGCGATGGGGTGGACCCATCCGGACCTCCATCCGGGTTCCCTCCCGGACAGTGTAACCCGCTGCAGCGTCGGGGATCCATTCGTCATGGACGGTTGCTTCCGGAGAATGCAGGGTACCGGTTCCCCTCTCCCCGGGACTTGGCGATCTTTCCCCGTCATCCCATCCAAGTGAATCGCCCACCCAGGCTGGACCCTTATGGATCCACGACGAGGACACCTGGACCCGAAGGATTGGAAGGCCTTCCGGGATGTCTGCCATCAGGTGGTGGACGAGATGGTGGAACGCTTTCAAGCCACCTCTTCGGGGCCGGTCTGGAGGGAGATCCCGGAAGAAGTGGCGCAAACGTTCCGGGATGGGCTTCCAGAGGAAGGACGGCCCATTCCCGAGGTTCTGGTCCAGATTCGGGAGAACCTTCTCCCGTACACCCTTGGGAATACCCATCCACGTTTCTTCGGATGGGTCAACGGAGCCGGGACGCCGGCCGGAGCCCTGGCCGAGTTCCTGGCCGGATCCATCAATGCGAACCTCGGAGGGCGCCACCATTCCCCAATCCTCGTAGAGGAACAGGTGGTCTCCTGGGTCCGAGATCTCTTCGGGTTTCCCTCCGGCTCCTCGGGCACCCTCATGAGCGGGACCTCGATGGCCACGGTCACCGCCCTCTCCGTGGCCCGCCACCGAGCTACCCGGGGGTCGGACCGGCAAGCGGGCCTCCGGGGGCAGCCCCCTCTGGTGGGATATGCCTCAAGGGACAGCCATCACTCCGTAGCAGATGCCTTCAGCCTTCTGGGACTGGGGGCGGACGCCCTCCGGGGGGTTGGCCTCGCGGCCGACGGATCCATGGACCCATTGGCCTTGGAATCGGAGATTCGTCGGGACCTGGAGGCGGGCCATCGTCCCTTCGTCGTGGTGGCCACCGTGGGATCGGTGACCTGCGGCGCCATCGACGACCTCCGACGGCTCCGGTCCCTCTGTCACCGCTACGGGCTCTGGCTCCATGTAGATGGGGCGTTTGGAGCCGCAGCCATCCTCGCACCGGAGATCGCACCCCGCCTCGCAGGGATCGAAACCGCCGACTCCCTGGCCATGGACTTCCACAAGTGGTTCCATGTGCCGTACGATGCAGGATGCGTCCTGGTCCGGGACGGAAACCTCCATCGCTCCGCCTTCGGAGGACGCCCGGACTACCTCACCTCTCTCCCGTCCGGCCCGGCCTCGGGAGAGCATTGGCCCATGGACCTGGGGCCGGAGATGAGCCGCGGGTTCCGGGCCTTCAAGGTCTGGTTCACCCTCCAGGCACTGGGCAGCCGGGCCGTGGGGGAAGCGGTGTCCCGCAACTGCGCCCAGGCCCGGGCCCTGGCGGCGCGGGTGGACCTGGAGCCGGAACTCCAGCGGATGGCACCGGCGGAGTTGAACATCGTATGCTTCCGTTATTCCCCGGAGGACCTGGAGGAGTCGGAACTGAACGAGGTGAACCGTCGGATCCTCATGGATCTTCATGCCCGGGGCCTGGCCGTGCCCTCCCCCATTCGACGTGGGGATCAACTGGGGATCCGGGTGTGCCTATGCAATCACCGAACCTCCGCCGAAGACCTGGACCTCCTGGTGGAGGCGGTCCTGGCTCTGGGTCGCCGGCTGCTCCCCGTGGGCTGACCCTCTTCCCCGGCCCCTCCGCGACCTGATTCCAACGGTCTCCTCAGGAGGCCCCTTGAGAAGGCGTCAGCAACGGAGGGGCATGCGTACCCACGGGGAGTCGACCCACCGAATGGTACCGGAAACCGGTCGCCTCCATGCGATGGGCGGAATATAGATTTCGACCATCCACCACCAGATTCCCTCGCATGGAGTCCCGGATCCGCTGGAAATCGGGATGCCGGTAGGGATGCCATTCCGTGTGGATGAGAAGGGCGTCAGCTCCCTCCAGGGCATCGTAATTGGTGGCGGTATAGTCGACGCTGTCCCCGAGATAGTGGCGCTCGGCCTCCTCCATGGCGGCCGGATCGTGGGCCGCTACCGTCCCACCCCGCTCCAGGATGCCCCGGATGGTCACCAGGCTGGGCGCCTCCCGCATGTCATCCGTATTGGGCTTGAACGAGAGACCCCAGACCGCGAACCGCCGACCTTCCAGATCGGACCCGAATTCCCGGATCACCGTTTCCAGCACGAAGCGTTTGGCGGCCTCGTTCACCGACTCCACCGCTTCCAGGATGCCAGGATCCACGTCCGCCTCCGCCAGGGTTCGGATGAGGGCCTTCACATCCTTGGGAAAACAGGACCCGCCGTACCCGATCCCGGGAAAGAGGAAGGAGGCACCGATACGATTGTCACTTCCCACTCCCATCCGCACCTTTCCCACATCCGCGCCTGTGCGCTCACACAGGCCGGCGATCATGTTCATGAAGGAGATCCGAGTGGCCAGCATCGCGTTGGCGGCGTACTTGGTGATCTCCGCTGACGCCACGTCCATGGTGAGCACCTGATTCCCGGTCCGCAGGAAGGGCTGGAAGAGTTCCTGGAGTTCCCGAGCCACCTCGGGGTCATCCACCCCGAGAATGATGCGATCCGGCTTCATGAAGTCATCCAACGCCGCCCCTTCCTTCAGGAACTCCGGGTTGGAACAGACGTGCACCGGATGAACCGTCTCGGCCTCGATGGCCGCCCGCACCCGGGCCGCTGTCCCCACCGGAACGGTGCTCTTGGTGATGACGATTCGCTCCCCGTCCATGCTCCGGCCGATTCCCTGGGCCACCTTCAGGACATGTTTCAGATCAGCCGAGCCGTCCTCCCCTGGAGGCGTCCCCACGGCGATGAAGAGGACCCGGGAAGCCCGCACCGCCTGATCGAGATCGGTGGAGAAGGTGAGACGGCCCGATGCCACGTTTTCCTTGACCAGAGGCTCGAGCCCGGGCTCATAGATGGGGATCCGGCCCTTCCGAAGTCCCTGGATCTTCTCCTCGTCGATGTCGACGCAGATGACGTCGTTCCCCGAGTGGGCCAGTGCCGCTCCCACCACAAGGCCCACATACCCCGTTCCGATCACCGCGACCTTCATCCGTTCTCCCTCCCAGCCTTGGCCTGGACCGTCCCGTCCTCGGCCTTGATGATCCAGCTTCCAACCCGATCCCCGTGCATCTCAGGCACTTCCGTTGCCCGGCGCGCAACCACATTTCGGGAGTCCACCAGCGCTCGTGAGTGGGTCACGATGAGGTCCACATCCAGCGCCGAATGGTCTGTGACCAAAACCACCGCATCCGCAACCTTGAGTTGCTCCCGGTCCAAGGAAACCGAGCGGAAGCTCCGTCCCTCCTCGGCGAACTCGGGGACCATGGGATCGTGGTAGCGCACTTCCGCCCCCAGGCGCTCCAGTTCGGCGATGATGGCCATGGCCGGTGACTCTCGGATGTCCGAGACATCGGGCTTGTAGGCGACACCGACGATGAGGACGATGGAGCCGTTCACGCTCCTCCTCCCCTCGTTCAGGGCCTCCTGCACCTTCCGCACCACGAAGTGGGGCATCTCGGCATTCACTTCCGAGGCCAGTTCGATGAAACGGGCCCGGTAGTCCAGGGTCCGCATCTTCCAGGAGAGGTAGTGGGGGTCCACCGGGATGCAGTGCCCCCCGAGGCCGGGTCCTGGGGTGAAGCGCATGAAACCGAAGGGCTTCGTGTCCGCAGCCTCGATGACTTCCCAGATATCGACATCCAGGCGGTCGGCAATCTGGGCGGTTTCATTGACCAAGGCGATGTTCACCGCCCGAAAGGTGTTTTCCAGCAGCTTGGTCATTTCCGCCGCCTCCGTAGAGGAGACCGGGACCATGCGATCGATGAAGCGAGAATAAGCCGCCACCCCCGCACGAACGCAGACCGGGGTCATCCCCCCGATGACCTTAGGGGTGTTCCGCGTGGTCCAGACGGGGTTTGCCGGATCCACCCGCTCCGGAGAGAAACAGACCATGACATCCCGCCCTGGCTCCATCCCCCGCTCCTTGAGGAGAGGGACCAGCACGTCCCGGGTGGTCCCGGGATAGGTGGTGGACTCCAAGATGACCAACTGACCCGGACGGAGCGCCTCCGCCACCGCACGTCCCGCCGCCAGGATATGCGAGATGTCCGGATCCCTGGTCTTGGAAAGAGGTGTGGGCACGCAGATGGAGACCACGTCGCATTCCGCCAGTCGGGAGAAGTCCAGGGTGGCTTCAAGCCGCCCTTCCTCCCGCAACCGCCGAACGCGTTCCCCATCCACATCCCCAACGTGGGACTCCCCCGCATTGATCCCCTCCACCACCCGGGGATTGACGTCGAAGCCCAGCGCGGAGAGCCCTGGGCTCTCACCTACCTCCACCGCAAGGGGCAGCCCCACATACCCCATTCCCACCACCCCGAAGGTGAGAGGGTCTTCAGAGAAGTGTCGTTCCACTTCCCCCGGGGCTGGACGGCCCCCTTCTGTAGCACTCGTCATTTGCTCACTCCCAGAGTCCGAGCCATGGCTCTCGCCAAGGCCGGAAGTGTCGCCTCTTCAGGAATCTCGTCCACTCGAAGTCCCGCCTTCCGGGTCGCCTCGGCGGTGACGGGACCGATCACCCCCACCCGCACGGTTCGCGGCCACGACCCTCCCCCCCCGTCTGCCCACGTGGCCCCAAGCAAGCAGGCGGCCCGTCCCGACGTGAGCGTCACCCCCTGCACCCTCTCCCGCCGCACCGCCTGGCAAAGCGCCTCGGCTCCGGCATGATCCTCCACCACTCGGTAGGCGGTAACAACATCGATATTGCCACCCAACTCACGAACCCCTTCGGCTAGCACGTCACGTGCCACCTCAGCTCGCGGAAGCAGGATCCGACGCCCCGCACCCAAGGCACCCCGCTCTCGCAGCGCCTGCAGCAGGTCTTCGGCCGTGTACCGCGTCGGAATCAGATCGGCTGGAAGGCCCGCCTGCTCGAGGGCTGTCGCCGTTGCCTGTCCCACCGCCGCGACATGAAGGCCCCCGGCCTGCAACACCTGCGGACTCCCCCCGGCCCTCTCCACTGCGTCCAGGAAGGGGGTGATCACATTCCTGGAGGTAATCACAATCCAGGCATACGGGGGCAATTCCCCCCTTTTCACCGCACCAACGAGGCGTTTTGCAGCAGCGTTCAGGGCACCCGGGGACATGGGTGGCGCCAGCGCCATGAGGGGGAAGGAAACGGGGCGCATCCCTTCCCGGCGAAGCCACTGGGAGAGACGATCCTCCCCCGCGCCTTCCTCCTCCGGCCGGGTTACGGCGACGGTTGGCGCTTGTGGGCGGGGTCCGGAGGACATCAGGGAGGGACCTTGCGTGAGGGAGAGACGATGTAGGGGGAACCCAAAGCGGCCCCCTGGAGGCGATACGCATCCAGGGGGCCGAAGGGGCAACCCCTCAAGACAAGGGCCGCCAGCCGAGTACCGGGCGAAGGCCCGAAAAGAGGGGGACTCGCCGTCAGACCTCCGCAGGCGGACGGGTCGCCGGAGCCTTGCGGACCTTCCCGGCGGAAATGCAGGAGGTGCAGACCCGCACCCGCTGCCGCACTCCATCATCCCCCAGGATTCGAACGCTCTGGAGGTTGGGGAGCCATCTCCGCTTGGTCTTGTTGTTGGCGTGACTCACCCGGTTCCCCGTGGAGGGCCGCTTTCCGCACACCCAGCATACTCTAGCCATCATTCCATCCTTGAAAGGCGGAGCCTGTAACTCCTGCCGTCAACGGTCGTCGTCAGTTACCGGAGGGAGGATCCTGTGCCTCTTCGGGCACCCGGATCGCCACCTCATCGGCTTCGATGTAGGTCTGGGCAAAGGCGGCCATATCACGGGCATCCGGGGGAATCACCCCCTGGTTCACCCAGGCATCCAGAACCTCGTCATCCATCTCATGGACAACGCCGGTGATCCGGACGTCATCGCCCTCCTCCACCAGGAAGCCGGTTTCCGCCAGTTCGGGACCGATCCGGGCAAGGTAGATGTTGCCGTCCGGGAACTCGAACCAGAATGCCTGGAGACCGAGGTTGGAAGCCACCTCCACGTACGGAAGCCGGACCCGTTCCCCAACGACCTCCGATGACCGGGTCTGGAAGACCTCCAGGCTCAACTCCATTACCGGTTCTTCCTCCTCGGCCACCGGAATCTCGGTGGGTTGCGCCGTCACCGAAAGCCAGTAGACGAACCCGGCAACGGTGAGGAATGCCACAATCATGAGGGGGAGGGACAGCTTACTGCCGGTGCCGTGGGCCATGAGTTACGTTCTCCTGGAGTTACGCGTCTGTCCGCTCGACGAGTTCGATCAACGCCATCTCCGCGGCATCACCCTTCCGGTGCCCCAGCTTCAGGATCCGGGTGTATCCCCCCGGACGTTCCTGAAAACGGGGTGCGATGTCAGTGAAGAGCTTCCCCAGCACCTCCCGGTCCGCTACGTGCCTGGCTGCGAGCCGCCGGGAATGCAGATCACCCCTGCGCGCCATCGTGATGAGTCGCTCCGCGTAGGGACGCAACTCCTTGGCCTTGGCTGTAGTGGTCTCGATCCGCTCATGCCGGA
Organism: Gemmatimonadales bacterium; assembly: GCA_007695225.1. Lineage (GTDB taxonomy): Bacteria > Gemmatimonadota > Gemmatimonadetes > Longimicrobiales > Gaopeijiaceae > T3Sed10-66. Next base: position 42,109 of record REED01000089.1, read on the forward strand.
ACAGGCTCGTGGCCATGTTCCGCAGCGTGGCCTTCCGATGGCTGGCCGTGCGAGAGAGACTGCGCCCTTTTTTGCGATGCCGCATGGTCGTCAATCCTGACTAGAGCTACCGATATATCATGCACGAGAGACAAAGTCTACTCGTGGGCGCCTATTCGTCCCCGCCGTCCACTGGCTGGGCTTGCTCTTCCTCAATGAAGAAGAGCTGTCCTTCGTCGCCCTCCTTCACCTTCATGCCGAAGCGGAGGCTGTGCTCCGCGAGGAAGTCCTGGATTTCCTTCAACGACTTCTTTCCGAAGTTCTCGATGTCAAGCATCTGGTCCTCCGTCCTCTGGATGAGTTCCCCCAGGGTACGGATGTTCTCCTTCTGGAGGGAGTTCCGTGACCGGACGGAAAGCTCTGCGAGATCCTCGATGGGTCGCCCAAAGAGATCGCGAACCCGATCCGAGACCGGCACCGCTCCCTCGGGGGCCACTTGCGGAACCCCGTCCTCACCGAAGTAGAGGAGATACTCCAGGTGCTTGCGGACCAGGGCCGCCGCAGTCCTCACCGCCGCCTCCGGGGAGAGGGACCCATCCGTCTCCACGTGGAGGGTGAGCTGGTCAAAGTCGGTCCGCTGCCCCACGCGGGTCTCCCTGACCTCGAAATTGGCCCGCCGCACCGGATTGTAGACGGAGTCGATACGGACCAGGTCCACCGGGGCACCCTTCTCCACCACGTGCTGGTCGGCCAGGGCGAACCCACGCCCCTTGTTCACGCGGAGCTCCATGTGGAACTCCCGCTCTTCCTGGAGCGTCAGGATGTGGTGGCCGGGGAAGAGGACCTCCACACCGGCCTTCGTGGTGATGTCCCCTGCCGTCACCGCCCCCGCTTTCGAGGTATTGATCTCCAGCGTGGCCTCATCCACATCGTCATCGAGGAGGACCACCAGCGTCTTCAGGTTCTGGATGACCTGGTGCACATCCTCTACTACCCCTTGGATGGTCTGATGCTCATGGACCACCCCATCGATGCGAAAGGACCAGACTGCAGCGCCCCGCAGGGACGAAAGCAGCACCCTTCGCACCGAGTTTCCCAGCGTATGGGCGAAACCCCGCTCGAGGGGCTCCACGACGAACTGTCCGATGCGCCCACCCTCCAATGTACGGACGGTCTCCACTTTCTCCGGAAGTACCAGTCCGGTCAGATCAATCTCCACCATATCCTCCAGTGCCCGGGGGGCGCCTCAGCATTGCGGAATCCCTGCGTCTACTTGGAGTACAACTCGACGATGAGCTGTTCCTGGATCTCGGCCGAGATGTCGTCCCGGGTGGGCTTGCGCACCATCCGGGCCACCCGGTTCTTCTGATCCAGAGTGAGCCACTCCACCAGGCTGGGGCGCGTACGGGAGGTGAGAGCGCCTTCCACGACCGCCAACTCCTGGGACTTGGTCCGGATGGCGATGTCGTCACCGGGCTTAACGAAGTAAGACGGAATGTCCACCAGCGTGCCGTTGACCTGTACATGGCGATGCCGGACGAGCTGTCGCGCCTGACTCCTGCTCTGGGCGAAGCCCAGGCGAAAGACGACGTTGTCCAGCCGCGTCTCTAGGCCCACCAGGAGGTTCTCACCCGTCATACCCTCCTGAGACGCCGCGCGCTCGAAGAGGTTGCGGAACTGCCGTTCCTGCAAGCCATACATCCGCTTCACCTTCTGCTTCTCGCGAAGCTGGACGGCATAATCGGACTGCTTGCGGCGACGTGCCTGGGCGGGACCATGCTGTCCCGGAGGATATGCCCGACGTTCGATGGGGCATTTCTCCGTGTAGCACTTTGTGCCCTTGAGAAAGAGCTTCTGCCCCTCGCGGCGGCAGAGCTTACAAACGGGACCGGTATAACGAGCCATCTAGAAACCTGTTCAGACCCAGTGAGTGCTTCTGGAAAATGAGGTCGGAGACAGGCTGCTGCCCGCCTCCGCTCCCCTGCGTCCTTCCGACATATCCCTGCTTCCCTTCCCCGCCTTCAAACCCGGCGCTTCTTCGGCGGCCGGCACCCATTGTGGGGAAGCGGAGTCACATCCTGAATCGCCTTGACCTGCAGCCCCGCTGCCGCGAGAGCCTGGATGGCAGATTCCCGCCCGGAACCGGGCCCCTGGACTCGGACATCCACCTTCCGCACACCCAGCGCGTAGGCCTCTTTCCCCGCCAGCTCCGCTGCCATGGTGGCGGCGAAGGGGGTGGACTTCTTGGAGCCCTTGAACCCGGCCTTTCCGGCGCTGGACCATGCCACCACGTCCCCCTTGGAGTCGGCGATGGTCACGAGGGTGTTATTGAAGGACGCCTTGATATGGGCGACGCCCTCGGCCTCCACCGTCTTCTTCCCGCGACGAGAGCGGGTCTGCTTCTTGTTGGCCAAGCGAACCTTCCTTGCCGATATCGTACGTGAGGTCGTTTTGGACCCCCTGCGGCTCTGGGAATCGATTTCCCTGCCGGGGCGACCCCAAAGAGGCCGGCCCAGGAGCGCCTACTTCTTCGGGGCCTTCTTCTTGCCAGCGATGGCCTTCCGCTTCCCCTTGTGGGTGCGGGCATTCGTGTGTGTCCGCTGCCCTCGCACGGGGAGGCCCCGTCGATGCCGGATCCCCCGATAACACCCGATGTCCATGAGCCTCTTGATGTTCATGGAGGTCTCCGTTCGGAGCGCCCCCTCCACCTTGAAGCTGGACTCAATCTCCCGTCGGATGCGACTCACATCCTCCTCGGAGAGATCCTGGGTGCGGAGCGTCCGGTCTACACCGGCAGCCTCCAGCAGCTTGATCGCCCGAGAGCGCCCCACCCCGTAGATATAGGTGAGGGCAATCTCGATTCGCTTGTTCCTGGGGAGGTCTACTCCCGAAATGCGTGCCATGTGCTCTCTTCCTTCGTATCGGACGCGGGCCCGGGGAGCCTATCCCTGCCGCTGCTTGTGGCGAGGGTTCCGCTTGCAGATGATCCGCACTACGCCGCGACGGCGGACCACCTTGCAGTGTTCGCAGATGGGTTTAACGCTGCTTCGTACCTTCATTGGGTCCTCACCGTCCGTTCGTTGCAGAGCTTGGAAGTATAACCCTTTGAACCCATCGACTCAAGGGATCGAGGGTACTGCACCTTCAGATGCCGTGAGAATCCGTGGTCCCTCGGCGGTGACGGCCACAGTATGCTCACAATGGGCCGAAAGGGAGTCGTCGGAAGTGGACATGGTCCATCGGTCCGACAGCGTCCGAATCCGCCAGGTACCTACGGCGATCATGGGCTCAATGGCCAGAACCATCCCTTCCCGAAGGAGGGGCCCTTCCCCGGGCCGTCCGAGGTTCGGGACCTGAGGGTCCTCGTGGACCTGCCGTCCCACCCCATGGCCCACCAGGTCGCGGATGATATTGAAGCCGGTACCTTCCACCACCGACTCCACCGCATGCCCGATATCTCCCACATGGTTCCCGGGCACCGCCGCAGCGATGGCGCGGTCCAGGGACCGCCGCGTCACCTCCACGAGGCGGCGGGCATCTTCACCGATATCGCCTACCTCAAAGGTCCGGGCGGAATCCCCACACCACCCGTCGAGCTTGACCCCCACATCGATGGAAATGATGTCCCCATCCGCCAACCTCCGCGTCGCGCTGGGAATCCCGTGCACGACCTCTTCATTGATGGATGTACACAGGGTTCCGGGGAAGCCGTAGAGCCCCTTGAAGATGGGGACCGCACCGTCGTGGGAGCGGATGAACGTCTCGGCAAAGGTGTCGAGGTCCAGAGTACTGACCCCTGGCTCCACCCGGGACTCGAGCTCAGTGAAAAGAGCCGCGATGATGGCGCCACTCTTTGCCATCTGGTCCAATTCCGGGGTGCTCTTCAACTCGATCAACGGGACCCCACCTCGACGCCCAGCTCAGTGGCCAACGCCCGGCGGATCGCCGCGCGGACTTCGTCCAATTCACCGTCCCCCTGAATCCTCAGGACAGGAGTGGAACTGGCGTCATAGTGGTCCACCAGGGGCTCTGTGAGTTCAGAGTAGACCTCAAGGCGCCGTTCCACCGTTTCTGGTCTGTCGTCCTCGCGGTGAAGCAGGGGGCGCCCCGAATCGTCACAGATTCCTTCCACCTTGGGCGGGTCGAAATAGACATTGTAGATGCGGCCGCTCTCGGGGCAGGAGCGCCGTCCACTGATTCGCTTCATGAGCACGTCGTCAGGCGCTTCCAGAAGAAGAACCGCATCAACCGCTCGGTCCACCTCGGGAAGCATTTCCTCCAAGGCAATCGCCTGGGGGACCGTCCGGGGAAAACCGTCCAGGAGTACGCCAGTATCCGTGTCCAGTCCTTCAAGCGTTTCCCTTACCAGTGCCACGATCAGATCGTCGGGGACCAGCTCCCCGGCATCCATGTATTCCTCGGCTTTCTTGCCCAGTGCCGTCCCCTCTCGCCTGGCAGACCGAAGCAGATCCCCGGTGGCAATACGCACCCACCCGAGGTCCTCGGCCAGAAACGCGCCTTGCGTTCCCTTCCCTACCCCAGGAGGGCCCAGCAAGATCACCACCATCACATGTACCGCTGACGACCCCTGACCTTCACCCGACCCTTCTTCATGAACCCGTCATAATGACGGAGAAGGAGGTGCTGCTGCGCGCGCTGGACGGTGTCCAGACCCACGCCCACCACGATGAGGAGTCCAGTGCCTCCGAAGAAGAAGGTCTGGATGTCGAAGATATCGAAGATCCAGAACGGAAGGAGGGCGATGAGGGCAAGATAGATGGCGCCGGGAAGCGTGACCCGAGTCAGGATCCGGTCGATGTATTCCGCCGTCCGGCTTCCCGGCTTCACTCCGGGCACGAAGGCTCCCTGCTTCTTCAGGTTCTCCGCCAGGTCCACCGGATTGAAAATGATGGCCGTGTAGAAGTAAGTGAAGAAGACGGTGAGAATCCCATAGGTGACATAGTAGAGCCAATTACCGGGCTGGAACATCTCCGCCAACTCGGCAATAAACCCGCTCGCCGTGAAGGCGGCGAGCGTCCCAGGCACGATGATGAAGGACTGGGCGAAGATGATCGGCATCACCCCGGCCGCATTCACCCGGATGGGGATGAAGCTCTTCTGTCCTTCCTGGACGCGCCCCCGGCCAACGACCTTCCTGGGGATCTGCACCGGAACCTGCCGAGCCGCCATGGTCATTGAGGTCACCCCGGCCGTCACACCGATGACGACCGCCAGCAGGGCCCCCATAGCCACGAAGCCGATCTCACCCACCATGACCGCTTCCCAGGTGCGCACCACGGCAGAGGGAAAGCCTTCGATGATGGAGAAGAAGATAAGGAGGGACATCCCGTTCCCCACCCCGTGTTCGGTGATCTGTTCACCGAGCCACATGATGAAGGTCGCCCCCACCGTGAGTGTCAACACAGTGGTGAAGGTGAAGATGAACCCGGGGCTGACCACCGCCCCTTCCATGGAGGTCAGGAAGACGGAATATCCGTAGGCCTGGGCTGCAGACAGCACCACAGTTGTGTACCGGGTCCACTGTGTCAGCTTCTTGCGGCCCTCCTCCCCCTCCTTCTGCATCTTCTCGATGGTTGGGAAGACAGCGGCCAGTAGCTGGAACATGATGGCCGCCGAGATATACGGCATGATCCCCAAAGCGAAGATCGTCGCTCTGGAGAGGCCTCCGCCCACGAACATGTCGTAGACGCCAAAGAGGGTACCCTCCAGCTGCCCGAACTGGGCCTGGAGCGCAGCCAGATTCACCCCGGGCGCCGTGATGTGGGCACCCACCCGATAGATCAGCAGGATCATCAGGGTGAAAAGGATCCGGTCCTTCAGCTCCGGGAACCGGAAGAGATTCGGAATCGGGTTCGCCATTCGTCGGTTGTCCCGTCAGCTCAGGCGTTCAGCGCGGATGGAAGGCACGACTCGATCAGGCCTTGTCGCCGACTATGGAGACAGACCCGCCAGCCGCTTGGATCTTGGCCCGGGCGGAAGCGCTGAAGGCATGCGCCCTCACCGAGACCGTGCGGGAGATCTCTCCAGTCCCCAGGATCTTCACCGGCTCCTTCAGGGAGCCAATGAGACCATGGGCCATGAGGACCTGCGGAGTAATCTCATCCTCCTGGAGTTCTTCCAGGGCGCGAACGTTGATGACCTGGAAGGCCACTCGGTTCAGCGGTGTGAAACCCACCTTGGGGATCCGACGCTGGAGGGGCATCTGCCCTCCCTCGAATCCGGCGGGGATGGAGGCTCCGGAGCGGGCCTTCTGGCCTTTTTGGCCACGACCCGACGTCTTGCCCGTCCCCGAGCCCGGACCTCTACCCACCCGCTTGCGGTTCCGGTGGGAGCCGTGGCTGGGCTTCAGGTTGTGAAGTTCCGTCATCGTTGCATCACTCCTCGACGCTCCGGACCTCGACCAGGTGCCGTACCTGCTCGAGCATGCCCCGGATGGCCGGTGTGTCCTCGTGAATTCGTGTCTGCTGGTGCCGGGTGAACCCCAGCGCCCGCAGTGTGCGGCGATGCCTTCCAGGCCGCCCAATGCCGCTGCGCACCTGCGTCACCTCGAGCGTCCCACTCTTCTCAGCCATGACGGACCTCCAGCGCTTCCACTGGAATTCCTCGCTCCCGGGCCACCTGTGCTGCGGTGGTGAGATGCGTCAGGCCGTCCAGCGTGGCGCGCACTACGTTGATGGGATTGTTGGTCCCAAGGCTCTTGGTGAGGATGTCGGTGACGCCGGCGGCCTCCACAATGGCCCGCACCGGCCCCCCGGCGATGACCCCCGTTCCCGGCGCTGCCGGGCGCAAGAGCACCCGGCCCGCACCCCAATGCCCCACGATCTCATGGGGAATCGTGCCATGCACCAGCTGGATATCCACCATATGACGTCGGGCGTGCTCCATGGCCTTTCGAATGGCCTCGGCCACCTCATTGGCTTTGGCGTGGTAGATGCCCACCTTTCCCTTCTGGTCGCCCACGGCCACCAGGGCGGTGAAGGAGAACCGCCGTCCACCCTTCACCACCTTCGCCACCCGGTTGATGTGGATGACCGTCTCGACGAAGTCGGACTCGCGTCCCCGGGACTGCTGCTTCTTCTCTCTGGCCATCAGAACACCAGACCTCCCTCACGGGCGCCGTCGGCGAAGGCCTTCACCCTGCCGTGATACTTGTATCCGCCGCGATCGAACACGACGGCCGAGATCCCTGCCTCCCGGGCGCGCTCCGCGAGGAGCTTCCCTGCGGCAAAGGACAGTTCCACCTTCCGATTCGAGCCCTCCGGCTGGAAATCCCGAAGGTCCGGGACCAGCGTGGAGAGGCCCAGGAGGGTCCGACCGGTGGAATCATCCACCAGCTGCCCCTCCATGTTCTTCAGGGAGCGGTACACGACCAGCCGCGGACGCTCTTCCGTCCCATGGATCTTGTTCCGCACCCGAAAGTGTCGACGCGTCCGCTGGAGGCGACGGCTCTTCTTGATCTTGTTCAGCTTGAGGCTTTTCACTGCGTTCTCCTTGGCCCTTAGGCGCCCGCCGTCTTTCCGGCCTTGCGGCGGACCTGCTCACCCGCGTAGCGAACCCCCTTGCCCTTGTAGGGCTCCGGAGGTCGGAGGCTGCGGATCTCCGCGGCCACCTGCCCCACGAGCTGCTTGTCCGACCCGTTCACGACCACCTCGGTCTGGGTGGGTACCTCGAGTTGAATCCCCGGAGGCTCCGGAAAATCGATGGTGTGGGAATATCCCAGATGGAAGGTAATTCCCGCACCCTTCTTCTCCGCTCGATACCCAACCCCGATGATCTGCAGCTTCTTCTGGAACCCCTGGCTCACCCCTTCCACCATGTTGGCCACCAGAGAACGGGTGAGCCCGTGGAGAGCCTTGTGCCTCCCGGCGTCAGATGGACGGGTCACGGTCACGACCCCGTCCTCCACACTCACAGTCATCTCCGGGTGCACCTCCAGGGTGAGGGCGCCCTTCGGCCCCTTCACATGGAGGACTCCCTCTTCGAGACGAGCCTCCACGCCCTTGGCCAGTTCCACCGGCCGCTTACCGATTCTCGACATCGTTCTCTCGCTGGATTCCGTGAGAGGAAACTGCCATCACCAGACGAGCGCCAGCAGCTCGCCGCCCACGCCTTCCTGCCGGGCCCCACGGTCCGAAAGGACCCCGCGAGACGTCGAGAGGATGGCCATGCCCAGTCCGTTGCGGACCCGGGGCACGTCTCCGGCGCCTACATACTGGCGTCGGCCGGGGGTAGAAACCCGCTGGAGATGCCGGATGATCGGCTGTCCCTCGTGATACTTCAGATAGACCCGCAGGACGCCGTGGCGACCGTCGTCCAGCACCTTGAAGTCGAACACAAAGTGGTTCTCCTTCAAAATCTGGGCGATCTCGATCTTCAGCTTCGAGACGGGCATGTCCGCCCAACGGTGACCCGCCTGCCCGGCATTCCGGATCCGGGTCAGCATGTCGGCAATAGGATCGGTCATCATATTCGATTCGTCCTTTACCAGCTGGCCTTGCGAACTCCGGGGATCTCCCCGCGGAGCGCCATCTGCCGGAAACAGATCCGGCAGATCCCGAACTTCCGGATGTACGCACGGGCACGCCCGCATCGATTACACCGGTTGTAACCCCGCACGCCATACTTGGCTTCGCGGTTTGCCTTCTCGATCAGCGCCTTCCTGGCCATTACTCTCCCCCAAACGGTCGGGTCTTGCGAACGTGGTTCACTCTGCGGCGGCGCCGATCACCACCGGCGTTGCCCCACGGAAGGGAAACCCCATCTCCGTCAGGAGCGCCAGGGCCTCGTCGTCCTTGTCCGTGGTGGTGACGATGGTGATGTCCATTCCGTGGACCTTCTCCACGTCGTCGAATTCAATCTCCGGGAAGATGAGCTGCTCCCTCACCCCCAGTGTGTAGTTCCCCCGACCGTCAAACGACCGGGTGGAAATCCCCCGGAAATCCCTGATCCGGGGCATTGCCGCAGAAACCAGGCGGTCCAGGAACTCATACATGTTCCGTGCCCGAAGCGTCACGGAAGCCCCCACCGGCATCCCCTCCCGGAGGGAGAACCCCGCGATGGACTTCCGAGCCTTGGTGACCACCGGGCGTTGCCCGGTGATGGTCCCCAACTCGTCCAGCACGGAGTCCAAAAGCTTCTGGTTCCGGCCGGCGTCCCCGGCCCCCACATTCACAACCACCTTCTCGAGGCGGGGAATCTGGTGAGGGTTCGCATATCCGAAGCGCTCGGTCAGCCGTGGGCGAACCTGCTCCAGGTAGTGTACTTCCATTCTCGATTTCATTGGCTCTCAGCTTCCCTCTGGTCCGTCACGGTCTGGGAATCGGGTTCCCGGACTTCACGGCGATACGCTCCTTGGTGCCGTCCTTCTCCACCTGGAGCCGGATTCGGGAAGGCTCGCCGCTGGCGGGGTCGATAAGCATAACGTTGGAGATGTCGACGGGCAGTTCCATCGTCACAATCCCGCCGTCCGGGTTGTTCTGTGTGGGGCGCTGGTGGCGCTTCCGCATGTTCACCCCTTCCACCACAACTCGGCCCTTGGCCGGATCAATGCGGAGAACGGAGCCCTCCATGTCGCGATAGTTGCCCCGGATCACACGGACCCGGTCCCCTCGCACGATATGGGTCTTACGCTTCGCGCGTCTCGCCTGCTTCGCCTGCTTCTTCGTGGCCATCAGAGCACCTCTGGAGCCAGGGAGACGATCTTCATGTACCGCTTCTCCCGGAGCTCACGACCCACCGGGCCGAAGATCCGGGTTCCCCGCGGCTCCCCGTTCGGATTGATGAGGACGGCGGCATTGTCGTCGAAGCGGATGTAGGAGCCGTCTTTGCGACGCATCTCCTTCGCGGTCCGCACGATAACTGCCTTCGCCACTTCCCCCTTCTTCACGCCGGCGTTGGGGATGGCATCCTTGATCGTCACGACGATAACGTCACCCACGCGGGCATATCGCCGGCGAGAGCCACCCAACACGCGAATGCAGAGGGCGCGCTTGGCGCCGGTGTTGTCGGCAATCTTGAGGACCGATTCCTGCTGAATCATCGTCCGCTTCTCCTGGTCAGACCCGTTCGGGGCGTTCGATGAGTTCGAGGACGCGCCACCGCTTCAGTTTTGAAAGGGGACGGGTCTCCTGGATCCGGACGACGTCGCCCACCCGGTACTCATTCTTCTCGTCGTGGGCGTGGAACTTCCGGGAGCGAAGCGTGGCCTTCCCGTAGAGGGGATGGGGGAAACGACGCTCCACCATCACCACCACGGTCTTGTCTGCGCTGTCGCTCACGACCACGCCCTTTCGGACCTTTCGGTTGTTGCGGGAGGTCTCAACCTCCAGCGTTTCGGTCTCGCCCATCTCAGCCTCGCTCACGCCTCACCTCCCACGAGCTCGCGCTCCCGGAGGATCGTCTTCATCCGGGCAATATCCCGGCGGATTGTCTTGGGGAGCTGTGGATTCTCCAGCTCCATCATGGAGCCCCGGAACCGCAGTCGGAACAACTCCTCTCGGAGCTCCCGAATACGATCCAGAACCTGGTCGTCCGTCATCTCGCGGATCTCTTCCGTCGTAATCATGCTGGCCTCAAAGCTCCTTTTCGCGGACGACGAAACGCGTCTTGATGGGGAGCTTGGCCGAGGCCAACTCCATGGCGCGCCGGGCCACGTTCTCGGGAACCCCCTCCATCTCGAACATCATCCGGCCGGGCTTCACCACCGCTACCCATCCCTCGGGGTTCCCCTTTCCCTTACCCATCCGCGTTTCAGCCGGCTTCCGGGTAATGGGCTTGTCGGGGAAGATCCGGATCCAGATCTTTCCGCCACGCTTGATGTGACGGGTCATGGCCACACGGGCGGACTCGATCTGGCGATTGGTAATCCAGGCAGGCTCGATCGCCTGGAGACCGAATTCGCCGAAGGAGACGCGATTCCCCCGGTAGGCCTTGCCGGTCATGCGGCCCGTATGCTTCTTGCGGTATTTGACTCGCTTCGGAGAAAGCATCGTCGTCCGTCCCGTCAGTTATCCGTGGAGTAGGTACGGCCCCGGCGGTTCTCCACGACCTCGCCGAGGAAAATCCAGCACTTGATGCCCACCGTCCCGTAGGTGGTCTGGGCTTCCACATTCGCGTAGTCGATGTCCGCGCGGAGGGTGTGGAGAGGCACGCGCCCCTCGTTGTATCCCTCGGTACGGGCGATCTCGGCACCACCCAGGCGACCGGCACACTGGATGCGGATCCCCTCGGCCCCGGCCCGCTGCGCGGACTGCACCGCACGCTTCATGGCCCGGCGGAAAGAGATCCGGTTCCGGATCTGGTGGGCCACGTTCTCGGCCACAAGGCGAGCGTCGATCTCAGGCCGCTTCACCTCCTCCACGTTGATGGAGACCTCACTCTTGGTGAGGACGCCCAGCTCGTCACGAAGCTTGTCCACTTCCGACCCGCGCTTTCCGATGACGACACCGGGGCGGGCGGTATGGACCGTCACGACGATCTTGGACGGCTTCCGCTCGATCTCCACGGAGGAGATGGCCGCGTGAGCGAGCCTCCGCTCCAGGTACCGGCGGATGGTCTCATCCTCCTTGAGGAGGCGAGGGAAGTCCTTTTCGGCATACCAGCGGGATTTCCAATCCTTCAGGATCCCCAGTCGGAAACCGGTCGGGTGCGTCTTCTGTCCCATCCTGCTTACTCCCTTGTGTCCACCACGACAGTGATGTGGCTCATGCGCTTCCGGATCGGTGCAGCACGCCCCATGGCGGCGGCACGCCAGCGGCGCAACGTGGGCCCTTCGTTCACGAAAGCCTCCCGGACGATCAACTCGTCCACGTCCACGAACTCCCCTTCGTCCTCTGCCTTGACCTGGGCATTTGCGACGGCGGACCGGAGGGTCTTGGAGACCGGTTCGGCAGCCGCCTTCTTCGAGAACTGGAGGAGGGCGTAGGCTTCGTTCACGGAACGACCGCGAATCTGGTCCACGACGAGCCGCACCTTTCGCGGGCTCATTCGGATGTGTCTGGCTGTGGCCTTGGCTTCCATGATCGTCTTTCTCCGCCGGTCCTCAGGCGTCCTTGGGTGTGTTACCGGGCCTTGGAGCGCTTGTCGGCCAGCTTTCCGCCATGACCCCGGAAGAGCCGGGTGGGGGAGAACTCGCCGAGCTTGTGCCCGACCATGTTTTCGCTGATGTACACCGGGACGAACTTGTTCCCGTTATGCACCGCGACGGTGTGTCCCACGAAGTCCGGAGAGATCGTGGAGGATCGTGCCCATGTCTTGATGACCTTCTTCTCCCCCTTCGAGTTCATCACCTCCACTTTCAGAAGGAGTTTCTCATCGATGTAGGGGCCCTTCTTCACGCTACGCGGCATTGTCCATTCCCTCGATTCGGGTCCCGGGAAACCTGTGCCCGATGATCCCTACTTGGTCGCCTTCCCGCGGCGACGCCCGCGGACGATGTACTTGTTCGACTGCTTCTTCCGCTTCCGGGTCTTGATCCCTTCCCGCTTTCCCCAGGGGGAAACCGGGGGGCGACCACCGGAGGAACGGCCCTCTCCTCCACCCAACGGATGGTCCACCGGATTCATGGCCACGCCTCGCACCTTGGGACGACGACCCCGCCAGCGATTGGCACCGGCCTTCCCAATGGAGGTGAGCTCATGGTCCGTATTCCCCACCTGTCCGATCGTGGCCAGGCACTCCTTTCGCACGCGACGCACTTCGGTGGAGGGAAGTCGAAGGGAAACATAGTCCCCCTCCCTGGCCACCACCTGCACTCCCGAGCCTGCCGAGCGAGCCATCTGCCCCCCCTTCCCGGGCTTCAGTTCCACGTTGTGGATGGTGGTGCCCAGGGGGATCCTCTGGAGAGGAAGCGCATTCCCAACCTTGATGTCGGCGTCGGGCCCGGAGACGATCTGGTCCCCCACCGAGAGCGACACCGGATGGAGAATGTAGCGCTTCTCACCGTCGACGTAATGGATGAGGGCGATGTTCGCGGTGCGGTTGGGATCATATTCGATCTCGGCCACCACACCAGGCACACCCACTTTATCCCGCCTGAAGTCGATTCTACGGTACCGCCGCTTGTGTCCTCCACCCCGGCGGCGGCTGGTCATCCGACCGTGGTGATTTCGCCCACCGGTGGCGTGAAGCGGCTCGGTGAGCGAGCGCTCCGGACCCTTCCGGGTGATATCGGACCCATCCACCAGGCTGCGGAATCGCGTTCCCGGCGTCACAGGCTTGAACTTCTTCAGCGCCATGATTCGCTCCTCAACCCATTTCGTAGAGTTCGATGTGATCGCCTTCGGCGAGGCGCACCATGGCCTTCTTGAAGGAGGGCCGTCGGCCGACCTTCTGCGTCCGGTTCATCTGCCCCATGAGGGACCGCCGGGCCTTTCCTGCATAAACGGCGGTCCGAACATCTTCAACCTTCACATCCCAGGCCGCTTCCACCGCCTCGGCGATCTGTGCCTTGTTCGCGTCCGGATGCACGATGAACGTGTAGACGTTCTGGGCATCCATCTCCGTGGTGGCCTTCTCGGTCACCACCGGGGCCACGATCACGTCAAAGAGATCACGCATCGCTCACCCCCTCGTCTGCATCGTCTGTTCCTTCGGGCTCGACGTCTTCGGTCACCGCACCATTCTCCGACTCCCACCGCTCCAGCGCGGGCCGCTCGATGATCACCACCGAGGCCCAGAGGATGTCGTAGGGGGACTCGGTCCCGAAGGGCATCACATGCACGTGCGACAGGTTTCGCGCCGAGAGCACGAGGTTCTCCCGGATGCCGTCGGTGAGGAAGAGGGCCTTCCCCTCTACCCCCATCGCCGCCAGGAGCTCATTGACCTTCTTCGTCCGGGGCGCCTCGAATTCAAGGGCGTCCACGAGGAAGACCCTTTCGCCTCCGGCCCGGGCGTTCAACGCCGAACGGCGGGCCAGTGCCTTCACCTTCCGGGGCACCTGCTGCCGCCAGCCGTGGGGCTGGGGGGGGAAGGCCAGGCCGCCACCAGTCCACTGGGGTGCCCGGATCGTCCCCTGCCGGGCACGCCCAGTACCCTTCTGGCGCCAGGGCTTCCGGCTCCCGCCGCGGACGGCGGCACGGTTCTTACCGGAGGCCGTCCCCTGACGCTGGTTCGACAGATATGCCTTCACCACCTGGTGGAGGACGGGTTCGTTGACGATGCCGTCGAAGAGAGCCTCGGGCAACTGCCGAGCCCGCCCCTTCTTGCCGTCGCTCTTGAAATAAGGCGCCTTGACCATGTCCATCACTTGGCGATGAAGACGAAGCTATTGCGGGAGCCCGGAAGGGCCCCCTTCACGAACAGGAGGTTCCGTTCCGAATCCACCCGGACCACCTCCAGATTGCCCACCGTCGTACGGGCTCCGCCCATCCGGCCGGGAAGCTTCTTGCCCTTGATCACGCGGGAGGGGTCGGTTCCTGGCCCGAGGGAGCCAGGATTCCGGGACATGGGGTGCCCGTGGCTTGCTGGCCGCCCGGCAAACCCATATCGCTTCACCACTCCCTGGAAGCCGCGACCCTTGGAGGTCCCGGTCACTTTCACCCGGTCCCCCGGCTGGAAGACATCCACCTTGATCTCCTGCCCCGGCTCGTAGGTCTCCCCCTCGGAGACCTTGAATTCCCGGAGAACCCGAGGTGCGTAATCCAACCCAACAGTCGCCGCGTGACCCGTTTCCGCCCGGGTGGCACGACTTGCCTTCTGCCGGCCGAAACCGATCTGTACGGCGCTGTAGCCATCCGTCCCCGCGGTCTTCACCTGGACAACCGGGCAGGGCCCGGCCTCGACCACGGTGACGGGCACAGCCCGCCCCTCATCGTCGAACACCCGGGTCATCCCGACTTTCCGTCCAATCAGTCCAGCCATCTTCCGAATTCCTCAGCATCTCGTCCTGTGGGTCGCCTGAGTGGCGGTCCACCGGAACGGTTGGGTTCAGTCGACCTTGATCTCCACGTCGACACCGGCGGGGAGGTCGAGCTTTGTCAGCGCGTCCACCGTTGCGGGTCGACTATCCACGATGTCAATGAGCCGCTTGTGGGTGCGGAGCTCAAACTGCTCGCGGCTCTTCTTGTCGATGTGCGGCGACCTGAGAACAGTCCAGCGTTCCCGTTTCGTGGGAAGGGGGATCGGCCCCTTCACCGTGGCGCCGGTCTTTTCGGCGGTGCGCACGATGTCGGATGCCGTCTGATCCACCACCCAGTGGTCAAACGCTTTCAATCGGATACGGATCCTTCCAGCCATCATTCGTCTCTCTTCAGTGGGGTGGGCCCACGTGGGCGATGGGGGTTTGGCTTCCCCT
>REED01000020.1 GCA_007695225.1 Gemmatimonadales bacterium
CGTACCGCCCGGGTGGTGCAGACCCTGGTGGACCGTGAGGAGAGGATGGAGACCCTGCGGACGGTGTGGTCCATTCTCCACCAGGAGGTGGGCTCGGGGATTTCCGGCCGGGACTGGGAACTGGAGCACGATTCCCACGGGGGCGGACGTGCCATCCGTCTCCGGGCCTTCCGGGGACTGGCCATCCCCTGTGGGTGGATTCCAGGGTCAAGGGAAGGGGTGGTGGTTTGGCGGGGTCACCGAACCCCCGATCCGGAGAGGGACTCCCTGCTGGTTCTCACCCGGGCGGGAAGTTGGCGGGCAGTCGCCCTCGAGGCCCATTCCCCGGCGGGGGGGGCGGCACAGGGTTCGCCGGGGGAATACGAGCCCGATCCCCAGGGACCGGAAGGAGCGGAGTGTCCTCCCGACTTTTCCGGGGCCTCCGCCACCTGGAGGTTGGGTCATCTTCCGGACCAGGTTCTTCTTTTCCGGTACTTCGAGCGGGGCCGCTATTCCCTTGAGGACGGGGCCTTCCGCTACCGCCGTGGTGGTGAGGGGCGTCAACCTCTCACACCGGAACGGGTGGGTGCCGGGAGTCGCTTCCGCCTTACCGAGGAGGGCCGACTGGAGGTGGAGTTGGAGCTGGAGCCTGGCGGCCGGGTGCACTGGCGTCTGCCTTCCCCGGCCTTCGCCGAAGAGGAGGGGACGCCATGACGCCAGCCATCCCTTCGAGCCGGCGCGGGTTCATCCTCCCCCTGGCCATCCTCCTCCTTCCCGCCTTACTGGCCCTGGCCTTCGCCGCGTTCACCCTTGCCCACGGCGAGTGGGCCATGCTCCGACTCGATGGCCGCCTGGTGGAGGAACTGGCGTCGGCCCACCCGCCGGCGGATCTCCTTCCCGCGGCTGGGGAGGAGGTCACGCCCCTCGGTGGGGGCTTCCTTCTCCTTCAATCGCCCCCGGGGCCCCTGGGAAGCGCCCGCCGAGGGCACCGGGTGGGGTGGATGCCAGACCCTCCATGGTGGGCGGGGGAGTGGAGTCGGAATCCCGATGGACCGCCGGAGCTGGGCCCCATCCCCCTTTCTCGGCTCCTGGTAGGCCTGGCGCTCCAGGGATGGGGGGATGGGGGAGGAGACTGGCTCCTTCCCACGGGACATCGAGTGCAGGCATCGGGGGGACGCATGCTCTTCACCGAGGAGGACATCTTCCTGGTCGTGGCCCCCGGAGATGTCCGGATCACCGGCCTGGGACCTGCCTTGGGGCTCCTTCTGGCCCATGGGGACATCCTTCTCCTGGGTGGAGTGGAATTGGCCGGCGGGGCCCGGACCCATGGGTCGATCCGTGCGGACCCCGATGCCGCGGTCCTGCCCGACTCCTCTGTCCTCCAGGCCGTCCTTTCCCACCCCGCCCTGGCCCGCATCCATCTCCTCCCTGGCGGGGAACGCCTGGGAAGGCATTAGAAGGCCGTTGAAGAAGTACAGGGTGCCACCGTTGGGACCGTCGGGGAGTCACGTCCCGCTCATTGGCTTCGCCCGAAAACTGTTCCGAACCTCGGAAGAGAGTTCGGAATTTCGAGGGTCCGGCAAACTCCGGTTGGGAAGGATTCGTTCTGAGACGCCATTCACAGCGTTCCCAGGAATCCCCTTCCGGTGGCATGGTTCTGGCAATTTCACCCGGGCATGCATCCTTCTCCCTCCCGGCGCCCCGAATCGCGCCCCAGATTGCGTCCCGAATTGCGCTCGAGGCCCCGCCCTGGCCGGCGCGATGGCTTCACTCTCCTGGAGATGTTGACGGTCATCGTCATCGGGGGGGTACTCACCGGAATCGTCTTGAATTCCTTTTCTCGGGTCCGGGGGCAGCTCAGCACCCGATCGGCCCAGTCGAATTTCATGGGACTCCACGCCCAGGCCCGGGCGTTCGCGGTAGAGCGCGGGGTGTTGGTGCGTCTCGTGGTGGACGAGGCAAACGATCGGGTCCGGATCGAGGTGCTCGCTCCGGATGGAGTAGACGTACGGAATCAGATGGACTTCCGGGAGGCGTTCGGCGTGGACATGGTGACCGGGCAGGGAAGCGTCAACATCTGCTTCACGCCCCGGGGGATCGCCAATCCGGCCTGTGCCGGAGCCTTCACGGGGAACTCCCTGGTGGTGCGCTTCGACGCCGCCGACCGGAGCCGAACCGTGACCGTGTTTCCCATGGGCCAGGCAAGGGAAGGATGAGCGCCGCGACCCTTAGCCCGACCTGCAGCCCAAGCCGTAAACTGGCCCGCATCCCTACCCGCAGTCTGGCCCACAGGCCCGGGTCCTCCCGGGCTCGTGCCTCCTTCACTTCGCGCGTTTCGTCCCGTGCCGGGTTCTCGCTGGTGGAGGTGGTGGTGGCCATGCTGGTCCTTACCGTGGGCCTCCTGGGGCTGGCGGCGGGGACGGGATGGGTGATCCGCTCGGTTGAGGTGGCCCGGATTGAGACGGCCCGCTCCGCCGCCCTACAGAGTGGGATCGAGCAGGTCAGGGGTACGCCCTTCGACGACCTGACCCCCGGTTCGGCCACCGTGGGCAACTACCAAGTGACGTGGATCGAGGTGGAATCCACGAACCGCTCCCGCCTCTTCGAGTTTGCCGTGGTGGGTCCCGGGGTCGGACCCGGGGGAGGAACCTTCGCTCCGATACTCACCGATGTCTCCACATCGTTCCAGTACCGGGTGATCCGATGAAGTGGGGAGCGCGGGGAGCGCAGCAGGAACCGCAGGGATCGGCACGACCCCCTGCTGCGCCGGATCGGCCGCAGCGTTCCGGACGCGGCGGATTCACGCTGGTGGAGCTCCTGGTGGCCGTCGTCGTGGCGGGGATCCTCATGACGGCCATCTTCCAGGTCCTGGTGTCCCAGCAGCGGATTTTCACGGTGCAGCGGGAGCGGATCCAGTCCCAACAGACCGTCCGGTCCGGGCTAGAGATCATGGCGGCGGAGCTCCGGGAGCTTAGTCCCGGAGAGGGTGATTTCCTCCTGGCCGAGCCCGAGGAGGTCGAGTTCCGGGTCGTCCGGGGGATGGGGGTCGCCTGTGAGAAGACCAGCGACTCCCCCCTCATCCTACGAATGGTGGGTCAGGGGCAGGGCATCATCGAGGGCGATTCGGTCCATCTCTACGTAGAGGGTAATCCTTCCGTTCCGGGAAGCGACTTCTGGGTCACCGCAGGAGTGAGCGACGTGGGCGCTGACGAGGGCCCCTGCCCCGTGCCCCTGAGCGCCGCCGAAGAGGATCGGCCGGTGGGGCGGCTGCTGACCCTCGTTCCATCGGTGGCCATCGATACCAACGAGGTTCGGACCGGGGCGATGCTCCGGATCCTGGAGCGCTTCAGCTATGGCCTCATGACCTTTCAGGGAGAACCGTACCTGGCGCGCAC
>REED01000028.1 GCA_007695225.1 Gemmatimonadales bacterium
GTCAGCTGCCGAGTCCTACCGGATCCGATGATAGGTGGCCCGGGTGACCCGAAGGATGTTCCCCTCCGGGTCCAGGGAGATGTAGTCGTTCTCGATCCGGTTTCCGTCGGGGCTCAGGGTGTTGATGATGACCTGGGTCACGACTCCACTCCGCCGGTTCAGGATCCGGGTGGCCCGGTCGTCGATGACCTCCACCGCCGTTTCCGCATTCTGCTGCCCATGGACTGGGCGAAACTCCCCGTCGAAGTAGGTGTCGTAGCCCCAGCGGCTCTCAACGCCCTGAAGATTGACGGCTTCGATGGTCACCCTCATCCCACCGTTATCCAGAGGCTCGTACGTCATGATATTCGAGGAGGGCGGTGGGTTGTCCGTCTGGATCCGCCATACGCCGTAGCGGGCTTCTCCGGCATGGTCCTGGGCCAGGGATGGAGCCGCGCCCAGGGACAGGATGACCATCGCCATGATGATTGGGTTCAGGGTGCTTCGATTCATGCGCGTACCTCGCTTCGTGTGTAGGGGGAAACCCACCTTCCGCGTGAAGGCAGGTTTCGGGTCCCGCAGTGTTCAACGGCCACCAGGTTTCCGAGGGTCCTGTAGCGCGTCGATCGGGGGGTCCAAAAGGTCCGCTCCCTCCAGACCCGTGTATTCCCATTCTCCCCAGGATCCCAGCCAATCAAGGTCAGGTTGTCCGCTGGGAGCGCCGAGGGGGTGCCTCGGGGACGGTGAGAGCGGGGCCTTCCGGTAGCTCCCCGGAGGCTAGAAAGGCTTTGCATTTCCCGCCCCAGCTGTCAGCGGTGGGCCACCCAACGGTCATCATCGGAGTCACCACGTCGAAGGCCGACCCGGTATAGCGGGGAAAGAGTTCCCGGTTCATGCTGAAGCCTGAGGGGCGTAGGGGCAAGCCTTCCATCACCGAGGCCCGGTACCCCCAGTTCCTCCGGGGAGAGGGGTCATGTCCCCAGTAGCCGGTCACCGGTCTCCGCCCCACCGGAAATCCCCAGAGGACGGAGCGGGCGAAGGCATCCCTCACCGCCCTGACTTCCACCGCCCTGACTTCCGCTGGATTGTGGCTCAGGGCCCGATACCGGTAGTTGGGCTGGACCATCAGTACCCGGGGACCCACCCGCTCGAACAACACGATCCGGGATCCCATGAGCCGTCCCCGATCCAGCCCGATGTCATTGGAGCCCAGCCCCGAAGACTGACCCCGAACGTAGAGGACCTCCCTGTCGAACCGGGAGATCTCCATCCAGAGACGGGCTCCTCGGGCATCCCAGAAGAGACGGGAAGCACCCGTCCATCCGTTCCATTCCCTTGGTACGGGACTCGATGATGGGAAGATCCCCGTTCTCCAACTGGCCCTGGGCGGTGAAGGGAAGCACGAGACCGATGGCCAGTAGAAGGCCGACTCCCGGGCTGATCCGCCAGAGTCGAGGACCTCTGTCGAGGACCTCCTCGAGGACCTCCTCGAGGACCTGTGTGAGGCGCCTCGGGAACGGGGAGTATGGGGTTACCTGGCATGGACATGCGCTCCAGTTAGAGGACTGGGGGCGCCCCATGCCATGGCCTGGGGAACCGACGCCTTGGAAATCGACGCCTTGGAAATCGACGCCTTGGAAATCGACGCCTTGGAAACCGGTGGGCCGCCTTGCTTACAGGTGCCTCACATACATATCGCACGCTTCCCGATAATCCGCCAGGGAAGTTTCGCCTACTCCCCAAGGAATCAGGGACCCGAAGCCTCGCTCTCTCCCGCGCGGAAGCAGTGGGAGATCGGAGGTGGATTACGGGGTTGGCCTCACGGGGATCTTCACCGACCAGCAGAAACAGATCTACATGCTCAGACCAGGGGCGTCGGAGCCCCGTGCCGGCCTCCAGGTGCTCTTCGCCGCCCTACCCGCCTCCGTTTTCCCCGCGGAGCCGCTGGAGCATGGCTTCGAAGGCTAAGCGGGCGTCGTCGTCTGCGCTTACGAGGAAGGTGAGCCTTTCGTAGTCCTCGGCCGAGATTCCCTTCTCCGCCAGGACCTCTGCCATGCGTTCGTCGGCGCGGCGACGCACCTCCAGCCGTTCACCCGCCTGGTGCGTTTCGGACAGTTCCCGGTGCAACTCGTCCCGTACCTCCGAAAGCGCGAGGTAGGTCCGGGCGAGGGTTTCCATCCCGTCGTCGGACCACTCCGACACTTCCTGGACTCCAGGCGTCTGTCCCTGGATGCTCATCGGGAAGGCAGAAAGGGACAACGCGGTCAGGGCGGCGACGCCGAATGGGGTCAGGGATCTCGGTGCCATTCGGAGATGCATTGCTCGATCCCTCCTGCCTGGGATTTTGGGTCGGCGCCTGGCGAGCGGAGGGCTCCCCGGCCTTCTGACCGATGGGAGCAGCTGCCCCACCGAATTGGATCATGATACGGGATCTGCGTCCTGCGAGCCAACGATCCCCTTCCGGGGAAGAGCTTTCTGACTCTGGGCGTGATCCGATGGCGCGGCAGAGGATATGGGGGGATGGCTCTCGATTTTCCTTGTATTGCGGAAGCATGACACATACTTTTGCATCTGGTGACAAGACTCCCAGCCAAGCCGAAAGGCAGGACTGAAAGGAATGGAGCAGAACTGCAGTCCTGCCGGAGGTTTGGGGTGGGGCATTGGAAACATACGTTTACAGTTGGTTCTGTTCCCATTCCACAACGTTGGTGCCCTCGATCGAGCATCGTTCACGGTCGCCGGTCCTTCGGGGCCACGACCGTGGGCGGATCCCACGCTGGTGCCTTCTTCGTCGGCGTCCGAGTGGGTCGGCTTCAAGTCGCGCCGAGCCGCACGTCCATCCTTCGACCGTCGTTAGGGACAGACCAATATGAGAGTCCCAGTGTCCTGTATCCTCGTCATGGCCACCGCGCTCCTGCTCTGGGAGAGCGGCCCGGACTCCGGGTTTCTGGCGGGGGATTCACCCGCAAGCATTCCCGGAATGACCTTCGCCGGGGTCGGAACCCAATCTTCGAGTACCTTCGCCGCGGAAGACTCCGGGGATCGCTCCTACTACGAAGGGCTCTCCCAGGGCCCCGCCGACCTTCAGTGGAGAACGCGAGGGCAGACCACGCCCGACGTGGATGACGAGGCGCTGACCATGGTGGTGCAGCGTCTCTGCGTCGTCTGCCACAACGATCAATTGATGACCGCGAATCTCTCCCTGCAGCACTTTGAGGTAGAGGAGGCGGACGGGACTCCGGAGGTCACGGAGCGTGTGATATCGAAGCTCCGACTCGAGATGATGCCACCTCCCGGCATTCCCCGCCCCGGAGGCGACACCTTGCTGGCTCTGGCGGAGCGGCTGGAGGGAAAAGTGGAAGAGAGCGTCGCCCGGAATCCCAACCCCGGGCTCCGCCTGCCACAGCGCCTCAACCAGGCGGAATACCGGCGTTCGATTCGCGATCTCCTGGCCGTGGATGTCGATGCTTCGGCCTACCTGCCGCCTGAGACCATCAGCGACAATTTCGACAACATCTCCGATGTCCAGAACATCTCGCCGGCGCTTCTGGACGGCTATATGCGGGCCGCCTCCTATGTGGCCCGGGCGGCGGTGGGCGAGCCCAACGCCTCGACGGTACAGGCCACCTATCGGGTGCCCCAGACCACGAACCAGCGAGAGCGGATCGAGGGGGCCCCCTATGGCTCCCGGGGCGGCATTTCGGTGGTGCACAACTTCCTGACGGACGGCGAATACATATTCCGTATTGAACTCCACGCCGAGACGGAGGGCAACCTCTTCGGGCGCCACGCCCGGGGGGAGCAGATCGAGATCTCCGTCAACGGCGAACGGGTGGCCATTAAACCCGTGGATCGATGGATGTGGGAGCGGGACCCGGAGGGCCTCACAATGGCGACGGAGCCCATCTTTGTCCGGGCGGGTCCCCAGCGACTCTCCGCCGTCTTCATCCCCACCTCCGAGGGGCCTGTCAATGATCTGATGACGCCCATCGAGCACACCCTGGCCGACCTCTGGATCGCCCGGGATCTGGGAATCACCACGGTCCCGCATCTCCGGGATCTACGAATCGACGGCCCCTACAACCCCACCGGCGTCTCGGACAACGCGAGTCGCAGGAAGATCTTCACCTGTCGACCGACGGATCCCGGAGAGGAGGCTCCCTGTGCGAGGGAGATCCTCTCCAGGATCGCCGCCGAAGCGTACCGGCGTCCGGTGTCCGACTCGGATGTGGATGGCCTCCTGAGGCTCTATCAGGGAGCCGCGGCCCGGGACGGCTTCGAGGAGGGGATCCGAAATGGGATCCAGGCCATCCTGGCCAGCCCCCATTTCATCCTCCGCTATGACCGGCAGCCCCAGGACGTTCGACCGGGAGAGATCTACAGGATCAGTGACGAGTCCCTTGCCTCCAGGCTATCCTACTTCCTGTGGGCTACCCACCCCGACGAAGAACTCCTGCAGTTGGCCCGGGAACGCCGCCTGAACGATCCGGATGTCCTCCGGAGTCAGGTGGAACGGATGATCCACGACCCCCGGTCGGAATCTCTCGCCACGCGATTCGCCGCCCAGTGGCTTCGGCTTCCGCGCCTGGCGGTTCATCGCCCGGACGCGGTGAGGTATCCCGAATGGGATGACAGACTCCGCGACGCCATCCGACAGGAGACGGAGACCTTCTTCCACAATTTGGTCCTGGAGGATCGGAGTCTGCTCGAGCTGTTCACGGCGGACTACACCTTCGTGAACGAGCGACTCGCCCGACACTACGGGATTCCAGGCATCGTGGGGAGTGAGTTCCAGCGAGTGACAGTGACCGATCCCCACCGGGCGGGGCTGGGGATTCTGAGTCACGCCAGCGTGCTGTCCCTTTCGTCGCATGCGAATCGGACATCTCCCGTGGACCGGGGACTCTGGGTGATGGAGGTCATCCTCGGGACGGCTCCGCCTCCACCCCCACCCAACGTTCCGGATCTGGACGTCACCGCCAATGTGGACGAGGAGAGCGGCCGCGCCCTCACCGTTCGGGAACGGCTGGAGATCCACCGCAGCAACCCGACGTGCAATGCGTGCCATCAGTTCATCGATCCCCTGGGGCTGCCCCTGGAGCATTGGGGGCCCACGGGCCTCTATCGGATCCGGGACGGCGGAAACGCCCTGGATACCAAGGGGCAGCTCTGGAATGGCCGGACCCTGGAGAGCACCCAGGATCTGCGGGAGGCGATGCTGGACATGGCGGAGCCCGTGGTCCGGAACTTTACCGAGAATCTCATGCGGTATGCCCTGGGCCGGCGGGTCCACTACTTCGATCAGCCTGCGGTCCGTGAGATCGCCAGGAATGCGGCAGAGGACGATTACCGGATGTCCTCCTTTATCATGGGTGTTGTGCTCGCCGATCAGTTCCAGATGAGGATCGCCGAGCAGATGGCGGACGGTCCTGATCTCGATTGATCCCGACTCTGATTGAAGATGGAGGGGTCGGGGGTTGGGCTGGGTTTTGGGATCAAAAGGATTGTAAGGAAGGCAGCGACTTTCATGCTTGAAACCAGGAGAAGGGACGATGCATTTCATCACAGGTAAACACCTTCCGCGCCGCACCTTTCTCCGGGGGATGAGTGCGGCTGTCGCCCTCCCGTTCCTCGACGCCATGGTGCCTGCCGGTCGCCTCTGGCGATCCGTGAAGAAGGACATCGATCCCGCTCGTCTCATTGCCATTGAAATGGTCCACGGGGCCGCCGGTACGGGAAACTCCACGGGTGAGAGCCTGGGCCTCTGGAATCCCAAGGGTCTCGGGGCCGGCTTCGACCTCTCAGGCACCAGCCTGGAGCCACTGGAGAGCTGGCGGGACTATCTCACGGTTATCAGCAACACCGATGTCCGCATGGCCGAGGCCTATCGTCCCGCGGAGATCGGAGGCGACCACTTCCGTTCCTCGGCCGTATTCCTCACCCAGACACACCCCCGGCAGACCCAGGGCTCGGACGTGCATGTTGGAAAATCCCTGGATCAGCTCTACGCCAACCGGTTCGGCAGGGGCACGCCCATCCCCTCGGTCCAGCTGTGCATCGAGAACGTGGACCAGGCGGGAGGTTGCCTGTACGGCTACTCCTGCGCCTATACCGACTCCATCAGCTGGGCATCCCCCACTGAGCCCCTCCCCATGATCCGGGACCCCCGGGTGGTGTTCGAGCAGCTCTTCGGGTCCGGCGCGTCCCCCGAGGAGCGCGAGATCCGGCTCCGGGACGAGGGAAGCATCCTGGATTGGGTCAGCAATGAGGTGTCGGACCTCATGCGGGAGCTGGGGCAGAGTGACCGCCAGCGGATGGATCAGTACCTGCAGAACGTGCGGGAGATCGAGCGCCGATTGCAGCGGGTCGTCGAAAGGAACATGAGTGGGGAAGAGCGGGAGATCCCCGAGGCGCCTCCCGGCGTGCCCGACTCATTCGAGGAGCACGTCAAATTGATGTTCGACCTTCAGGTCCTGGCCTTCCAGTCCGACATGACCCGGGTCTTCTCCTTCAAGATGGGTCGTGATGTGTCCCATCGGGTGTACCCGGAAAGCGGTTCGGACCGACCCTTCCATCCGGCTTCCCACCATGGAGGGAACCCAGAGGCGCTCGAGGCCTTCGCCAAGATCAACCGCTACCACGTGGGAATGCTCCCTCATCTGCTGGAGCAGTTGCACGATTCCATGGACGGTGAGTCCAGCCTCCTCGACAAGACGGCGATCATCTACGGGTCGCCCATTGCCGACGGGAATACCCACAACCACCGCCGGAACCCCCTCTTCATGCTGGGAGGAGCCAATGGTGCACTTCCGGGTGGCCTGCATCTGAAGGCGCCGGACGGTACCCCCATGGCCAACGTCTTCCTGGCCCTCATGCAGAACATGGGGATGGATGACCTGGAGAGCTTTGGGGACAGTGTCGGCAGCTTCTCCTTCCGTGTGCCGAACGTCGCACGGGCAAACGACTGAGGATGGTTCCCTGGATGCAAGCATCCGGGATCCAAGCGCACTCCCATGGAGGGATGATGAGGAAAGGGACCTGGCTCCTGCGGACGGCCCCGGCGGTTCTGGTGATCCTGCTGTCGGCCGCGGTTGCCCCGGCTGACTCGGTCATCGCCGATGCGGCAATGAATGGAGACCGGGACTCCGTCCGGGAACTCCTGAGGGCCGGGTTCGATGTGAATGAAGCGCAGCCCGATGGCATGACCGCCCTTCACTGGGCCGCCGACCGGAACGATGCTACGACTGCGGAGATCCTTCTCTACGCGGGGGCGAAGCACACAGCCAAGACCCGGATCGCCGGGCATACTCCGTTGATGGTGGCGGCTCGGCACGGCCACGCAGAGGTCATCGCCGTGCTCCTGGAGGCTGGGGCCGAAGCCAACGTGCGCAGCACCGCAGGAGGCACCACTCCGCTCCACTTTGCAGCCGCGTCTGGAAGTGTGGCCGCCATTGAAGCGCTGGTCCGCCATGGGGCGGAGGTGGATGCCCAGGAGGAGTCGAACGGGCACACACCTCTCATGTTCGCCGCGGCGTACAACCAGCCGGGCTCCGTGGAGGCCCTGATCGCAGCCGGAGCGGACCCCGGGCTGAAGAATCACTCCCTGGAGCTGGGGCCCCGGCAGGAAGAGGAGCGGCAGCTGCAGGAGCTTCGGAATCAGCGAGTGGTCTACAGCCGTCAGGTCCGGGCACAGGAAGATCGGGTAACCCGGGGCCTGGAGGCCGAAGAGGTCCGTCCCAACGGCCTCGAGCCCGCGTATCCGCCCCAGCAGCAGGCAGCGGAAGAGGAGGAGGACGCACAGCCCGACGAGGACCCGCAGCCTGAGGGAGGGGCTGAGACGCAGCCGGAGGACGCGACGCAGGAGGAGGTCATCTCCGAGGAGGCGCTAACCCGCCAGGACTCCCTCCAGGCCGCAGCGCGGGCGGCGGAGGAAGAAGATGAAGAGATGGTCCGACCCCTCAACTATGCCGAGACGGTTGGAGGGTACGGCGGCTTCTCGGCTCTCCACCTCGCTTCTCGGGATGGGAACAGCGCAGCGGTGAGGGCGCTTCTCGCCGGCGGGTCGGACATTGACCAGAAGAGCGAAGGCGATGGATCGACGCCCCTCCTCATCGCGACCATCAACGGCCACTGGGATCTGGCCATGGAGTTGCTAGACAAGGGGGCCAACCCCAACTTGGCCAGCGACCACGGCGCGACGCCCCTGTATGGCATCATCAATCTCCAGTGGGCTCCCCATTCCTTCTACCCCCAGCCCACGGGACACCACAATTCAGAAGTCACCTACCTGGAGGCCATGGAGCGGCTCCTCGAGGCAGGCGCCGACCCGAATGCCCGGCTCGAGCGCCACCTCTGGTACATGGCCTACAACTTCAACCTTCTGGGGGTGGACACCCAGGGTGCGACCCCCTTCTGGCGAGCCGCCTATGGCACAGATGTAAGAGCCATGCGACTTCTGGTTGAGTATGGTGCGGACCCGACGATCAGGACGCGAGTGCCACCGCAACGAGCGGCCCGGGGTGGCGATTCCGACCAGACCGATCCATCTGGGTTGCCTCCAGCCCGGACCGGTGATCCCTCCCTGACGGCTCTCCATGCGGCGACGGGGGCGGGATACGGTCAGGGGAGGGCCGGCAACCAGCATCGACATGTCCCCGGGGGATGGCTGCCCGCCGCACGCTATCTCATCGAGGAGTTGGGGCTGGACGTGAATGCCAGGGACCATCAGGGATATACCGCCCTGCACAATGCCGCCTCCAGGGGGGATGTGGAGATGATCGAGTACCTGGTGGCCCAGGGGGCCGACGTCTCCGTGGTGTCCCGCCGAGGGCAGACCACGGCCGACATGGCCAATGGCCCGGTGCAGAGGATTTCCCCGTTCCCGGCGGCCATCAACCTCCTGGTGAGTCTGGGAGCGGTGAACAACGACAATTGCGTGTCCTGCTGAGACCTGCCGGAGAGCGGGAATCCCCTACGGAGTGAACCGAACCTGCCCTGGGCGATCTCCCGGGTTCTTGGACGTCAGCCTTCGACAACCGCCGTCCTCCATCTCCTGGGGGTTCAAGGGAGATGGTGCGGCGGTTGCCTCATTTGCCCCGCTGAGGGCGGCCTTTCCCATTACGGAGTCGATCAACGATCATGGCATCCAGAACATTCTTGAGCCTCGTGTTGCTGGCCCTCCTCGTGCCGATATTGGCCGCATGCGATGATGACGCGAGCGCGGAAACAGCCCGTGCCGCCGGGCCAGCGGCGGATGGAACCACGCCGGTCTTCGAGGTGGATCCGGCGTGGCCGGAGCAACTCCCGAATGACTGGATCATGAGCGTGGTAACCGCCGTCTTCGTCGATTCGCGAGACCATGTCTGGGTGGCCAACCTCCCGGAGCTCCTTACTCCAGAGGAGATTGGCGCCGTCCAGGACCCCCCGATCGCGGAGTGCTGCGCGCCTCCCCCGGTTGTGTTGGAGTTCGATCCGGAAGGGCGGCTCGTACAGGGCTGGGGAGTTCCTTCCCAGGACATCTCCGAGTGGCCTCGGAATCCCCACGGCCTCTTCGTGGACCACAATGACTACGTGTGGGTGGGGACGCATTCCCATGACCGGGTGATGAAGTTCACCCGAAACGGGGATCTGGTGATGACCATCGGGGAATACAATGAGACCGGCGGGAGCCAGGACGAGAGCCTCCTGGGCGGTCCGGCAGGGATCTGGGTAGACCCCGGGACGAACGAGGTGTTCATCGCAGATGGCTACAAGAATCGTCGCGTGATCGTGATGGACGGGGAATCCGGCGAATATATCCGACATTGGGGTGCGTATGGCGAGTCTCCCGATGACGAATATGATTATGGAGACCGGGATCCCGCCGGGCCTCTCCCCCGTCAGTTTTCCAACGTCCATGGGTTGATCGGTTCCAACGACGGGTTGATCTACGTGGCCGACCGGCGAGGGAATCGCATTCAGGTGTTCGATCAGGCCGGGGCGTTCGTCACGGAACGGATCATTGCGCCGAACACCCGATCCTCGGGCTCGGCATTCGTCATCGCCCTGTCCGCGGATCCGGATCAGGAATTCCTCTATATGGCCGACGGAACCAATCACAAGGTCTGGATCCTTCGACGGGCGGACATGGAGGTGGTTGGAGAGTTCGGGCATCCAGGGCGGCAGGCGGGGCAGTTCCTTCGCCCTCACGGGATTTCCGTGGACTCACGGGGCAATATCTATGTAGGAGAGGCCTCGACAGGTCGTCGGGTCCAGAAATTCACGATCCAGGGACAGGCGGGGGCTGGGCGATAAGCCAGACGGCGATTTCGAACGATACCGCCCGGGGACGTGTCCCCGGGTACCGGGCTCCGGCGGGGCCCGGGGGGGGGCTCGTCCTGGGGGTTCTCCTGGGAACCCTCGTGCTGTTCCCCGCGATTATCCACGCCCAGGACCGGGGGACGGGGCCTTCGGTGATTCAGGGCACCGTCATCGACCGGCTCACGGGCGAGCCCCTTTCACAGGTCCGCGTCCTGTTGCACTTCACGGATGACCGGGCCCCGCTCACGGAAGTGACGACGGATGCCGGCCGCTTTCTCTTTCCGCCGATCCCGTCGGGCACCTACGCGTTGGAGTTCGAGCGCCTGGGATATGGTACGATCCGGGAGGCATTGGAAGTCGCTGAAGGTTCCGAGATCCGGGTGAATGCCGAGTTGATCCGTGAGGCCATCGCTGCCGACCCGGTGGTGGTGACCGTCGCCCGAGCATCCAGGCTGGAAGCCAGGGGGTTCTATGACCGACGACGCTCCGGGGGCGGACGATTCTTCACCCGGGAAGAGATCGAGGAGCGCACCCCCCGGTCCCTCTCCGATCTCTTCTGGGGGGTCCCGTCACTGCGCGTCGTGCCGAGGGAGGAAGGGGGCGCCCTCATTCTCGGACGGGAAGGCTGTGCGCCGGCGTTCTACCTCGACGGGCTGCGTGTGATGGATGACTCCCAGATCGATTGGCTCATCACTCCCGATGACCTGGAAGGGATCGAGGTCTACAGCAGCGCCAATGTGCCTCCCCAGTTCCGGGACGGGCGATGCGGAGCGGTCCTGATGTGGTCACGGCCGGGTAGGCCCGGCGTGGGAAGTCCGTTCACCTGGGGACGGGCGTTGGTGGCAGGAGTGTTCGTCGCCGTGGCCTTTCTCCTTACCCGCTGAAGCCGGGTCGGCCGGAGCGCCTGCTTCCGATGGGCCGGGGGCAGCCGGGGGGGGATGGCCAGGCCGGCCTCGGGCTTTCTGAAGTGCCCCTGGCACGATAGCGTGGACATGTTCCTGGTCGAAACCCCTCTTGTGGAGCGTTTGACGATGTCGATGCACACTCCGTCATCCGGTCTTCCTCGATGCCCGGCCGTCCTTCGGGTAATTCCCCTGGTCGGGGTTCTCCTTCTGCTGGGTGGATGCTTCAACCACGTCCTCGTCGAACCTGCAGCCGTGCCTCCCGGCTCGGAGGTGGTCGTGCACCTGAACCTGGCGGGGTCGGAACGGCTGAGCCCGGAGGCCGGATATACGGTCCGCTCCCTCAGTGGCTATCTGCAGTCGGTGGAATCCGAGACCCTGGCGCTTTCCGTATGGTCGGGTCGGCGATACCAGGGCATGGCGGTGGACAACATCCGGCGCAACTACACCCTGGACCTCTCAGAGGTGGCACGGGTGGAGCAGCGCCAGTTGAACCGGCAACGAAGCGCCCTTGTCGGTGCGGGGATCCTGGTGGGATTGATCCTCGCGGTCGACCTGACCTGGGGTGGCAGTTCCGGAGGCCCCGGCCCCCCGGCCCCCCCCGGGGAGCCCGCTCCCGCCCTCGTCCCCAGGTGACGCCATACTCAGCCTCTCATCCGGGCTTCGTCGACCTCCGCGTGCATTCAGGGGGGGGAGCCGAAGAACCCTGACGTGGAGTATGCCTGAAAACCCTCTACTTCTCCAACGGCCATTCTACTTCTCCAACGGCCTTCTAGATGGTGCGGGCGCAGAAGCGGGAGCAGGAAATGGATCCAGACGCTCGGCTTCCCAGGCACTGACGGAAGACATCGGGGGACGACAATCTCTTGCACGCCGGGGGTGTCGTTCAAGCGGCGCATGTAAGGCAACTGAAAGGGGCCTGTTTGCGTTTTTCGTGGTCTCGGACCTAACATGGGGCATGTGGGCGTGAGGGTTCAGTTACACCCATTGTTCGAGCCCCCGATCCCACATCATCCCCATCCCATGCGGAGGAGGCACAATGCAAGAGTATCCATCAGACGCTGGTCCGTCGGGCCCGAGGACAGGCTCGGGGGTAGGCCCGAGGGTAGGGAGGGCATTATCGATGGCCTTCCTGACATTGTTGGTTGGTGTCCTCCCCGCCATGGCACAGCAGGGCGCGGTCACCGGTCAGGTCGTCGACCGTGCGACGCTCCGGCCGATGAATTCGGTCCAGATCGTCATCCAGGGACAGAACATCGGTTCCCTGACGGACGTCCAGGGTCGATTCCGGGTGGAAGGCGTGCCGGCCGGAGAGGTCACGGTCCAGGCGCAGATCCTGGGCTACGGTTCCAGCTCCCAGACGGTGAACGTCCCGGCTGGAGGGACGGTGGAGGTGGACTTCCAGCTGCAGAGCCGGGCCATCGACATGGACGAGATCGTGGTCACGGGGACCGGGGCCCCCACGCAGCGCCGACAGCTCGGCCAGACCATCAACTCGGTCTCGTCGGAGGATCTCCAGCAGGCACCCATCACCGGTGTTGCCGACGCCCTCCTGGGCCGGGTTCCCGGAATCGGTGGCCAGGCCATGGGAGAGGCGGGGGCATCCACACAGATCACCCTTCGCGGTGTGGCCTCCCTCAACACCCAACTCCGGAACGAGCCCCTGATCTACGTGGACGGGGTCCGCATGGATAACCGCACGTACGGGGTTGGCGGCACGTCCACCAATCGTCTTGGCGACATCAATCCGGCCGATATCGACCGGATCGAGGTGATCAAGGGGGCAGCGGCCGCCACCCTCTTCGGGACAGAGGCCTCCAGTGGGGTGATCCAGATCTTCACCCGCCGGGGAGCCGTCCAGGCCCCCGTGTGGAGCTTCGGGATCGACCAGCAGATCGTCCACCTTCCGAATTCGCGGTGGACCCCCCAGGCGGGGTATGTGAGTGCCAATACCGCGGTTGGGCAGAGCAACCCCTCTCTGGTGGGTTCCGTGGTCACCGATCTCCCCGCAGAGGCCTGGATCGACCTGGGCTACCACCAGAACTACACGGTGGCGGTCCGGGGCGGATCCGAGGGGATCCAGTACTCCGCCTCGGCGCGGTTCATGGATGAGGACGGGCACACCCCCAACCACGCTGTGGGGATCGCCTCGATCCGTTCCGCCTTCGACTTCAACCACTCGGAGCGGGTTCGGTCCTCCGTGGACCTGAGTGTGGTTCGAAACACCATTGAGGGTTCCTGGCCTTCCTGGTCTTCCGTTGCCAGCGACTTCCTGCTGGCGAATCCGGCCAATGCCACGGAGCGCCTGCCTCACGGCGAAGGGCAGATGCCCGTGGTCGAGCGGCTCACCATGACGGACGAGATGGAGACCACCAATGTCTCGGTGAGCGCCAGCCTCCAGTACGATATCACGGACAACCTGGTGAGCATGTTCCGGGTGGGGCACAACGACATCACCCAGCAGCGCACCCGGTTCGCACCGGAGGGAGCGTACGGCGGCCTGCCCGGCCTACGGCAGATCCAGAACCGGAACTCCTACGCCACCACCCTGGATGCCAACCTGAACTGGAGCACCGATCTCACGTCCCGGGTCACCAGCACGACGACGGTGGGTGGGCAGAGCTTCTGGGAGGGCTTCTCCCTGGTGAACGCCCAGAAATCCCAGTTTGCCTCGCCTACCCTGAGCACCCTGACGGGCGCTTCGGTCATCGCCTCCAGCTCCGAGACGATCCAGGACGTGATCAACGCCGGTTTCTTCGGACAGCAGCAGTTCGGGCTGGACAACCGGCTCTTCCTCACCATCGGGGTCCGGATGGACGGAAATTCGGCCTTCGGTGACGACTTCGGACTCTCCACCTACCCGAAGGTCGGGTTCTCGTGGGTCGTCTCCGACTACGACTTCTTCGACATCTCGGGAATCGACGAGTTCAGGATCCGGGGCGCCATTGGGACTGCGGGTCTCCAGCCGGGGGCCTTCGACGCCCAGCGCACATGGAACCCCTCGGTCTTCGCCGGTGGGGTACCCCAGATCAGCCCCAGCAACCTGGGGAACCCGGAACTGAAGCCGGAGCGCTCCACCGAGCGGGAGATCGCCCTCGAGGCCCTCATGATGGACGGACGCCTGGGCATCGAGGCCATCTATTTCCAGCAGATCACCACCGATGCGCTCCTGAGCGTGTCGCCTCCTCCCTCGAGTGGGTTCACGAGCACCCAGCTGCAGAACATCGGCGAGATGCAGTCGTGGGGGATCGAGCTCATGGGGGATCTCCGGGTCATGGATAGCCCCTCCTTCTCGTGGGACCTGAACGCCGCCTACACCTATATCGACCAGGAAGTCACCGACATGGGCGGGATCTCGGACATCCGGTTGTCTACGCGACGGCGCTGGGGCTGGATTGCCGAGGGACACCGCCCCGGTGTGCTCATCGCTCCAAAGCAGGACCCGAACAACCCCTATACCCTCACCGTCCCGGTGGAGAACCTGACCAGCACCAGCCAGATCCAGCCCAACGTGCTTCGCAACGAGGATGGGAGTGAGATGCTGGTGGTCCATGGCGACGCCCTGCCCTCCTGGACCGTCGACTTCGGCTCCACCTTCCGCTTTGGACAGAACGTCTCGGTTCGGGCTCTCTTCACCGGCGCCGGTGGCTTTCTCATGTCCAACGAGACCGAAGTGCTTCGGCAGTCCCTGGGAATCAACGAGTTCTCGGCCAACGTCATCCGGGTCCTGGCCGATCCGAACTCTACCACCCAGCAGCGTCAGGAGGCTGCAGACGCATACGGCCAGAAGCACTGGGCCGTGGTTCCCTCCTTCTTCGAGAAGGGCGACTGGCTGAAGCTCAACGAACTCAGCGTCAACTACGACGTCGCTCCGGAAATCTCCGGCCGCTTCGGGCTGGGCCGGACGAGCCTCATGATCGGGGCCCGGAACCTCCATACCTTCACCAGCTACAGCGGTCTGATGGACCCCGGCCAGGGGAGCGCCGTCTCCCTGGGGGGAAGCATCTTCGAGTCGAACATCGACTACATCTCCGCTCCCTCGCCCCGGCGTTACGTCTTCTCCATCCGGACCACGAGGTAACGGACCATGAGATTCTTCAAGAAGACAAACCGATCGCTCGGACTGAAGGCCCTTCCGGTCCTGGTCTTGATGCTCTTTCCCCTGGCGGCATGCGACTCCTTCTTCGAGGTGGACAACCCAGGGAGCTTGATCGACACGGACCTGGAGACCCCGTTCCTCGAGAGCACGCTTGCCACGTCGGCCGAGGGCGAGCTGGTGGGGCCCTTCTCCAGCGCCCTCGTCAATGGAGAGATGCTGGGTGACCACGTGTGGCACCCCTCGGTGCAGGACTTCGCCCTTCTCATCGACGCCGGCTACCGTGACCGGGACATCTCGGTGGCCGAATCCCTCTTCAACGGCCTGGCCTCCGCCATCTGGGTGGCGGACAACATGGTGGAGCGGCTCCAGGTCATGGTGGCCAACCCAGGGAGCAACATCGGGGTGGCCAACAGCTACTTCATGGGCGGGCTCGCACGCATCACCAAAGCC
Organism: Gemmatimonadales bacterium; assembly: GCA_007695225.1. Lineage (GTDB taxonomy): Bacteria > Gemmatimonadota > Gemmatimonadetes > Longimicrobiales > Gaopeijiaceae > T3Sed10-66. Next base: position 15,730 of record REED01000028.1, read on the forward strand.
GCTTACTACGAGGCGGTGGTGTATGACGGCGGTGGCACCATCACCCCGGCACAGGCCATTTCTGACGCCCGGGAGAAATTCCTGCGTGCGGCGGAGGTGGCCGGTGGCGCTGGAAACGCAAACCTTCGGGCTGCGGCGCTGGGTGGCGCAGCGCGTGCGTCCCGATCCCTCTACTACGAGGCTCTCGTCGAGTCCGGATCGGGCAACGCGGCGGAGATGCAGCAGGCAGAGAGCTATGCCCGTCAGGCGCTGGACGTTTCGGCCGACTTCCGGGTCAACCTGCGCTACGGGCAGCCGGGGACCACGAATGGCCACTACAACGGGCTCACCATCGGGCCCTATCACCGGATGCACGAGTCCTATGCGTTCCGGCCGGATCCGGTGACGGGTGAGGCTGATCCCCGGATCGTCTTCAATCCGGAGCCGGAGGTTCCTGGACCCCGGGGTGAGCCACGGTTCCGTCAGATGAAGTACCCGAGCCTGACGAGCCCCCTTCCGGCGAGCCGTGCGGCCGAGGCCGAGCTCATCGTAGCCGAGGGGCGCCTCATGGCCGGCGACCTGGCGGGAGCGGTGGAGTGGATCAACCGGCTCCGAGCCCACAGCGGCCTGGCTCCCTTCTCCAGCAGTAACGCCGCGGAGATCAGGGCCCAGCTCCTCTACGAGCGGGATACGGAGCTGTGGCTGGAGGGGCGCAGGTGGGAGGATCATCGCTACTACGACATCATTCCCCTGGCCTGGAATCAGAGGAATACGGACATCGGAACCCGGGTCCGTTGGCCCATCTCCGTCCAGGAGCGCTTCAACAATCCCAACATCGGGGGCGGTGGATGATGGTGTGATCGTCCTGCCCTGAGAAAGGGCGCCCCCTGGGACCTGCGGTGACGGTGGTTCGGCATTCGGCCGGTGTCACCGCAACGGGTCCCAGGGGGCGTTTTTTCATGCCCTCTCGGGTTTGTTCACCCCCCGGGGTTCTTCACTCCCATGGCAGCGCCCCCGCAGGGGCCCGGCGCTCCAGGTAGGCTGCCACCTCCTCCACGAACTCCCGGTAGTTGATCTCTTCGCCGGGACGGTTCGGGGACTCGCCCAGCCAGCAGTGGGGCTGTCGGCGCCCATACTCCACCCGGGCCTGGGCAGGGGGGTTCGTGGCGGAGTCCAGGAACTCCTCCAGACGGTAGACCCCCAACTCCAGGTAGTAGGAGTCCATGTCCCCGGTGGCGATGTGGATCTTCCCCTGAAGGTGGGGTCCGAGCCGGGACCAGTTCTCCCGGAGGTGATGGTGGAGGTCGAAGTGCTCCCGCCAGTACTCCGCCGTCTCCCGGTCGATGACCCCGGTCTCGTGATCCCAGATGGG
>REED01000019.1 GCA_007695225.1 Gemmatimonadales bacterium
CGAGCGGTTGGATGCGATGAGATCGGCGCCCTGCCGCCGAACCAGCATGTGCTGACCCCCCGGAGCTACCAGGGCACGTCCGGGGACGATGCGATCCCCTTCCCGGGCCTCCTGGACCTGGAGAGCGCTCACTTCATTGAGACGTTCCGCGAAGGCCCGGGTGAAGCCGGAGGGCATGTGCTGCACGATGGCGATTCCGGGCACGTCCGGGGGGAGCTCCCGGAGGATTTCCTCCAGCGCCCGGGTTCCCCCGGTGGAAGCCCCCAGGGCCACCAGCTTGTGGGTGGTGTTCACCCCGGCCAGGCCGCTCTGGTGCCGGACGGGCGATCCCGTATTTCCCCCGGGGGACGGGTTGTACCGGCTGTCCGCCGGAGCGAGGCGGGCCCGGGCGGCGGCACGGATGGCCCGGGCCAGGTGGCGCCGGACATCCGGGACCGAGAACTGGGATCCCGGCTTGGGAATGACCTCCACGGCTCCCAGGCGGAGGGCCTCGAGGGCCGTCTCTCCGTTCTCGGGAGTCACCGATGAGACCACCACTACAGGCATGGGGTGGTGGCGCATGAGCTTGGCCAGGAAGGAGAGTCCGTCCATCCGGGGCATCTCGATGTCCAGCGTCAGGACGTCCGGATCCAACTCCGCGATGCGCTCCCGGGCCGCATAGGGATCAATGGCGGTCCCCACCACCTGGATGTCCCCGGTGCGGGAGAGCTCCTCGGTGAGCACCTTCCGGACCACGGCGGAGTCGTCCACCACCAGGACCCGGATCATGGGGCGCCCACGGGCTCAGGGATGGGACCGGCCAGATGGAGCGTGAACTCGGCCCGGCCCTCCCCTGCGCCGATGGCTACCTGAGCGGCCGGAGGGGTCGAAGCGGACGGAGGGGTCGAAGCGGACGGACGGGTATTGGCCGCCTCCACCCGGGGAGCCCCCAGGTGGAATACGTCCTCGGGTCGGCCCAGGCTGGGGACCAGGTTTCCGCACACCACGTTGGCGATCTCTCCCAGGGCGTCCCCGATGAGGGCAACCTCCACCGGAGGCTCGGCCCCCAGCATGTTGGCGGTGAGCTCGGTGGCCAGGGAGCCGGAGAATCCGATCTCCAGCGAGCCCGATACCGGGCCCTGGAAGTCCACTGCCGCCCACCAGGCCATCACACGGCGGGCCTGATCCTCGGTAACCTCGGGCTCTGCGAAGACGAATCCCATGTCCTCAAAAGTCGAGGCTCCCGCCTTCCGTAATTCCCACTGCAGCCGCTGCGTTGTCCGACATTCCGGTGACATTTAGGATCGCCTCCCTGAGGGACTCGGGGCGGAAGGGCTTGTGGATGAAGCTTGCCCCCCGGCCCAGGATCTTGTTGATGCGGGTCTCGCTGCTCTCGGTGGAGACCACGATGATGGAGAGGTCCCGGGTGATGGGGTCCTCTCGGACTCGGTCGATGAACTCCTCGCCGTTCATCACCGGCATGTTGATGTCCACCAGCGCCAGGTCCACCCAGTGGTCGTCCAGGATCTCAAGGGCCTCCCTGCCGTGGGAGGCCTCGTGGATCTGCCAGAGGCGGACCCCTGTCATCCTGAGGGTCCGGATGATCATGGTGCGCATCACCGCGCTGTCGTCCACAACCAGAACGTTGAAAGCCATGGTTCGTTCCTTGAGATGGGTGCTACCGGGGATACCGGCGACTAAGGCTGTATTCCTGGGTGCCAGTCTTCACCCGGACCTCACCCGTGGAGATGTCCAGGGAGACGGTGCGGGAGATGTTCCCCCCCACGTCCTGGTCCCGCAGGACGACTCCGTTGCGCCACAGGAGCTTCTTGAACTCCAGGAAGTTCCGCTTTCCGATCTGGAAGCCGTCCTCCCGATCCCCCGCGGTCATGCTTGCCCCGCCGGCCACGCTCACGATGATGCGCTCCTTCACCGCCCCCAGGGCATAGGCCTGCTTGAAGAGGGTGGGGACCCCGGTGTCCACGAAGCGGGCCGGATTGGACCGCCCCTTTGCGGGATCCATCTGGGCACTGGGAAGCATGGCGTGGAGGAGCCCCCCCACTCGGGCCACGGGGTCGTAGATGCACACGCCGAGGCAACTCCCAAGCGCGTAGGTGACCAGGAGCTGCTCGGGGACCCCACTCACCTTGAGCTCCGCAATCCCCACCACCACCCGTCCGGTCTGTTCCTTCGAGGGGGCCAGTCTCACGCCTTTACCTCCGGTAGGTGGCGGGCTGCACATACTGCAGCGGGTGGGAGAGGGAGGAGAGGCTTTCGGAGTGGCCCACGAAGAGGTGTCCGCCGGGAGCCAGGAGGCCCGCCATGCGGTTCACCAGGCGTTCCCGGGTGGGCGGATCGAAGTAGATCATCACGTTCCGACAGAAGATGACGTCGAAGGGACCCTTCATGGGCCAGGAGCCCATGAGGTTCAGCCGGCCGAAGCGCACCATCCGGCGCAGGGCCGGATCCACCTTACAGGTTCCCGACTCCACGCCTGCGGCGAGGTAGCGGTCCCGAAGGGGACCGGGTACCTCCGCCACCTGGTCCTCTCCATAGATTCCCCGCCGGGCCCGCTCCAGGACCCGCTCGCTGAGGTCGGTGGCCAGGATCCGTCCTGGGCTCCCCCGCGCTCCGTGCTCCGCCAGGACCATGGCGATGGAGTAGGGTTCCTCACCGCTGGAGCAACCCGCGCTCCAGATGGTCATTCGCGGGGACCCGGAGGGGCGGCTCTCCAGGAGGCCCCGCAGGAAGTCGAAGTGGACCGACTCTCGGAAGAAACTCGTCTTGTTGGTGGTGAGAAGATCCACCATCTCGGTGAGCTCCTCACGTCCCTTCGGGGTCTGGACGAACGCCACGTAGTCCCGGAGCGTCCCTCCCCCCAGTTGGCGGATCCGTCGGGTCAGGCGGGAGTGGACGAGCTGCCGTTTGCTTTCGTTCAGGGCGATCCCGGAGGTCTCGTAGAGGAGGCGGGCGATGGTGTCGAACTGACCCTCCAGGGGATCTCCAACCGTTTCGATCCGAGTCTCCGGACTTCCCCCCGCCTGCACTGGTGTCCTCATCGTAGAGGCTCCATCGCCTCCAGGGCGGCCGGATGCATGGGAACGATCAGGGCCATCCCCAACAGGAGACCGCCCAACCACACCGGGGATCCAGCGACCCGGCTGAACCTCGGAGCCTCCCGCGCCGCCTCCATCCCCACAGGGGTGGAAGGGTGGGGAGCGGCCGTGGCGGCCGACGCCGTGAGGTGAAGAGTCGAAGCGTTCATCATTCGGCTCCGGTTGGGGGTGGAAGGGGAGCGGTCACCGGGGGTGGGAAGGCGGAGCCGGCAGACGGGCCGGCTCCGCCTTCCCTCAGAAACCACCCAGCCCG
>REED01000048.1 GCA_007695225.1 Gemmatimonadales bacterium
CCGACGGGCGACCGGGCTCGCGACCGAGTCCGCGGACGGATCCGCGACCGGACCCATGCACGGACCCCCGGGCCGATCAGGACCTCGCCCAGACCCTCGTCACCGCAAACCTCCAGCGCGGCACCTCACCCGACGGCTGGACCGCCGCCGTCGACTGGTCCCGGGAGCAGGACGTGCCGGATCCGGTCTACTTCCCTGCCATTGAGGCGCTGGGCGAGGCGCTGGGGTAGGCGCTGGGGTAGGCTCTGGGGCGAGGCGCTGGGCGAGACCCTCGGCGAAGTCCCAGGTTGGGTCGTGGCGAGGCGATGGAGTAACCGATTCAGTGAGGTTTCGGGACCAGGTGGGGTTTCCGCGTCGCACCGACCGACATCAGGAGAAGTCGCCCGATCGACTCCGGGGTGGATGGGTCTGTCCGGATATGGGCTGAGCGCGGAGTTGCCTCAAGGTGAAACCGTGATCGAGGGTGCCGTCTGGATGTGGTCTGGATGTCGATGGTCAACTGGGTGTCGCCGTCCACTTGGACCGACCCGCGACCCCATGCTACGTTCGATTCCTGCAGAAATAGGGTGGGGCTGAGCTTTCGCCCCCTCCCTTCCACGGTTCACCCCCTTTCTCGAACTGAGGCCGAACTGCATGATCCGTTCCCGCTCTTCCTTCTGGATTCCGCTCCTTTTCGTGTTCCCCTTCCTCCTCATGGGATGTGAGGATTCGGAGGTCCAGCAGGCTCGGGCCCAGTACGATGCTTTCGTGGATGGATTCCTGGCCTGGCACTTCGCCGACCAGCCGGTCCGGGCCACCCGCCTGGGGGTCCACGACCATAATCACGCCCTCCCCGATCTCTCCCGGGACGGTCAGGCGCGGCGCACCGCGGATCTGAATGACTGGCTCGGGCGCCTGGAGGCCATCGATGCTGATCTCCTCTCCTCGGCTGATCAGCTCGACTACCAGGTCCTGGACCACGCCATCCGAAGTGATCTCCTCGAGCTCGAGGAGATTCGGTGGTGGACGAAGAACCCCTCCTTCTATATCGGGACGATCTCCGGGGGGATCTCCGGCCTGGCGGATCGTGACTTTGCCCCGTTGGAGGAGCGGATGGATGCCATCCTCCGACGCCAGTCCATGATCCCGCAGGTTCTGGATGCGGCTCGGGAGAATCTGGATCAGGTGCCCGAACTCTGGGCCCGGCAGGCCATCGGCGCAGCGCGAGGAACTGCCCGGTACCTCAGGGAGGATCTCTCCAGGGCCCTGGAAGCGCAGGGGCTCAGGAACGCGCCGAGCCAGGACCAGAGCCGGTTCAGCCGGGGGAACGAGGCAGCCGCCGATGAGATGGAGGCCTTCGCGGCCTGGCTTGAAGAGGACCTCCTTCCACGAGCGGATGGGGACTTCCGTCTGGGGGCCGACCTCTTCGAAAGGAAACTCCGGTACGATGAACATGTGGACCTCTCGGTAGCCGAACTCCGGGAGATCAACGAGCGGGAGATCGAACGGTACCGGGAGTGGATCGCGGAGGTCGCGGCGGAGATCGATCCGGACCGGGATCCTGCGGAGGTGATGGAGGAGATCACTTCGGAGTTTCCCTCTCCGGAGGAGCTGATCCCTACGGCGGAGCAGTACCAGCGGGATCTGCAGGCCTTCATCCGCGAGAACGACATCGTCACCCTTCCCACCGATGACCGGCCCACCGTCCGGGAAACCCCGGACTATGCCCGGGGAGGATTCGCCTCCATGAGCACCCCGGGGCCCTTTGAAACCCGGGCCACCGAGGCCTACTACAACATCACCAACGTCCTCCCTGAGTGGACGGACGCCCAGAAGCGGGAGCACCTCACCTACTTCAACTATCCCGGGCTCCTGGGGATCACCGTCCACGAATCCTTCCCGGGGCACTTCGTGGACTTCCTCTACCGCCCCTTGATCGAATCCCGGGTCCGGAAGGTCTTCAACTGGGGATCCCTCTCGGAAGGATGGGCCCACTACACCGAGCAGATGATGGTGGATGAGGGGCTTGGGGACGGCGACCCGGCCATCCGCCTGGGTCAGCTCCGTCGGGCCATCCAGCGGCACGCACGCTGGTACGCCGGACTGGAGATGCACGCCTTGGGCGCCGACGTGGAGGAGGCCACCGACCGGTACCAGGAGATCGCCTACTTCGCCCGCTTCCCCGCCCTCCAGGAAGTGGAGCGGGGGACCCGGAATCCCACCTACCTCTACTATGCCCTTGGGCGGATGCAGATCCTCCAGCTCCGGGAGGACTACCGGGAGTACCTGGAGGAACAGGGGGAGACCTTCTCCCTCCGGGACTTCCACGATCGCTTCCTGCAGATCGGGCTTCCGGTCTCCCTGGCCCGGCAGGTGCTGATTCCCGGCGATGAGCGGGGATCGTTGAGATAGGAGGCGGAGGAGGCGGAGGAGTCGGAGGAGGCGGGCCCGGCGGGCCCGTCATCGGTTTCATTGCGCAGTGAAGGTTCGGCGCCCAGCATGACGGAGCATGGACAGGAGGTCGCGGGAGCGGGGTTGGCTCCAGCAGCCCATGGCCCATTGGATCCACACTCGCATCCCGGAGCCGGTCATGCGCCTGTCCCGACCGACCTCGAACAGTGCCGAGTCGAAGCGATGGTTCTCCATCCCGCTCCCCCTCCTGATCCTGGCGATGGCCCTTCCTTCCATGGCGGGAGCCCAATGGACTGAACCGCCAAGGGAGGGATGGGCCTCCCTCAGCGTCTATCACCAGGATACCCGGGAGGTCTTCGGGGTCGAGGGAGACCGGACCATCTTCCCCGGAAGGGGGCGCTCGGTGGTCACGGCGGCCTATTTGACCCTGGCGAGCGGTCTCGCGGATGGGGTGGATGCATGGATCCAACTGCCGGCGCAGCGCCTTCGATTTGACGATGTGACCGGAGACGAGACCCGATCCGGTATCGGAGACATCCGGGTGTACCTTCGAGCCCGGCCACTGGAGATGGCAGGCAGCCCCATCCCGGTGGCGCTCCGGGTGGGGGTGAAGCTCCCGGTGGGGGACTTCGATGTGGGGTCTGGCCTGATTCCGCTGGGGGACGGTCAGCGGGACTGGGAAGTCATCGTGGAGGGAGGACACTCCTTCCATCCACACCCGCTCTATGCCATGGGGTGGGTCGGCTACCGTTGGCGGGAGGCGCTGGAGCCGGGGCGGACCGAGTTCGGGAATGAGCGGTTCTTCCACGCGGCGCTGGGGGGGGAGGCCGGACGGCTGGGATTCCGGCTCGCCGCAGATGGCTGGTTCGGTGGAACCCCCCTCCTGAATGCCCTCCGGGCCAGGGGAGCGGAGCGGGAGATACTCCGCCTGGCGCCGTCACTTCTGGTGGGGTGGGGGCCAGGTCAGGTGGAAGTTGGGGCTCGCCGGCCCTTCAGGGGGCGCAACCTTCCCGCCGGGACGGACCTGGTGCTGGGGTACTTCACCCGGTACGGGTTCTGATTCAGCTCACCCGAGTCAGAAGCTCCGGGTCGTAGAGGCGCTCCACCCAGGGCCCGTAACCATTGAAGATGCGCGTGGGGATGGAGTCCGTGGTTCCCAGCGGCGTCTCCCTCGCCTGTGACCACTGGGGGTGATCCACCAGGGGGTTCACGTTGGAGTAGAAGCCGTAGGCCTCGGGCCAGAGGTCCGCCCAGAAGGTGCTGGAGCCCGAAGGGAGTTCCCGGAGAAACTCGATTCGCACCACGGACTTCGCACTCTTGAACCCGTATTTCCATGGGAGGGCCAGACGCCATGGTGCGCCGTGCTGCTTGGGAAGGGGCTCGCCGTAGATGCCGGTGGCCACGAAGGCCAGTTCGTTCAAGGCTTCGTCCATGCGGAGTGCTTCGTAGTAGGGCCAGGGGTACCACGGCTGGGTCCGCTGTCCCACGGCCTGACTGGGCCGATCAAAGGAGATGAAGCGCACATAACGTGCGGAAGACAGCGGCCGGAACCGTTCCACAAGCCGCGCCAGGGGGTAGCCGGTCCAGGGCACCACGATAGACCAAGCCTCGACGCAGCGGAGTCGGTAGACCCGTTCCTCCAGGCCGAACTCCCGCTCGAAGTCGGCGATGTCGAATCGGCCGGTGACCTCGGCCTCACCGGCCACCTCCACCGTCCATGGCCAGACATCCATCGGGCCGGTGAATCCCCAGACCGAGTGGACCCGGTTCTGGTTCCCGATGAACTCGTAGAAGTTGTTGTAGGTGGCCGCTTCCAGCCGGTCCGTAGGCGGCCCGTACGGGACCGGCGCAATGGGGTTGGGGGCCGCCGGATACAGAGTGGGGTTCGGAGAGGAACAGATGGTCTGGAGGGGAGTGGAGGGAGGGTCCGCGTCGCAGCCGGTTCGTTCGGGAAGGACCGGAGACGGCACGTTCGTTGGCGACTCAACGGAGTCGCCGCACCCGGAAAGGCCCAGGGCCAGGGCCCCGAGACCGAGGCGCTTCACGAACTCCCTTCGGTCGTGGTAGAGGGAGGCCGGTGCCACGTCCCGCTCCGGGACCCTCCATCCCGGGGGTGTAATGACGTGCGCCACGGATCTCCTCCTTCGTTCGGGTACGGCCCGGTCTTCGAATCCCCCAGGCCATAGGCCCTCAGGCGAGGAGGACCGTCAGGACAAGGGCGAAATGATAGCCCAGCAGGAGGATGTACCCCAGAAGGATCCATTCCAGGAGGTTTCGCACCCGAAACTGTTCCCGGCCCGGGAAGAGTCGGCTGGAGATCCCCGGAAATAGGGGCCGGTCCACCAGCGCCACCAGGATCACCACCCCACCTGCGGTGAGGGCCGTCTTCGTCCGGGCAAAGAGATGGACGTCGGCCTCGATGAGGATCGCCATGAAGGGGTTTCCTTCGGTCACGACGCCCGCCTCGATGAGGAGGAGGGTGAAGATCGCATCGAGGGTACTGAGGAGAAGGATGGCCAGGGCGGTCAGCAGGAGATGGGCATCCCACCCCTCCCGGGTTCGCCATCCCCCGGAGACCCCCCCCTTCCGGCGCTTGTGACTCCAATCCATGGACGGTCTCCCTTCGTGAACACCCCTGGTGCCGGCGCGCATGAGGAGGTGGCTGGCGGCCTAAGGGATGATTGCGCGACTAGACTTCCTGGTGTTTGGAAAGGCAAGAGTCGCGCCATGCCATGGTGGCGTGGGCCGTCCATTTTGAGGCTCGGGTGTGGGCCCCCTGCAGCAATTCCAAGGGGGTTGGGGTGTGCTCGCCCCAGGTGGAATGGAACGTCCCACCATCCGAAGCCCCGGGTTCCAGTGGGAACCCAGGGGTCTCAGAAGAAGGGGGGGCGGAGCGACGCTTCGGAGTCCCTTCGTTCCCCCGCTTCCCGGAAGCCCGCTCCCAGCGTAGGTTTGTTGCCCCTGCACACCCCCTGTTCGCTTCCTCAACCCACGATTCCCCATGACCCTACCGGACCCTACGGACCACCGGATCTCCGGACGGGACTTCATTCGGCAGATCATTGATCGGGACCTGTCGGCGGGACGGCATCCGGATGGAATCGTCACTCGCTTTCCTCCGGAGCCCAACGGGTTCCTCCACATCGGCCATGCCAAGTCCATCGTCCTGAATTTCGGGATCGCCGAAGAGTTCGGCGGGGAAGCGGGTTCACCTGGGCGACGGTCCCGCTGTCATCTCCGTTTCGATGACACCAATCCCACCACCGAGGATGTCCGGTACGTGGAGGCCATCCAGGAGGACGTGCGTTGGTTGGGATACGACTGGAAAGAGCACCTCTACTTCGCCTCGGATTATTTCGAGGCCATGTACGACTTCGCAGAGGAGCTCATCGGGAAGGGTCTGGCCTACGTGGACTCCCAGTCCGACGAGGCGATTCGGGAGGGACGGGGGACGGTGACGGAGCCGGGAAGGCCGAGTCCGTTCCGAACCCGGTCGGTGGACGAGAATCTCGACCTCTTCCGCAGGATGCGGGATGGGGAGTTCCCGAACGGCGCGCACGTCCTCCGGGCCCGGATCAACATGGCCTCTCCCAACATGCTCATGCGGGATCCCGTTCTCTACCGGATCCGCCACGCTGAGCATTACCGGACCGGGAATGCGTGGTGCATCTATCCGCTCTACGACTTCGCACATCCCCTGGAGGACGCCCTGGAGGGAGTGACCCACTCCCTCTGCACCCTGGAGTTCGAGAACAACCGGGAGCTCTACGACTGGGTGGTGGAGAACACCAGCGTCCCCAGTCGCCCCAGGCAGTACGAGTTCGCCCGGCTGAATCTGGACTACACGGTAATGAGCAAGCGGAAACTCCTGCGCCTCGTCCAGGAGGGGGACGTCTCCGGATGGGACGATCCCCGGATGCTGACCGTCGCCGGGCTCCGGCGGCGAGGCTTCACCCCTGAGGCGATTCGAGCCTTCTGTGAGATGATCGGGGTGGCCCGCTCCGACTCCCGGGTGGACATGGGGAAGCTGGAATACTCCATTCGAGATGACCTGAACCGGAAGGCTCCCCGGGTCCTTTGCGTACTTCGACCCCTGAAGGTGGTGGTGACGAATTGGCCGGAGGGGAAACGCCAGGAGCTCGAGGCCCCGTACTTTCCACATGACATCCCCCTCGAGGGCTCCCGGACCCTCCCGTTCACCCGGGAGCTCCTCATCGAGAGGGAGGACTTCGCCGAGGATCCACCAAAGGGGTTCCGCCGCCTGGTTCCCGGGGGTGAGGTGCGCCTCCGATACGCCTACGTCCTCCGCTGCGACGAAGTGGTGAAGGATGACAGCGGGGAGGTGGTGGAACTCCGCTGCTCCGTGGATCCGGCCACCCTTGGGGAGGATGTCCCCTCGGACCGCCGGGTGAAGGGAACGATCCACTGGGTATCTGCTGCCGAGTCGATCCCCTGCCAGGTTCGCCTCTATGATCGGCTCTTCACGGTCCCCGACCCTGACGTCGCGGTGCCGCCTTCCCGAGAGGAAGATGGGGCCGCCAAAGAAGAAGTGGCCGGCGAGGGGAGCTTCCGCCATTTCCTGAACCCCGATTCCCTGGAACTCGTGGAGGGGGCCCGAGTGGAGCCCTCGGTCCTGGATGATTCGGAGGACACCCGCTACCAGTTCGAGCGGGTGGGTTACTTCTGGCGCGATCCACAGGATTCCACTGGGGATCGACCGGTTTTCAACCGGATTGTCACCCTTCGGGATGCCTGGTCCCGGACCCTCGTCCGGGAGAAACCCGGCGTCAGCGCAGGGGATCCGGCAAGGGGGATCAGCAGGGATCGTCCCGGGGGCGATGTGCCTTCAGGGCCGGGAGAGCGGCCTCCCATCCCCCCGCAGGTCCAGGCCCGGGCCGATGCGCTCCAGGCCACTTTCGGGCTCTCCGAGGTGGACGCGGAGATCCTGGCCCGGGATCCGGAGGTGGATCGGTTCTATCGGGATGTGGTGGACGCCTATTCGGCCTCCGCGCCGGAGCCGGAGGACCCCCGGTTCCCCGGGGGCTCCGGCCCGGTGGCGAACTGGCTCATCCACGATTTTCCTGCGATTCAGGGAGAGCGTCCGCTGGAAGCCCTCCCCTTTGGTGCCCGGGAGTTGGCCCGTCTCGTGGCCCTGGTGGAGACAGGGACCGTGTCCAGCACCGGAGGGAAGGAGGTCCTGGAGGTTCTGGGGCGGGAGGGCGGGGATCCGGACGAGATCGTGGCGCGCCTCGACCTGGTTCAGCTCCGTGACGAGTCGGCCCTGGGCGAAGTGGTGGACACGGTTCTGACCGCCAATGCCGGGAAGGTGACGGCCTACCGGGGGGGGAAGACCGGGCTCCTCGGCTTCTTCATGGGCCAGGTGATGCGGGCGACCGATGGAAAGGCGGACCCGGAGGTGGCGAAGGAGCTTCTCCGGGCCCGCCTGGATGCTCCAGCCGAGGAATAGATTCTCCTCGGTCGGGCGGCGACGTCGAGCATACGCCGAGCCGAGCGGGACTCCTGCCCGACGTCCTACCAGGAGCGCATCGGTGTCCGACACGTCGGCCATTCCATGGTCTGGCCGGTCTGGGGGTCCTGGGGGAGGACGCGACGGTCCCGGGGCACCCGCTCCGGGTCCTCGGACGCCATGTACGTCAGCATCGCCGTGAGGATGGCGTTCCAGCGCACCTCCTCCAGGGCGATCTTGTCGAAGGTGTCCCGGTTCGTGTGCCAGGTGTAGTCCCGGTAGTCGAACTCGTGGGAGCCCAGGCGGAAGGCCGGGGCGCCGTGGCAGACGAAGGAGGCGTGATCGCTCCGCCCTGCGTCCGGGAGGCTGGGCATTTCGAGCTCAATGAAGCGGGTCAGCTCCTCGGGGACCTGGGCGAGCCAGCGTGAGAAGAAGGGTCCCGCCCCGATGAAGCCCTGCATCCCGATGTTGGAGATTCGCCCCGTTCCGTTGTCCTGATTCATGAGGATCTGCATCCCCTCCAGGATCTCGGGATTGTCCTCGGCGAAGGCGGCCGAGCCGTTCAGCCCCTGCTCCTCGCCGCCCCAGTGCCCCACCACGATGCTCCGTCGGGGGGTGGGGAAGACCGTCTGGAGGATCCGCATCGCCTCCATCATGACGATGGTTCCCGTGCCGTTGTCGGTGGCTCCGGTGGCGCCGTGCCAGGTGTCGAGATGGGCGGAGAGGACCACGTACTCGTCAGGTAATTCCGATCCCCGGATCATCCCCACCGTGTTGAAGGTGGGAGTCTCCCCCAGGAAGGAGGCTTCCACGTTCACCCGGGCCCGGGGGGACTGGCCCTCTTCCGCAAGGCGGGCCAGGAGGGAATAGTCCTCGCACTCCACCTCGAGGGAGGGGATGGAGCCGGTGGAGCCGGAGAAGATCCGGCTCGTCCCCCACGACTCCGCCCAGTTGTTCGTCAGGACCGCCACGGCTCCGGCCTGTTCCAGGAGGGGGGCGATCTGCTGGGGGGGAACGCCGCTGGCCTGCATCCGGGCGATCCAGTTCATGAGTCGGGCCTCCCGGTCCGCTTCCATCACCGCCCGGGACTCCGGGGCGGCGTGGCGCTCCCAGTCGGCGTCGGGACGGCAGGTGGGCTGGGGGAAGGACAGCAGGACGAGGGCGCCGGGAACCTCGGCTCGGAGCCACTCCTGGAACGCCTCCGGTGAATCCACGTCGGGAAGGGCCAGCACGGGGCCTTCCACCGGACCCTCGGTACCCCCGGTCCAGGCCAGGGGACGGGCCACCAGGGAGGTCCGGCGGGGCTCCAGGAGGTCCAGGTGGGTCAGGCCGTGATCCCAGGCCAGCCAGCTTCCATAGGTCTGGTTCTCCGCCTCGATCCCCCATTCCCCATAGGTCTCGACGATCCAGTCGTGGGCCCGGTCCAACTGCGGAGACCCGGTGAGGCGAGGCCCGATGAAATCGGTGAGGGTCTGCCCCAGGCGGTAGATCTGGGAGTTCTCCATCCCTTCCTCCCAGATCCGCTCCAGCACCGGATCGTCACCGGGAAAGGTCTGAGCGGCGGCGGGAGCGATGGGAGCTGCAGGGGTCAGGAGGACAGCCAGGAGAATGGCGGTCCCGAGACGAAGAGGGGATGAACGAATGTGAAATCGCATTCTGGGATCCTCTGGATCGGTGGTGGGGATTCGGTCCCCGCCGCTCCGCCCGACCTGAACGGGTCAGATCTGCACGGGAAGAGCGAGTTCCGGAAGGGCGGTCCAGAAGGGGATACGATGGGGGGGAGCGGGGGTTCCCTGAGGGGGGCGGGAGGTGTCCAGACGGGACCGCCCACCCGCCGGCTCAGCACCCCAGAAGGAAGCCCTGGGTGCGCGCCTCGGCCCGACGGGCGTCGTCCTGGGAGGAGAAGGGCCCCACCCGAACCCGGATCACTCCATCTGGACCGTCGGACGTCCTCACCTGGAACCCGTCCGCCGCAAGACGGCTCCTGAGGATCTCGGCGTTTTCCCTCTCCCGGAACGCACCGGCCTGGACCTCGAAGCAGGACCGGGGGGGAGGTGCGTCCAGGATCTCTACCTGAACGGACGCGATCCCCGGCCCCAGCAGGCCCAGCTCCCGAGCCCCTCGGCGGGAGACATCGATGATCCGGCCCCGGACGAAGGGCCCCCGGTCATTGATCCGGAGTTCGGTGCTCCGGCCCGTCTCCAGGTTGTGCACCCGGACCCGGGTCCCGAAGGGAAGGGTGCGGTGGGCCGCGGTTGGGGCCTCCATGTCGTAGATCTCCCCAGAAGCGGTCTGGCGACCGTGGAACGGGGGCCCGTACCAGGAAGCGATCCCCTCCTCCACCGCACCGGCCACCGGGGCCGGGGGGGGCGGGCCCGAGGGAGGAACCGGGCGGGTGGCCAGGGAGCAGCCACCGGTCAGGAGGAGCAGTCCCAGCGCTGCGGTGGGGATCCGACGCCACCCCTGGACCCGAGGGCCCCGTCCCACGACACCGGGTGTCACGGAATGACGCCGTGGCGGCGGAGGATCTCCCGGGTGGCCTCCAGGGGAAGGGCTTCGGCCTCCCTGCCCATTCCCGAGACGGTGGTGGCCCGCAACAGGGAGTTGATCACGGCCTCCTCCGTGGCCTCCACCACCCCCTGGAAGAGAGCCGAGGTCCGGGCGTTGGGGAGGTCGGCGATCTCCGGGAGCGCTTCTCCCGTCCGGCGCCGGACCTGGTCGGCGGTGGAAAAGGCGATGATGTAGTCTCCCGACCCGTTCCCGGCAAAGGATCCCGTCCGCCCCAGCCCCATCATGGCACGGCTGGCCAACCGGGCCAGGTTACGATCCGAGAGGGGGGCGTCGGTGGCGATGACGATCATGATGGAGCCCGCCCCGTCCTCCTGGTCGAGCCAGGGGGAGTCCTCCGGCGCCGAGGCCCTCGTCTCAGTCCCCGAGGCCCTCGTCCCAGTCCCCGTAGCGGCCCCCGTCGCTCCCGCCGGAGGTTCTACGTCGCCCCGGAAGGAGTACTGGCCGAGTTCCCGACCCACGGGGGCGCCGTCGATGGTGAGGATCCCGCCGAAGTTGGACTGGACCAGGACGCCGACCCGGTACCCGCCCTGAGAGGCGGGAAGTACCCGAGAAGCGGTGCCGATCCCTCCCTTCCAACCGAAGGCCCGGGTCCCTGTACCGGCCCCCACCGAGCCTTCGGCCACCGGCCCGTCGGTGGCCCCCTCCAGCGCCTCCACGACGTGTGCCCTCCCCACAGGGCGGGCCCGGATGTCATTCAATCCGCCGTCGTTGGTCTCCCCTACCACCGGATTGATGGACCCCACCCCCTCCATCCCGGGACGGGCCAGGAGCCAGTCCACCATGGCATCGGCGGCCTGCCAGACGCAGAGGGTGCAGGTGAGGAGGATGGGGGTCTCGAGCTCGCCCAACTCCCTGACCTGGGTCACGCCCACCAGCTTTCCGAAGCCATTTCCCACGTGGATGGCCGCCGGAACCCGGTCCCGGAAGAGGTCTCCCCCGTGGGGAAGGATGGCCGTGACTCCGGTTCGGATGTCGTCCCCCTCCCAGACCGTGGTCTGCCCCACCCGCACGCCGGGGACATCGGTGATGGCGTTGTGGGGTCCGGTCTCGAAGATTCCGATGCGGATCCCCATCTCCCGAGCCCGGGGGCGGTCATCGGCGGCCATCCGGGCCTCAGGGCCCATCCGGTCATGGGCGCCCATCCGGGCTTCCCCGCTCACCTGAGCCTCGGCGGAAACGGGGAGCGCCGCGAGTGCCCACGTCCCTCCCAGCAGGGAGAGAGGCAGGAAGAGGGCCGGAAGAAGGGGGAGGGCATGAAGGCGAGGCAGGCGCATCCCGGTACTCCGGAGTTCATGGGGGTCAGTAGCTTGCGGGGTTCAAGAAGTTCGCGCGGGTCAGAGCCGGGGGTCAGAGCCGGACGGTGTCCAGGAGCATGAGGCCCAAGAGAAGGGGCTGATAGGCGAGGGAGCCCAGAAAGACCTTCCGCACCGACGACCGGGTCATTCCCCTGCTTGCCTGCCAACTCCACCAGAGGACCGCCAACCCCAGAACCAGGGCACCCCCCAGGTAGATGCTCCCCGTGATGGCCAGGAAGGTGGGGGCCAGGCTCACGGGGATGAGGACCAGGGAGTAGAGGACCATCTGGCGCCCGATGATCTTCCCCTCCGGATCCGCCGGGGGGGTGAGGTAGAACCCGGCCCTCAGGTAATCCTCCCGTAGGAGCCAGGCCAAGGCCAGCACGTGGGGGATCTGCCAGAGAAAGGCGATGGCAAACAGGACCATGGCCGCCAGGGTGACCTGTCCGGTGGCGGCGCTCCACCCGATGAGGGCGGGCATGGCACCAGGGATGGCTCCGGCGAAGGTCGCCATGTAGGAGCGGGACTTTAGGGGCGTGTAGACGAAGTTGTAGGCCCCGGCAGAGACCAGCGTCAGGACTGCGGGGAGGGGGCCCACCGTGAGCCAGAGGAGGATACACCCCGACACGATGAGGAAGAGGCCGAAAACCAACGCCTCACCGGCGGTGAGGCGCCCCGAAGGAAGGGGCCTGGTCCGGGTCCGGCTCATCCGGGCGTCCACCTCCCGCTCCAGGTACTGGTTGAGGGCCAAAGCTCCAGCCGTGGCCAGCACCGTTCCCACCAGCGTGAAGAGGAGGGGGAGCAAAGAGACTCGTCCGGCGGCACCCACGTAGAAGGAAACTCCCGCCGTCATCATCACGAATCCGGCGATCCCGGGCTTCGTAAGCTCGTAGAAGGCCCGGGCCCGCCTACCTGCCCTGTCGGTACCCACGGGAGAGGTCACCTGCATGGGCGGCTGGGAGGCATCAGTGGACGGCATCCGGCGTCTCCGGTAAAACCGGCGGCATGGCGTTCTCCCTGCGCTTCGAGGGGGGCTTGAGGCCAAGAGGGTGGCGGACGCCCAAGGTCCTCTGCAGGTTCGGGAAAACAGAAGGTGGCTCGGAACCGGGAATCCCCACCCGTGACCCGACCTGACCGAAGTTCACCCCGGGAAGCGGGCCGACGCAAGCCAGAGGGGGCGAGATCCGAAACGGGCGAATCCGCCTGGAGGAGCCGGGTCGGATCCGGGATGCTCCAGGTGGGGGTGGAATGTCCCAGCGCTGGGGCATAGCTTGAGGCGAATCGTCCGGTTCGGGGCCGGGGCCAGGGTGTGAGGCGGGCCTGGGGCACTCTCCCATCCCGGCATACGGCTTGCCAAGCGGGCCTTCGACGACGACGATCCGACGACGCCGGGCCGTCCGCCCTTCCCACTGAAGGGAAGGACACCCTGAATCCCAACTGCCGCTTCCGGTCGGCCAAGGCAGGAATCGCTTCATGCCTGAACGCACCATGCGTGATCGCACGCCCTCCACAGTCCAGCTCACCGTCGTCCTGGCCGGCTTCTTCGTCGTGGGAGCGGGTCTGGCGCTCGTCATCTGGCACACCCTGAGCGACTTCCTGGCCGGCAAGCCGGTGGACGGGGGACGGTATCTCCTGGCCCTTGCCATGATCGGGGTCTTCTTCGGTGTGACCTGGCTGCTCTATCGATACATCCTCAGTGCCTTTCCCACTGGCGACGACCCCGAGGGCGCCCAGGGCTGACAAGACCACCTGGCCTTCGCCGTTCGCACATCCGACGAGGTGACGATTTTGGACGAGAATACCCCGAATCAGGAGTCCTCCGACGAGGAACTCCCACTCCCAACCGGCACCCTCTTCTTCATGATGGTCTTCCTCATGGTGATGGCCGGGATGTGGATGGGGATCTACTTCGAATTCCTGGGGAGGTAGGGGCATGACGACCGAGAAGATCGAGAAGGTCTTCCTTTCCCTCTCCGCCGCCATGTTGCTCGTCTTCCTGGTGGCGCTCTTCTATTCCGCCTTCGCCATGGGCATCCACCTTCCCGATCGGGAGGGGGAGATCCACCCTGCCGAGGTCCGCTCCACCCCCCCCTTCGATGAGCCGGGGGTGAGGGAGGTGGGCCCCAACCAGTACGAAGTGGTGATGATCGGCTCTGCCTGGTCCTTCACCCCCCGGGAGGTCCGGGTCCCGGCCGGAGCGGAGGTCACCTTCATCTCCACCACCACCGACGTCATCCACGGGGTCCATGTGGAAGGCACCCGAGTCAACTTCATGCTGATCCCCGGCCAGATCTCGAAGATCACGTCCACCTTCCGGGAGCCTGGGGAGCATCTCATCATCTGCCACGAATTCTGCGGAGCCGGCCACCATCTCATGTACGGAGTTCTGATCGTCGAATGAGGACGCCCGTCGTAGCGAGCCCTTCCGGCTTCGAGCTTCCCGAAGGTCACCTTCGGGCCATTCGCTGGATGATCTACCTGGCCTTCGGCGCCCTGGCCATCGGGATCGTGAACGGTCTCGGCCAGGCACTGAACTACTCCCGGGTGGACATCCTCCAGTACTTCCCCGGCATGCGGGACTACTACCAGGGGCTGACGGTGCACGGCGTGGTGAACGCCATCGTCTTCACCTTTGCCTTCGCCAACGGGTTCCTGAGCCTCACCACCTCCCGGGCGTTGGCCCGACCCCTGAATGGCGGCCTCCTCTGGGCCGTCTTTGCAACCATGGTCCTGGGGTTCGTCCTCGCGGCCTACGCCATGGGGACGGGGCAGGCGTCGGTGCTCTACACCTTCTATCCGCCCCTCATGGCCCACTGGAGCTATTACCTGGGGCTGGCGCTCCTGGTCGTCTCCACCTGGCTCACCGGCATCAACCTCCTGCTGGGTCTCCGGGGGTGGCGGAAGGACAACCCCGGGGTACGGATTCCCCTCATGGCCTTCGTCTCCGTGGCCACCTACGCCATGTGGGCTCTGGCGTCCATCGGGATCGCGGTATCGGTGGTGGGGCTCCTCCTTCCCTGGTCCCTGGGGCTCATCGAGCACTCCGATCCCCTCCTGAGCCGGACGCTCTTCTGGTACTCGGGACACCCCATCGTCTACTTCTGGCTCCTGCCGGCCTACGTCTCCTGGTACATGATGGTGCCGAAACACGCCGGGGGGACCCTCTTCAGCGATCAACTCACCCGGATCGTCTTCGTCCTCTTTCTCCTCCTTTCCATCCCCACCGGCTTCCACCACCAGTACACGGACCCGGGAATCTCAACCGGGATGAAGGCGATCCACGCCACCCTCACCTTCGGCGTGTTCTTCCCCAGCATGGTCACCGCCTTTTCGGTGATGTACGCCCTGGAGATCGGCGGGCGGCGGAGGGGGGGCACGGGATTGACCAACTGGTTCTTCAAGCTGGACTGGAAGAACCCGGCGCTGGTGGCCCAGCTCCTGGCCATGCTCACCTTCACCCTGGGTGGGATCACCGGGCTCATCAATGCGTCCTACAACCTCAACGCCGCCATCCACAACACGGCGTGGATCCCGGGGCACTTCCACATGACGGTGGGGTCGGCGGTGACCCTCTCGTTCATGGGGATCGCCTACTGGCTGATCCCGTACCTCACGAAACGGGAGCTGGTGGGGAAGGGGATGGCCCTGCTCTCCTCGTGGATCTACACGGCGGGGGTCCTGGTCATGGCCCGGGGGCTCATTTCCGGGGGGCTGGACGGCATGCCCCGACGGACCCTCATCATGGAGGCCCCCTACGAGAAGGCGACATGGGAGCTGGCGGGAATGCTCACCGGGCTGGGCGGCACCCTCATGTTCATGGGGGGAGGCGCCTTCTTCGCCGTCCTCATCGGGACCGTGCTCTTCGGGAAGAAGTCGGAAGGGCCGGTGGACATCCCCTTCACCGAGACCCACCATCCTCCCGCATCCTCGGGATGGGAAGTGAAGCTGGATCGCTTCCGTTACTGGATCATCGCCACCATCATCCTGATCCTCGTGGCGTATCTGCCCTTCTTCATCCAGTACCTGCCGGGGAACTTCACCTCGACGCCCTACCAGTTCTTCTGATCAGGCAATTCTTCTGATCGGGGCGTCCATTGTGAAGGTCAGCCTTCCCGGCCCACCGACGACGAGGGTGGCACCCGAAAGGGGTCGTCGGTGGGCCGTGGGAGGTGTCGGGGGTCGATCCCATCCCATGGCCACGAGGGGGTCCTGTTCCGGGGGGACCCGGGGGGGTGGGGAACCCGGAAGGCGGGTTCTGTCGTAGTAGAGGTGGAGGACGGCACCGTTGGTTGAAGCCATACGGCCGCCGGCGGGCCGGATCACCGGCCGACCAGCCGGAATCGTCCCCACTTTCCGAATCGACGACGCGAGGCACGATGGAGGAGCCCAGAGGGGAGCCCAGGAACCGATCGGGTCAGGACCTTTCGGTCCGGGACCGTCGGGAGAGGGAGCGCCGCATCTGGGTGCAGGCCTTCGTCATCTCCGTCCTGCTGCATCTCCTGATTTTCCTGGCGGGGGGGCAGGCCCCCCTCCCCGAGTCGCCCTTCGCTGCTGCCGGTCCCCAGGATCGGGATGACCGGGCGGCGGATGGGGCCATGATGGCCGTCTCCCTCCGGGAGGTGGGCGCTCCCGATCCGGTACGGCCGCCGCCACCGCTGGTGGTGGAGGTGGAGTTGACCGAACCCCAGGAAGTGGAGCCTGAGGCCACTCCCGATGTCTCCCTGGAGATGCCCGACGTCCCCATGCCCGGGGAGCGGGAGCTCACGGGCCAGGAGTTGGACGCGACCCAGCGCACCGATGCCGGAATCCTCGGGGCCCCGGGGAGAGGTGACGCCGGGACCACCGAGGAGGGGCTGTTCCGGGTCGTTCCTCCCTCGCCTCGCGGGATGATCATCCCCCCCACCAACCGCGCCATGCGAGGCCGCGAGGTGCAGGTCTGGGTCTTCATCGACGAAGGGGGCCGGGTGGTGCCCGACTCCACCCGCCTGGAGCCCCCCACGTCCGATCGGGGCTTCAACCGGCGCCTCGTGGAGGAGGCCGCCCAGTGGGTCTTCTCCCCTGCCACCCGGGACGGCCAGCCGGTATCGGCGTGGTTCCCCTACACCATCAGCATGTGAGCGGGCTATCGCCGGGCGGGGTGTCGTTCGGCACTCCGGGCATCCATCCCACCATGACCAGGACCGCAAGACCCCTTCTCGGTGGTCCCTCTACTTCTTCAACAGCCTTCTAGAAGGCTGTTGAAGAAGTAGAGGGCGCCACCGTTGGGAGCGCCAGGGAGCC
>REED01000026.1 GCA_007695225.1 Gemmatimonadales bacterium
GCGCGTTTCATTCTTTCAATGCACGAAACCCCACGCCGAAATCTCCGGGTTCTCCAAACCTCACCCCGCCCCCCTCCCCGGGAACACTCGCGGTGGGTTCGGTCCGGGTCCGTAATCGGTGGCATGCATCTTTCCTCTTTCCCCTACGATGTCGCCCGCTTCCAGCCCGTCAGCCCAGGAGCCGCCATGATGCGTCCGACCGCCAAGCTGGCCGCCCTCCTCGCACCCCTTTCCCTCCTCTTCCTCCTTCCGGAGGGGGCCGATGCCCAGTACTTCGGCCGGAACAAGGTCCAGTGGGAGCGATTCGACATCCAGGTCATGGAGACCCCGAACTTCCGTATCCACTTCTATCCGGAGTTCTCGGGGCCCATCGAAGACGTATCCCGAATGGCGGAACGCTGGTACGAGCGGCTGGCCCGTACCTTCGAGCACGAGATCCCGGACCGGCGTCCCCTCATCTTCTACGCCGACCACCCGGACTTCCAGCAGACCAACGTCCTCAGGGGAACCATCGGCGAGGGGACGGGAGGCGTGACGGAAGGTCTCAGGGATCGGGTCATCATGCCCCTTGGAAGCTCCTACGGGTCCACGGACCACGTCCTGGGACATGAGCTGGTGCACTCCTTCCAGTTCGATCTGGCCCAGGGTCGGCAGGCGGGGGGGCTCGGGGGACTCATGCGTCTCCCGCTGTGGTTCGTGGAGGGGATGGCCGAGTATCTCTCCCTGGGAGGCGAGTCCTCTTTGACGGGGATGTGGCTTCGGGACGCAGTGCTCCGAGACGAGTTCCCCACCCACCGGGAGATGACCCGGGACATGCAGCGGTATTTCCCCTACCGCTTCGGCCACGCCTTCTTCGCCTTCGTGGGCGGCGCATACGGGGACCGGACCATCCCAGCGCTACTGCGTGTCGCGGTGACGAGCGGTCAGGAGGCCGCGATATCGCAGGTGCTGGGCGTGTCCGCCGACAGCCTGTTCGCCGAGTGGAAGGAGGCAGCGACGAGCCACTACGGTCCCCTCATGGAGGGGCGGAGCGCTCCGGCGGAGGCGGGAACCCTCCTCCTCTCCCCGGAGACCGGCGCCGGGCGACAGAACGTGGCCCCGTCTCTCAGCCCCGATGGACGCTACGTGGCCTTCCTCTCGGAGCGGGACCTGTTCACCATCGAGCTCTTCCTGGCCGACGCCACCACGGGCGAGATCCTCCGTCCCCTCACTCGATCCATCCGGGACGCCCACAGCGATGCCATCCGGTTCATCGATTCCTCGGGGGGCTGGTCCCCGGACGGGGAACGGATCGCCGTGAGCGTCTTCGCCGAGGGACGGAACCGGATCCAGGTCTACCGGGCCTCCGATGGACGGATGGTGGAGCGAATCGACGTCCCGCGGCGCATCGGGGAGATCCGGAGTCCCGTCTATTCCCCCGACGGAGAGCGGATCGCCTTCTCCGGGCAGGCCGAGGGGGTGACGAACCTCTTTGAGCTGGAGTTGGCCACCGGCGAGGTGACCCAGCTCACGGACGATCGGAACACGGTGCTCCAGCCCACCTACTCCCCCGACGGGAGGACCCTGGCCTACGTCACCGATCGGGGGCCGGACACCGACTTCCAGCGGCTGGTCTTCGGGCCCAACCGCCTGGCCCTCCTGGACCGGGAGACGAGGGAGACCCGGGAGCTCGAGCCCTTCCCCGGAGCGGACCACTGGAACCCCGCCTTCACCCCCGACGGCGAGGCCCTCCTCTTTCTGGCGGACCCCGACGGGTTCCGGGACATCTACCGCCTGGAGCTTCCCGAGGAGGAGATCGTCCGCATCACCCGGGTCGCCACGGCGGTGAGCGGGATCACCGATGGCACCCCCGCCCTCACCGTGGCCGGCCAGGCGGGCACCGTCGCGTTTTCGGTCTTCGACCGAGGAGAATTCCACATCTACGCCCTGGACGCGGCGGAGGCCACCGGCGACGTGGTCCACCCCGACGACGTGGTGGCGGTGGCGGGCCGACTTCTCCCCGGCGCCACCGACGACCCGGACGCCTGGGTCAACCGGATGCTGGCCGATCACGAGGTGGGCCTCCCGCCCGAGACAAGGCACGCCGCCGCCGACGCCGAACCCCTGGATCGGTCCCTGGGGTTGGAGTTCATCGGTCAGGCCGGCATAGGTGTCGGCGCCGACCAATACGGTACCCAGGTGGCAGGCGGTGTCTCCGCCCTCTTCTCCGACATCATGGGCGACCGCTCTCTCTTCACCGCCATCCAGGCCCAGGGGGAGATCCAGGACATCGGGGGGCAGGTCTTCTACCTGGACCAGGAGCGCCGCTGGAACTGGGGTGTGGGCGCCCTTCACCTTCCCCAGCGGTTCTTCCGGACCTTCCAGCGGGCCGGTCCCGGTGAGACCACTGACATCGTCCGAGATGACCAGCGCATTCGACTCACCGAGGCGGCGGCGCTTTGGGCCTACCCCTTCTCCACCGTTCGGAGGGTGGAACTCCAGGGGGCCTATAACCGGTACGACTTCGACGCCCGGCGGGACATCTTCCGCTTCGATCCCCAGGGACGCCTGGTGAGCCGGGAGCGGGAGGATCTTGCCACCCCGGACGCCATCAACCTGGGGCGTGGATCCGTGGCCTTCGTGGAGGACAACAGCTTCTTCGGATTCACGGCCCCGGTTCGTGGGTGGCGGGCCCGGTACGAATTGGGATACACGGTGGGCACGGTGGATTTCTTCCAGGCCACCCTGGACCACCGACGGTACTTCGCTGGGCCCATCCCCGAGGTCACCTTCGCTGCCCGGGGAATGCATGTGGGCCGGTACGGCTCCGATGTGCAGGACCTCGAGACCATCTTCCGTCCCATGTTCCTGGGGATGGAGCCCATCATGCGGGGCTATTCCGCACAGTCCTTCCGGGTGGAGGAGTGCACCTTCACCCCGGAGGGCCAGTGCGCCGAGTTCGAGCGGCTCCTGGGCCACCGGATCGGGGTCCTGAATGTGGAGACCCGGATCGCCCTCCTGGGGACGGACCGGCTCGGGCTCCTTTCCTTTCCCGCCCTGCCCACGGACCTGGTCTTCTTCGCGGATGCCGGGGTGGCCTGGAGCGCCGGGGACGGAGCCGACATCCGGTGGGACCGGGACACAGTGGACCGGGTTCCCGTGGCCAGCGTGGGGGTGAGTACCCGAAGCAACCTCTTCGGGGCGCTGGTCATGGAGATCTTCTACGCCCACCCCTTCCAGCGACCCGAGCGGGGAGCGCACTTTGGACTGAACCTCCTCCCGGGCTGGTAGGGCTTGGATGGGGGGGCCACCATCCGGATCGCGGGTGGAGAAGCACACCGGAGGATGAATCGGAGAAAGATGTCGCCATGGACACTCCCATCGCAGACCGATCCCGCGCCCCCTTCTCCATCGCGGCCCTGGCCCTGATCCTGGTGGGGTGTCCCCCGCCGGAGGACACCCCGGTGCCCCTGGAGGCGGTGCCTGGCTGGACCACCCTGGCCCCCCTCCCCGAGGCCCGAACGGAGGTGAGCGTCACCAGCGACGGGGAGCGGATCTACCTGGCCGGCGGGTTCGTCCCACCTGACAACGGGGGAGCCGAGGAGCGGCCCCCGGTGGGTGAGGATCTCTGGGTCTATGACCCCCTGTTGAACCAATGGTGGAGCCTGGGCGCCATCCCGGCCGGAACCCACCACGCCGGCTTCGTCCACGTGGATGGCCGGCTCTATCTCGTCGGGGGGTACCGGGACAACACCTTCGACCCGGTGGACCAGGTCTGGATCTACGACATCGACGCCGGGGCGTGGAGCGAGGGTACCCCCATGCCCACCCCCCGGGGGGGCCTGGCGTACGCCGTCCTGGACGGGCGCATCCATACCGTGGGGGGAACCGTGGCGGACAAGGGAGCCCTGGAGTCCGAGGCCCACAACACCGACTCCCCGGATGCCTCGGTGGGAACCCACGAGGTGTACGATCCGGCCCTGGACCGTTGGGAGCGCCTGGCCCCCATGCCCACGGCCCGGAACCACCATGCCGCGGAGGTGGCGGGGGGGCGCCTCTACGTCACCTCCGGCCGGGCCGGCAACGACTTCACCATGACGGTCACCGAGGCGTATGACCCGGCCACCGACCGCTGGGAGGAAGTGGCTCCTCTCCCCACGGGGCGGAGCGGGGTGGCAGCGGCGGAGTGGGACGGCTGGATCTACGTGTTCGGAGGAGAGACCTTCGATCCCGACATGGCCCGGACCTTCGACGACACCGAGCGCTACGACCCCCGGGAGGACCGCTGGGAAGTCCTCGATCCCATGCCCACGGCCCGGCATGGCCTGGGAGCCGGCGTGGTGGATGGGATGATCTACGTGATTTCGGGAGGTCCGCAGCCAGGCTTCTCCTTCGGAACCTCCAACGAGCGCTATGTGCCCTGAGACTGCTGGAAGGCCGTGGAAGAAGTACAGGACACCGCCGTCTGCACGGGAGCTCCCGTCACACCCCGTAGCCCCCCATCCCTCCGGGGGGTGGGTTCTCGTCCTCTCCTTCCTTGCTCCCCGTCAGGTGCCCCGGGAAGACGATGAGGTGGAGGAGGGCCCCCAGAGCCCCCCCCAGAACCCCCGCCACCAGCCATTCGCCCCGATCCTCCAGGAAGATGTAGGTGTGGAGGGAGCCCAGACCGGCCACGGTGAGGAGAAGGACCACCAGCCCTCCCACCCGGGCCGCCGAGAGGAAGGAGAGGCCCCAGAGGAGTCCGAAGCCCAGGACGGCGCCCAGGAGGATGGGCCAGAGCCCCAGGGAGAAGGTGCCCACGGAAAGGGGATCCGGGGGCCGGAAGGCAGGAAGGGAGTGGACGAAGTAGATGACGAAGAGGAGGAGCCCCGCCCACCACCCGGCCCGGGCAGCCGTGACCCGTTCGGCCCCCTCCGCCCTGGCCACAAGGGATCGGGCCACCACCACCAGCCCTCCCATGATGAGGGGGATGAGTCCCCACGCCACGGCCAGGGTCAGGTACTCCATGGTCAGGGAGATGCCGTCTTCAGGGGTCATGTGCCGCGGGGTCGGGGTCAGGGTCAGCAGAGGAAGTGCCCCCGGCCTGGGGGCCGGGGGCATCCGGTGTCGGGGGCTTCCGGGACCGGGGTCAGCCGGAGGCTCCGCTACGGGGGGGAGGTTAGACCCACTGGGCGAGGGCCACAAGGGATCGTCCCTGGGCCGCCGGGGACCCTGCCGGTCTGGTGGAGACGGGCCGCAGGAGCTACCCTGCCCGCCCTACCGCCCGGCGGTATGCACCGCCGAGGTCCCGTCCCCATCCGAACACCCCATGGCGATGCTGGATAACGAGCTTCGGGACGCCGTCCGGTCCCTCTGCGCCCGCTACGGCGAAGACTACTGGCAGGCCCACGACCGGGACCGGACCTACCCCGAGGCCTTCGTCCGGGACCTCACCCAGGCCGGCTACCTCTCCTGCCTGATCCCCGAAGCCTACGGGGGCGCGGGGCTGGGACTCCGGGAGGCGTGCGCCATCATGGAGGAGATCAACCGCTCCGGGGCCAACTCCGCCGCCTGCCACGCCCAGATGTACACCATGGGGACCGTCCTCCGGCACGGATCCGAGGAGCAGAAGCGGCGCTGGCTTCCAGGGATCGCAGCCGGGGAGCTCCGCCTGCAGGCCTTCGCCGTCACCGAGGCGGACGCGGGCTCCGACACCACCCGGATCGCCACCTTCGCCGAGCGACGGGGGGACCGGTACGTGGTCACGGGGCGGAAGATCTTCATCTCCCGGGTGCAACACTCGGACCTCATGGTCCTTTTGGCCCGGACCACCCCCCTGGACCGGGTGGAGAAGCGGACGGGGGGGCTCAGCGTCTTCGTGGTGGACCTCCGGGAGGCGGGGGACGCACTCCGGGTGGTGCCGGTGGAGACCATGATCAACCACGAGACGAACGAGCTCTTCTTCGACGGCCTGGAGATCCCGGCGGAGAACCGGATCGGAGAGGAGGGGAAAGGCTTCTCGTACATCCTGGGCGGGATGAACGCGGAGCGGATCCTCCTGGGATCCGAGTCGGTGGGGGACGCCCACTACTTCATCGACCGGGCGGCGCGGTACGCCGGGGAGCGGGAGGTGTTCGGCCGTCCCATCGGACAGAATCAGGGGATCCAGTTTCCCCTGGCCCGGGCCTACATCCGGACCCGAGCCGCGGCGGCGCTCCGGGACGAGGCGGTGGCCCTCTACGACGCCGGCGCCCCCTGCGGTGCTGAGGCGAACATGTGCAAGCTCACCGCCTCGGAGGCCGCCTGGGAGGCGGCCAACGCCGCCATGGACACCTTCGGGGGATACGGCCTCGCCAGCGAGTACGGGATCGAGCGGAAGTTCCGGGAGGCCCGGCTCTACCTGGTGGCTCCGGTCTCCAACAACATGGTCCTGGCCCACGTGGGGCAGCATGTCCTGGGGCTCCCCCGTTCCTTCTGACTCCCAACCCGTTCCTTCTCACCTCCTCCCCGGCCCATGTCCACCTTCCCGGATCCCCGGCGCCGCCCCTGGCGCACCATCCTCTTCTGCCCCGGCTCCCGCCCGGACCGCTTTGGGAAGGCGCTGGCGGTGGGAGCGGACGCGGTCTGCCTGGATCTGGAGGACGGCGTGGCGCCGGCCCGCCGGGAGGAGGCCCGCCAGGCGGTGGCCGCCTGGCTTCGGGAGCGAGACCCCGGGGAGACGGGAACCGAGCTCGTCCTCCGGGTGAACGCCCCGGGCTCCCCCGACGGGGAACTGGACCTGGCCCTCATCCGCTCCCTCCCCCGTCCCTGCCGCCCCCGGGCCCTCATGGTGCCCAAGGTGGACGGCCCCGAAGCGCTGCTGCTGCTCCTTGCGGCTCTCGGGGTCCGGGAGGGAGGGGAGGTGGGTGGGGATGGGGATCGGCACGAGGGGGGGGACGGCCCCGGCGGCCCCTGGCTCCTCCCCCTGGTGGAGACGGCCCGGGGACTCCACCGGGTGGAGTCCCTGGCCCTGGCCGGACTCCCCCTGGCCGGCCTGGTCTTCGGAGGGATGGACCTGGCGGCGGAGCTGGGGGCCCGCTTCGAGTGGGAACCTCTCCTCTTTGCCCGCTCCCGCATCGTCCACGCCGCCGCACTGGCCGGAGTGGGGGCCATCGACGTCCCCTGGGCGCCCCTGGACGACCCCGAGGGGCTCACCTCGGAGACGACCCGGGCCGCCCGGATGGGCTTCCAGGGGAAACTCGCCATCCACCCCGCCCAAGTTCCCGTGATCCACGCCGCCCTGGCCCCGGCCCCCGCCGAGATCGAATCCGCCCGTCGGATCCTCCGGGCCGCCGCGGCCAGTGCAGAAGGGGTGCAGGTGGTGGACGGTCGGATGGTGGACCGTCCCCTGGTCCTGGGAGCGGAGCGGGTCCTGGCCAGGGCGGGGGAGGCTCCGTGAGCCGCCTGGACCCCGGGGGCGGGACGGCCCCCGACCTGACGGCCTGGGTGGGCCGCCGGGAGGTGGCGGAGGAGGTCCTGGACCCCTTTCCCTCCCGGGGGATGGCGGTCCTCCTGGACCGGGACCCCCAGGCCTTCTCACCCGGCGTCCCCCTTCCCCCGGGGTGGCACTGGCTTCATTTCAAGCCCCTGGTGCGGCGCTCCCAGCTGGGCCCCGACGGACACGAGCGCCTGGGGAGCTTCCTCCCGCCGGTCCCCCTGGGGCGGAGGATGTGGGCCGGCGGAACCCTGGCCTTCCCGGGAGAGCTCCGGGTGGGGGACCGGGCCCGCCGGGTCTCCACCGTGGCCTCGGTGGTGGAGAAGGAGGGACGCTCGGGGCGCCTCGTCTTCGTCACCGTCCGACACCGGGTGGAGACCGAGCGGGGGCTGGGTGTGGAGGAGACGCAGGACATCGTCTACCGGGAGGGCCCCTCTTCCGGAGGAGCTCCCGCCGGAGCGCGTCCACCCGGGGCACCTTCCGCACCTCCGGCACCCCCGCCAGAGGGGCCGCTCCCCCCCGCCCCCCCGGACTGGAGCGAGCCCTTCACCGCGGACGCCGTGGACCTCTTCCGCTATTCGGCGTTGACCTTCAACGGGCACCGGATCCACTACGACCCGGAATGGGCCACCGGGGTGGAGGGGTTTCCCGGCCTGGTGGTCCACGGTCCCCTCCTGGCCACCCTCCTCCTGGATCCCGCCACCCGCCATGGGCATGGGCGCCACCGGCTCCACCGGTTCGAGTATCGCGCGGTGAGCCCCCTCTTCGCCGGAGAACCCTTCCGGGTGGAGGGCCGGGCCCTCCCCGGTACCGGTACCCTCCCCCAACTGGCCCTCTGGGTGGCAGGTCCCCGGGGCGTGGCCATGCAGGCGACGGCCACCTACCGTCCCGGCTCATGAGCTCCCTGACCCGAAGTCTGACCCGGGCGATCCGGGAACTCCCGGTCACGGCCCAGGACCGTCGGGGTGCGGAGCGGATGGTCCGGGACTGGGTGGGCTCCCGCCTGGCCGGAGAGACCGATCCGGTGGGCCGGCGACTCACCGCCTCGGAGGGCAGGTCTCCAGACCTTCCCGGAAGGGTCTTCCTGGCGGCGGCCCATGCCCACGTCACGGAGACCGACGACCTCCACCGAGCCTCCGTGACCCACCCGGGGTGCGTGGTGATCTCCACCGCCTGGGAGATGGCCTCCACGCTGGGGAAGGGGGGGCATGCCCTCCTGGAGGCTGTTCTGGCGGGCTACGAAGTCATGCTCCGGGTGGGAGAGGCCCTGGGCCCGGGCCACTACCGCCTCTTCCACAACACCGCCACCGCTGGGGTCTTCGGCGCCGCGGCGGCCGCTGCCCACCTTCTGGAGCTGGAGGAGGACCCATGGGTGTGGGCGCTGGGCAACGCCGGGACCCAGGCGGCGGGGCTCTGGCAGTTCAACGAGGAGGGAGCCATGACGAAGCCCCTCCACGCCGGCCATGCCGCGGCCGCCGGCCTCCGGGCCGCACTCCTGGCCCGTCAGGGGTTCACCGGCCCGGAGGCGATCTTGGAGGGGAAGAAGGGACTCTTCCGGGCCCTCTGTTCCGATCCGTATCCTGACCGGGTGCTGGCTCCCGCTCCGGCGTGGAAGCTCCACGAGACCTCGTTGAAGCCCTATCCGTGCTGCCGGCACACCCATGCCGCCATCGACGCCGCCCTGGTCCTTCGGGACCGGCTGGAGGAAGAGACCGCAGGGGTTCCCCTTGCGGAGCGGATCGCCGGGATCCGGGTGCGAACCTACCCTGCCGCCCTGGACGTGACGGACCGCCCCCGACCCGGGAATCCCCAGGAGGCCCGGTTCAGCCTCCAGTTCGCGGTGGCGGCCGCCCTCCTGGACCGGCGGCCGGGGCTCGCCACCATACGCCCCCCCCCCCAGGGTGCCCCCCCTCGCCACCTTCCGCCCCCCCTCCCTGGATGACCCCCGGATCCGGTCCCTCATGGAGCGCACGTCAGTGGGGGTGGACCCGTTGCTGGAAGCGGTCTACCCGGACCGATGGGGGGCTGAGGTGGAGGTGGAGACGGCAGACGGCTACCGATTCCGGGAGCTCCGGCCGGATGCCTCCGGGGACCCCGAGCTCCCCCTGGATGGCGCCGCACTGGACGCCAAGGTCATGGATCTCATGGAGGGAGCGGGGGTCGATCCCCAGGAGGGCCGTGGACTCCTGAACCACCTCCGCCGCCTGGAGGAGGACGATTCGCTTCCGGAGCTCCCGAGGTTCGGGTGACCCGCTCGATCCTCTTCAGACCGTGGCTTCAGCAAACGACTACTTGCGAGAACATCCCCCATGACCCTTCCCGCCGGATCCGAGCTCGAGCGCCTCCTGGAAAGGGTGGAGGCAAAACAGTCCGTGGACCTCTTCGCCGCGGCCCCTCCGGATCTGGCTGGTCGAGAGGGCGTCGGCCTCCATCGGCACGGAGGGGCCCTCTACCTGACCGCCAGCGGCCACGACCACCCCATGTTCAACCGGGTGATGGCGGTGGGGTTGGGTGACGGCGCCAATGGGACAGGAGCGGCCGAGGCCTTCCTGGACCAGGCGGCGGAGCACTACCGGGAGGCCGGGGTGCGGCGCTGGATGGTCCAGCTCCTTCCCCACATGGAGTCGGAGGCCTTCCGCGCGGCGGCCGGCGAGCGGGGCATCAACCGGCTGCGAGGGTGGGCGAAGCACCTGGGTCCCTCCCGCGCCGACCTCCCATTTCGAACAGACTTGCGGATCGTGAGGGTGGATGATGACCTGGCCGGCGATGAACGGAAGCGCCTGGGCGAGGCCTGGGCCCGGATCGCGGCTGAGAGCTTCGGCCTCCCTCTGACCTTTGTGCCCTGGCTCGAGGGGCTGGTGGGGCGGGAGGGGTGGTGCCTCTACGTGGCCATGGACGGCGACTCGCCGGTGGCCACGGGAGCCCTCTTCCTGACGGAGGTCGCCGGGGAGCGCTTCGCTGAGCTCAACTTTGCCGGCACGCTCCCGGAGCATCGGGGTCGGGGAGCCCAGTCGGCCCTGATCGCCCGCCGGGTGGCCGACGCCCAGTCCCTGGGTGTCCGGTGGATCGCGACGGAGACCGACGAGGATGTCCCCGACCGGCCCAACCCCAGCTACCGGAACCTGGAGCGCCTGGGCTTCCCGGTGGTGTACGTCCGGGCCAACTGGGGACCGCCCAAGCCCGGGGAGTGACCGGGTCGGCCGGAGCGACCGACCCGGGTGGGCTCTGCGTCCCTCCTGAATCGACGAGCCACCCCCATCGTGACCTCTCCCATGTAGTCGGATGAGGAGACCCCCACCTGCCTCCCCCGCACCTCGAGCTGGAGATCCCACTCCCCGGAGAGGCGGACCCAGCTGCCGACGGCGGCGTGGGCACCCCACTTGCTTCCCATGAACCCCGGATCGGAGGACAGTCCTCCGCCTGCGGCGAGGAAAGGGCTGAACCGATCGCCCCGGTGCCGCGCCTGGAGTCCCGCATCGAGGATCAGGAAACGGTCGCAGTCGAGGCAGCCGTGCCGGCGCACGCCTCCCTCGACCATCAGGTTGGGTGTGAGGGCGTATCCGACGCCGCCCCGCAGGAGTGTGCCGTCATCGAACCGGGTTTCGATGCCGTACAGCGTGCCTCCGGCCCCCAGCGAGACGATCCAGTCGCCCGCTTCCTGCGCCTGTGCGGTCCGGGCGGGGGCGAGGGCCATGATTCCCATGGCGAGGGTGATCACGACCCTGCTCCCGACGACGAAGGCGGCCGATGTCGCCGCTGGACGAGGGCGGGGCGCTGTCCCTATTCCACTTCCCATCATGGTCTCCTCACGCTTGGACTGCGCTCTCGAGGCGACTCGGAACGGGTTCCCGATGCCCCATTCGATCCATGTGGGATCTTGGCAGGGGGGGATTACTGGGCACTTAAGCGCGGGTCCCTGCCTCGCCGGAGTGGGCCGGGAGAGGACACCAGGGACGACTTGGCAATTTTAAGCCAATACGACATGACTTGGCAAATTAACGCCAACTGCATATCTTGGGTTTCGGCTGGGATTCCGGGACGACCAACGCCGCCCCACGCATCCAAGCCCCCAGCCCCCACACATCCACGGTTCTACCCGCCGGGATCCACGATCCCTACCCCGCCCGCTATGACCCCGACGGATCCCATGCCTGATCACTATGCCGATCACTATGCATTGATTGGCGATGTCGTGGGCTCGCGGGAGCTGGATGATCGCGCCGAGGTGCAGCGACGGCTCGAAGACCTGATGGAGGCGCTCAATCATCGTTTCTGGGATGGGGGCGATCCCGGGGTGGGTCTGGCGGCGCCGATGAAGCTGACGGCGGGAGACGAGATTCAGGCGCTCCTGCGAGTGCCGGAACCGGCGGTGGAGATCGTGGTCGCGATCGCCGACGCCCTCTATCCGGTCGAGGTGGTCTGGGGGCTGGGGATGGGGGCGCTCACGACGGATCTGATGGAGGACGTGGCGCTTGTCGATGGTCCATGCTTCCACCATGCCCGCGCGGCGGTCGAGGACGCAGCGAATCGGGGGACCTGGCTCCAGGCGAGGGGATTTCCGGCTCCGTTCTCGGACGCCCTCTCGGCGCTCTTTCGGTTGATGGGTGCGGTTCGTGCCCGGTGGAAGCCCGCGCAGATGCGCTACGTGCGCTCGGCTCGTGACCGGCCACAGACCGAGGTGGCGCAGATGCACGGGGTCGATGAGTCGACGGTGAGCAAGGCGCTTCAGGCGGCTCGTTTCCGAGACGTGGAGACGGGAGAAGAGGCCGCGCGGAGGCTGCTGGCCTGGATCGCCGACGCGGCGAGCGTCGACTCCGATGGGGAGACCGCGTGACGTCCCTTTACGGAGCCCCTGGGGAGCTCCTCCTCATCCTGCTCGTTTCGGGTCATCTGATCGGGGATTTCGCCTTCCGGTCCGAAGGGAGGGTCAACGGGAAACGGCCCGACCGATACCTGATCCGGCACATCGGGTTGATCCTGGGGGCGCACCTGCTCCTCCTGGCACCCCTCCTGACGTGGGGGCTGGCCGGGATCGTCGGCGGGGTCGCCGTGCTGCATGGGCTGATCGACCTCGTGAAGGCGAGCGGGGAATCCGGTCGTCGGTCCGGCCTGCGGGCGTTTCTGATCGACCAGACGGCTCATCTGGTCACGCTCCTCGTCGCGTGGGCCTTCGTGGTGCATTGGGTCGGAGTCCCCTCGGTGCGGTGGTCCGAACCGGCGCTTGGATGGTTCGTCACCGGGGCGATGATTCTCGGGGTGTTTGCCTTCAATGCCAGAGGCGGTGCGGCGCTGGTACACGGGGTTCTGGCGATGAGGGGGTCGGGCCTGGAAGAGGACGAGGGCCTGGCCGGAAGCGGGCGCTTGATCGGAATCCTGGAGAGGACGCTGAGCCTGGTCCTGATCCTCGTGGGGCAGTGGGCGGCGCTCGCGATCCTGATCGGTGCCAAGTCCATCGCCCGCTTCGACGAGCTCAAGGACCGGCAATTCTCGGAGTACTATCTCATCGGGACCCTCACGAGCCTGCTGGTCGCGGTCCTGAACGGACTGGTCCTGAGCGCCCTGCTCGCCTGGCGCTGACCTGAGGGCGGATCCTGAGAACGTGCGGACTTCCTGTCCGTTCGTGATTCCAACGGAAGCTACATCGCCCGTTCCAACGGGGCCCCTCCATCCTGTCATCGGTGACCCTTTCATCCACAGGAGGAACCGATGACCGGACGATTTCTCATTGGCGGGGCCATACTGGCTCTCCTCACGACCGTGGCCCTGTCCAGCGACCTGAACCTGACGGCTGCCGAGGTGGCTCCGGAGTGGAGTCTCAACATGACCGCCATCGAGGCGTGCAGCTGTCCCATGTTCTGCCAGTGCTACTTCAATACCGAGCCGGCGGCGCACCATCATCATGACCACGATGACGCGGAGCACTACTGCCGGTTCAACATCGCCTGGCAGGTCAACCAGGGTCATCACGGAGGGACCGACCTTGCCGGAGCTCGCTTCTGGATGGCCGGAGACCTGGGGAGCAGCTGGGAAGATGGCATCATGGACTGGTCGGTGATCCACTTCGACCCCACGGTGACCGCGGCGCAGCGCGAGGGACTTCTGGAGATCGTCGCTCCCCTCTTCCCGGTGGAGTGGGCGTCCTTCGAGATCGGTGAGGAGCTTCCCATCGAGTGGAGGGCCGAAACCGACGGAGCCGTGGCGACGCTGGACGGCGGTGAGGCTGCCGAGGTGCGCCTCGTACCCGTGGCGCAGGCGATGTCGGACGCTCCTGCCGTGCTGGACAACATCCAGTACTGGGGCGCTCCCCGGCACGATGGTTTCGTGATGATGCCCAATGAGGTGGAGGCCTACCGGCTGGGCCCGAACGCCTTCGAATACCACGGCACCAACGGGTTCATGATCACCATCGACATCAACTCGAACGACGTCGCCGAGCAGTGACGCTCAAGAACGCGGCGGCCCTGCTTCTGCCCGGACTCCTGGCAGGGGGCGTATACGCAGGTCTCACGTTGCCTTCGGACGGGCCAGGGGAGGGCGAAAGGCCGGGCGTGGGCAGCGCGATGGCGGTCCCCGCACCGGAGGTGGAGTTTCCCACTGTCGAGGGAGGGAAGGCGTCCCTGTCCGACTACGGGGGCCAGGTGGTCCTGCTCAACATCTGGGGCACCTGGTGCCCGCCCTGCGTGCGCGAGATTCCCCACCTGGTGGAGGTGCAGCGGGAGATCGAACCCCGGGGAGGCACGGTCGTGGGGCTGGCGGTGGAGTCCGGGGCCCCGGAGGACATCCACGCCTTCTGGGAAAACCGCCTGGAGCTGGAGCCGGCCTATCCCCTCTGGATGGGGACCAACCGTGAGGCCCGGCGCCACTTCGAGGCGTTCGGGCTACCCAATACGCTCATCATCGACCGGGACGGGATCATCCGGAAGCGGTTTCTGGGCCTCGTGACCCGCGACATGTTGCTGGAGGAGTTGGAGCCCTACCTGTAGTTGAACCCTGTGCAGGTGGCATCCGGTAGAACCACTTCCGTGTCCCCTCGCAAGGAAGCCACCGATGCCCCGATTCCCCTCCATGACCCGTCGTGAAGCCCTCCGGGTCGGCGCGCTCGCGGCGGCAGGCCTCGCCGTCGGCGGGGTGAGGCCCGCAGCAGCCGAGCCTCGGCGCCGGCTTTCCCCCCTCACGAAGCCGATTCCTTCCACCGGGGAACGCCTTCCCGTCATCGGGCTGGGGACCAACGCCTACAGCGTGGACACTCCCGAGGAGATGGCCCAGCTCCGGGAGGTCCTGGAGACGATGCTGGAGATGGGAGGGACCGTGATCGACACGGCCCGGGTCTATGGTCGGGCGGAGGAGGTGATCGGTGAACTGGTGGAGGAGATGGGTGCCCGGGAGCGGTTCTTCATCGCCACCAAGACCCCCATTCGGGGTCCCCTCCGTTCCCCCGAAGAGGAACTCCAGGTTTCGTTCGACCAGCTCCGGGTGGACACCATCGACCTCATGCTGATCCACAACCTCCACGGACTCGAAGAGCTCATGCCGGGGTTCATCCAGGCGAAGGAGGCCGGGCGACTCCGATACATCGGGATGAGCACCTCCACGGACACCCAGTACGCTGACCAGATGGAGGCCATGCGGCGCTATCCGCTGGACTTCATCCAGGTCGATTACTCCATCGCCAACCGGAACGCCGCCGACGAGATCCTCCCCCTGGCGGAGGAACTGGGGATCGCCGTTCTCATCAACGTCCCCTTCGGTGGCCGCGGATCGGGTGCGGCGGCGACCTTCGGGCGGGTGGCGGACAGGGAACTCCCGGAATGGGCCGCCGAGTTCGACGCGGAGAGCTGGGCGCAGGTCTTCCTCAAGTACGTCGTCTCCCACCCCGCCGTCACGGCGGCCATCCCAGGGACCACCCGGGTGGCCAACATGATCGACAACCAGGGCGCGGGACGCGGACGGCTGCCGGATGCCGAGATGCGGCGGCGGATCGAGGCCTACTGGGACGCCTTGTAGCGGGCGGACCTGAACTTCCGTGGCGCAACGGACTGGACGTCCACGGCGCGCTGGACGGGCCGCCCGCCCCGCGTGCGCGCTCAGGCGCCCGCTGCAATGCGGACCGGCGATCGCCCAAGGAGCGCGATCCGGCTCCGATTCCTAGCCCAGGACCTCAGGCACCGGCGCGGCGCTCGCCCCCGCGGTCACCCACGCCGGAGCGTCCACGCCGGACCCGAGATCGATCTCGATGATGCTGTCGTCGGACTCCTGCATGATGAAGTAGATCACGAAGCCTACCAGGATCACGATGGCAATGATCGCGACGATGGACACCATGCTCTTCTGAGAATCGGCCATGGGTCGTTCCTCCCGTAAGGGCCGTCGACCACTCCGGCTCGGGCAGAGACCGGTAGGGAGGACGGCGGGGGCAGTGCTTGCATCGAGCCCGAGTGCGCTCAACCAGTGCGCCATCCGAGTATCCCCATCCCCGCCCATAAGGTTCGACCTGCCCGGTTCAAGCGGTTCCGTTCGACCTCCCCATGGGGTTCGTCGCCCCGGCGTTTCTGGAATTCAGTTTGGGTCTTTGTTGAAAGGTACCGAGGTCCCATCCCTGGACGGCATCCGGAACACCTGGAGCGTCGGGGTGGTCCTGATGTCGGGCATGCCGGATGGGAAGGGCGAAGGGGCGACGCCCCACCTCCCCCCGTCCCTTCGCGAGCGAATCAGCTGCGAGCCGACACAATCAAGCGCGAACGAACAGACACCCTGGAGGGTTGATCGTGGGAAAGCGACGGAAGATCCCGGTGGTCCAACCCGACCCGGTGCGGACACTTCATGGGACGCTCCCGGTGGCTACCCTGGACCTGCATGGGTTCACGGCAGACCAGGCCGAGCGGCGGGTAAGGGAGTTCGTCGAGATGTGGCGAAGTCGCCAGCCCGGCGCGGTTCTCCGGATTGTCACCGGGAAGGGACTCCGATCCGAGGGAGCTCCCGTCCTGCGGGAGCGGGTGCGAGAACTCCTCACCGGCCCCCTCGCCCGCAGGGTGGACGACTTCGTCCTGGAGATGGGGAGCGGCTCCTACCTCGTACGGGTCCGGTAGACGGGCCAGGCCCCAGGATCAGGCGACCAGGGCGCCCTTCATCTCCACGCAGGCGGCGGCGCACGCACGGCAGGCCTCGGCACACACCCGGCAGTGCTCCATGTGCGCGGCATGCGAAGCGCACTCCTCCGCGCAGGCCATGCAGGCGGCGATGCACGCCTCGAGCTGGGCGCGGAGGACCTCCGGGCTCTGCGTCCCGGGACGGCTGATCAGGGTGGCCGTGACCGTGCAGATGTCGGCGCAATCCAGATTGAGCCGGATGCAGCTCCGCAGGGCCCTCGGGTCTTCTTCTTCCAGGCAGGCGTCCGCGCACGTCGTGCAGGTGAACGCACACTCGGCAGCAGCCTGGACGAGGGCAAAGGCTTCCTCACCCGCGTCGCTGGCGGGAGCAGGGTGGGTCTGGAAGATCTGGCGGACGCGGTCCATGGGG